>DATIOU010000045.1:0-50294 GCA_035472835.1 Streptosporangiaceae bacterium | reverse complement strand
AACGCCGCACTCGACGAGATCCTCACCGCGTACAGTGACGCGGACCTGGCCGTCGTGGCCGACTTCCTGCGCCGCGCAGCTGACGCCGGGCGGCTGTCGGCTGACCGGTTGCGGTCCGCCGACTGAGTCCGCCTTCGAGGTCTGCTGCGAGCGGTCGGTCAGACGTCGAGCTCAGTAGCGGCCCTGCAGCTCGTAGGTGCCGGCATGTCGGACCGTGAGGCGCGTCCACAGGCTCGCTTTGCTGACGAGGGCGCCGGGCGCACTGAGCAGCGGCGACCAATGGACCCTGATGATGGTGGCGCCGGCCCGGCGCATGCGCAGCGTGATCTGGGCTGGCGTGCTGCCAACCACCGTCCCCGGCGCGCTGGCTAGCGGCATGGCGCCGAGCACCCGGTACAGCCGCCAGTACGTGTTCTGCCAGACAAGCACCAGCCAGGGCTGCCCCTCGTGTATGGCCGTGGATTCGGCGACGGCCGCCGGGTCGGGAGTCGCGATCGAGATGGCGACGTACCGCACAGCATTGGAACGCAGCCAGCCGAAGTACGCCGCCGGAGTCAGGACGCGGCCGTAGAAGAGCGGGTTGCGCTTGATGTCCAACTGTCGCTCCCAGCCGCGCGCCAGCGGTACCGCCGACGCGAGTTCTTGTGATTCCCAGTGGCCGTACTGCGGCACCGCTTCCACGCGCGCCGTATCGGCGTGCAGGAGGCGAAGCTCGCGGACCAGCGCAGCTGTCTGCGGGGCGTACGGCGGCGCGTTGCCCTGCCGAAGATCGGCGATCGGCTGCGCTACCTGCCAGACGGCTGCACCAGCAAGCGCTAGGGCAAGCAGCCACCGGCGCCGCGAATCGCCCATTCCGACGAGGACGGGACCCGCCAGGAGCTCACCCAGCCTGGCGACATTCGAGCCGATCAGGGCCGGAATGGCCAGCGTCACCACTACGCCGACGCCGTAGATGATGGCGCCGGCCCGCACGAGCAGCCATCGACGCGGGACCAGGACCAGCACGATGGCCGCGAAGACGAGGGGCGGCAACCAGTTCTGCACCAGGAGAGGCTGCCTCCCGCCGTCGGTGAACTGCGCCATCACGGCAAGGGGCAGGCTCGCCGCCCCGCCGATCACCATGGCCTCCGCGAAGTGCCGGCCGACGGCGAACGCGGCCGCGGCCACGAGCAGGAACACCGCCGCGACCGGGCTTAGCAGGCAGCACAGCAGCGCCATCGCAGCGACCGGCGCGAGCCTGGCGATGGCCCTGGCGCGGGGCGGCGGCGATGGCGGCAGCGGTGCTCCGTGCGGCGGGTACAGGCTGGCATCGACGACGCAGATGCAGCCGAGCCCGGCCGCTAGGCCTAGCGTGAAGGGCGCGCGTCCAGCCGAAAGTTCGGTCCACATCGCGATGGCCACCCAGACCGCGGCAGCGCGGGGGCGGGCGACGTCGTGCCGGTACAGCAAGTTCGCGAGCAGCACCGCAGACACCACGGCGGCAATGGCCGTTGCGAGTCGCGTGCCGATGAAGCCGAGCGCGTACGGCGCGAGCAGTGAATAGCCAGCCGGATGGAAGCCGCCGTACCAGCTGAACAGGTATCCCGACGCCGGGTAGTGGCTGGCCCAGCCCGCCCGCGCTATGGCCGCCGACAAATCGGTTCCGACCCGGGGGAACGCGACTACCCAGACAACGGCGCCAGCCGCGGTGACGAGCCCGGCCATGACTGGTGGGTGGCCCAGGAATCGTTGCCTCGCCCTGAACCGGCGATCGACAACAGATCCCGGCTGGGTGACGACCGGTTCGTCGGCGGGTCGCGCCCTGACCGGCATCTGTCACCGCCATGAATCCTCTGGACTGACAGGGCGCGGCGCCGCGGTCCAGCCGCCCTTTGGATGGCTTCAACTTACGCCCGCGGAGCCTGGGCCTTGCGCTTGCCGGGTCAGGTCAGCACATGGATCGAGCCCGGCCGCTGGACGCGGCCGGGCCCGGTGATCGGCCGACGTGGCCTGGGCTGGCCGTCACCGGGCCACCCGGCGAGCCGGCCAGCCTGCCATACCGCCGGCCAGCCTGCCCTACCGCAGGGCCGAGCCCGCGAGATCGGATTCCGCCGAACTGGGCAGCTCGGCGGCTTCGGCCGGGATCACGGCTCCTGCCGGCGCCTGCAGCGGGATCCGCCGCAGCGCGGCGTAGCTGACCACCGCGCCGACGGCTATCAGGGCCACCGTCACGATCAGGCCGGCGTGGTAGCCGTCCAGGTAGGCGACGCCTGGGTGGGCACCGTGCTGAAGAGCCGAGCCCTGCCGCGACCGCAGTACCGCGCCGATGACAGTGATGCCGAGCAGGCCGGCGACTTCGCGCGAGGCGTTCAGCAGCGCAGACGCGACACCCGACCGTTCGGCCGGCATCGAGTGCAGCACCGCGTTAGTCAGCGGCACGTTCATCAGCCCGGCCCCGGCTCCGAAGATCAGGAAACCAGGCAGCAGGCTCGTGAAGGCCGCGCCGGCCCCGAGCCGGGAGAACAAGTACAACCCGACCGCCATGACCGCCATGCCGATCGCGACCGTCTGGCCAGGCCGTAGCACGCGCGAGACTGGTCCGGCGAGCCCAGCGAACAGCGCCATGCACAGTGCCATCGGCACGAACGCCAGGCCGGCCTTCGTTGGCGAGAAGCCCAGGATCGACTGCAGGTAGATCGAGGTGAAGAAGTAGATGCCGAAGATCCCGAACGCCCAGAGCATCATCGTCACCGTGCCGCCAGCGAAGACGCGCGACCGGAACAGCCGCATCTCGACCATCGGGCGCGCGGTCCGGGACTCGATCACAGCGAAGGCGGCCCCAGCCACCGCCGCGAGAGCGAACGCTCCGATGATCAGCGTCGAGGTCCAGCCCTTGTCGTGGCCTTCGATGAGCGCATAGGTCAGCGAGAAGAGGGCAACCGCGGAGGTGATCAGACCCGGCAGGTCCAGGCGCCGCACCACGGCCGGGTCGCGGGACTCGCCGACCGATATGACCGCGATCACGAACGCGGCGATTCCGACCGGGACGTTGATGAAGAAGATCCAGCCCCAGTGCAGATGCTGGCTGATGAAGCCGCCGATGAGCGGTCCGAACGCGAGTGCCATCGCGCCGATCGCGGTCCAGACGCCGATCGCCGTCGTCCGCTCCCGGACGTCCTTGAACGTCGCCATGATGATCGCCAGGGTCGTCGGCACGACCAGCGCGGCGCCCAGGCCCTGCACAAGCCGCGCGGCGATCAGCACGCCGCCGCTGCCTGCAAGCCCTGCCCCCAGGGACGAGATCGTGAATACGGCCAGGCCCGCCAGGAACAGCCGGCGCCGGCCATAGAGATCTGCCAGCCTGCCGCCAGCTAGCAATAGGCCGGCGAAGACCAGGATGTAGCTGCTGACCACCCACTCAAGCCCGGCCAGGGACAGATGCAGGCTGCGCTCGATGGTGGGTATCGCCACATTGGTCACGTTGTTGTCGAGGTAGGTCATGAACGTGGCGAGCGACACCGCCACCAGCGACCACCAGCGTCTGGACATCGGCCCGGGCTCCTCTCCCGTTCCTCGTACTAAGTACCTGTACTAAACTCTCGTACGACACTCATGTACGTCGTATATGTCTACTGGCTACCTTGCCTTGTACGGCGTATAGTTGTCAAGTGATGGCAGCAACGAACGCACAGGAAGCAGAGCGGACCAGGCTGAGCAAGCAGGTCGTGGTCGAGCGCGGGCTCGCGGTGGCCGACGCCGAAGGTCTGGACGCGCTGACGATCAGGCGGCTCGCGACCGAACTCGGCGTGACGCCAATGGCGCTGTACTGGCACTTCCGCAACAAGGAAGAACTGCTGGCGGCCCTCGGTGACCAGGTCTGGCGAGAGCTCGACACCAACATCGACCGGGCGGCCCCGTGGCACGTTCAGATGCGCGGCCTGTTGGAGTCGCTGCTGGACGTCCTGCGGTCCCACCCGTGCGCTTCGCAGCTGATCCTGGCGGGGGAGAAGCAGAGCGATGCCGCGCTGCTCGCGACTGAGACGGCGCTTGACGTGCTGCGGCGCGGGGGCTTCGATAACGGGCAGGCGGCCGAAATCGCCCGCAGCGCGCTCTGGACCGGGCTGATGCTGGTCATGAGCGAGGGCCTCAAGCCTGGGCTCACCGAGGCCGAGCGCGCGGAAGAACAGCGGCGTGCGCGGGTCAGGCTCGCCTTGCTGCCGCCTGACCGCTTCCCGCGACTAGTCGAGGCGGCGGAGCCGATGTCGTCCTGCGAACCGGACATCCACTACAAGCTCGGCGTCGACGTGTTCATCGCGGGCGTGCGAGCGATGGCGCCGGGCGACTGACAACGTGCGTGCCGGTCAGGGACACTGACGGCATGCGCGTCGACTGGGACGTCCCGATCCCGATGGACGACGGCTTGGTCCTGCGCGCCGACGTGTTCCGGCCAGAGGACGACGGCCGGTATCCGGTGATCATGACGCACGGCCCGTATGCGAAGTGGCTCGCGTTCCAGGACGGCTTCCCGCGCCAGTGGGCGAACCTCGAGGCTGAGCATCCGGATGCAGTTGCTGGCTCGTCGAACCGCTACCAGAACTGGGAGACGGTTGACCCGGAGAAGTGGGTGCCCGACGGCTACGTCGTCATCAGGGTCGACTCGCGCGGCGCCGGCCGGTCACCGGGCTACCTGGACATCTTCTCAGCCCGTGAGACGCGCGACTACTACCAGTGCATCGAGTGGGCCGCGGCGCAGGTGTGGAGCTCCGGCAAGGTCGGCCTGCTGGGCGTGTCGTACTACGCGATCAATCAGTGGCAGGTCGCCGCGCTCCAGCCCCCGCACCTGACCGCGATCTGCCCCTGGGAGGGCGGCAGCGACTTCTACCGCGACTTCACCCGGCACGGCGGCATACTCAATGTCTTCGTCCGCCAGTGGTACCCGCCGCAGGTGGCGGGCGTCCAGCATGGCGTCGGCGACCGCGGGCCCAGGCACCGGGTGACCGGCGGAACGGTAGCCGGACCAGAGACACTGACGAAAAGCGAACTGAACGGGAACGTGGCCGACACCCCGGCTGCGGTTCTCGCGCGCGCGCTCGACGACGGCTACTACCGCGAACGCAGCCCGGACCTGGAGAAGATAACCGTCCCGGTCCTGTCAGCCGCCAACTGGGCCCATCACCTGCACACGCGGGGCAACTTCGAGGGCTACGGCCGGGCTTCCAGCGCCCGGAAGTGGCTCGAGGTGCACGGGCTCCAGCACTGGGTGGAGTTCTACACCGACTACGGCGTCCGGCTCCAGAAGCGCTTCTTCGGGTACTTCCTCAAGGGCGAGGACACCGGGTGGGAGACGCAGCCGCCGGTGGTCCTCCAGGTTCGCCGCGTTGACGGCAGCTTCGAGGAGCGAGCCGAGGCCGCCTGGCCGCTCCCGCGTACGCAGTGGACGAAGCTCCATCTCGACATCGCGGCGGGCGCGCTGGCCGGGCAGCCGGACGCCGACCTGCGCAGCGCGACCTTCGACGCTCTCGGTGACGGCCTGACATTCTGGACGCAGCCGCTGGCACAGGAGCTGGAGATTACCGGCCCGGCGGCCGCGCGACTCACGATCGCGTCGTCGACTGTGGACGCCGACTTGTTTCTGACCCTGCGCGTCACCGATCCGGCTGGCCGCGACGTGACGTTCGTGAGCGGCCAGGACCCGAACGGCTGCGTCGGCTTCGGCTGGCTACGCGCGTCGCACCGCAAGACCGACCCAGAGCGCAGCCTCGAGTACCGGCCCTGGCATAGACACGACGAACATGCGCCGCTGACACCCGGCGAGGCGGTCGAGGTCGATGTCGAAATCTGGCCGACGTCGGTGATCATTCCGGCCGGGTACCGGCTCGGCGTATCCGTGCAGGGCCGCGACTTCGAACTGCCGGGAGACGGCCCGTGGCCTAGCGCCTTCGGCGTCACGATGCGCGGCAACGGAATCTTTGTGCACGACGAGCCCGCGGACCGCCCGGCCGAGATATTCGCCGGGCAGACCACGCTGATATCCGGTGGCGCGCGCCCCGGTTATCTGTTGCTGCCGGTCATCCCGCGGTAGCGGCTCGGCCGCCGAGGAACGAGTCGACGAAGGCTTGGCTGCCGGTCAGCTCGGCTGGCGTCCCCTGCATCCGCAGCTGGCCGCCGCCGAGGACATACGTGTAGTCGGAGATGGCGAGAACTGCCTTGGCCCGCTGCTCGACGATCAGCACTGCCGCGCCGCGCTCGGCCAGCTGGCGGACGTGGTCTGCTAGCAATGACTGCGCGATCGCGGGGGCCAGGTTCGCGGTCGGCTCGTCGAGGAGGAACACAGCCGGCTCGAGCATCAGCACCCGTCCCATGGCTAGCATCTTCCGCTCTCCGCCACTGAGCTTGCCCGCCGACCGCTGGACCATCGTGGCGAGACGGGGGAACACGGTCAACACATGCTCGATGCGGCCAGCGATCTCCTTTTTGGGCAGCAGGTAACCGCCCATCTCGAGGTTCTCCCGAACGCTGAGCGGCGCAAACACGTCGTCTACCTGCGGCACGTAGCCGACTCCTGCGCGCGCGACCTCCTCCGGGGCCAGATTAGTGACGTCGCGCTCGCCGACCTTAACGCGGCCAGTCGAGACGCGCACGATCCCGACCAGGCTCTTAAGCAGCGTGCTCTTGCCCGAGCCGTTCGGGCCGACGAGCGACACGACCTGACCGGCTGCGGCCTGAACGGACACTGTCCTGATGACCGGGTCGCCGCCGTAGCCAGCGGTCACGTTCTCGGCCTGGATCCGCTCGCCACGGGCGGTGTGGTCCGAGTCACGGTGCTCGGAGCGAGGCGATACGGCGCCGTCAGCCGACAAGGTAGGCCTCCACGACTTCAGTCCGGTCTCGCAACTCCGTCATCGTGCCCTCGGCCAGCACCGAGCCCTCCGCCATCACGATGACCGGATCGCAGAACTCGTCCATGATGGCCAGCTCGTGCTCGACCATCAGGATGGTCATACCGTCGCGGCACAGCTCGACAAGCGCGCCGCCGATCTGCCGGGCCAGCTCGGGATGCACGCCCGCCATCGGCTCGTCAAGCAGCAGCATCTGCGGATCGGTCATTAGCGCCCGCATGATTTCCACCAGACGTCGCTGCCCGCCGCTGAGATCGCCTGCATACTCGTTGGCGAGCGGCTCCAGGCCGAACCTGGTGAGTATCCCGGCCGCCTTGGCGATCGCCGACGCCTCGTCGGCGCCCCAGTACCGGTGGCCGGCCAGCGCGCCGCGGAACGAGTCGCCTCGGTTTCCAGGCGTCGCCGAGAGCAGGTTCTCGAGCACCGTCAGTCGCTTGAACTCGCTGGCAAGCTGGAACGTCCGGACGAGCCCGAGCCGCGCCCGCCGGTACGCGGGCACCCTGGTGATGTCCTGGCCGTGGTACACGATGTGTCCGGCCGAGACGTTGTCGGTGCCCGCGAGCAGCGCTAGCAATGTCGATTTGCCCGCGCCGTTCGGGCCGATCAGCCCCGTCAGCGTGCCGCGTCGCACCGCCAGCGATACATGGGAGACAGCGTGCACGCCGCCGAAGTCACGGCTGACGTCGATGGCCTGCAAGACGATGTCGTGTGCCGGCGTCGCGGCCAGCGTCTCCGGCGTGACTGCCGCCGGCGCCACCGGCTGCGGCGCAGGCGCGGGAGCCGCCGGTATCGCGGCGGCCGGACCGACTGACCCGGCCGTGGTCATCGGGATTAGCCCGGCGCTCGTGATAGGTACCGGGCCGGGCGCGGGCGGAGCGCTGACCGGGATGCGAGCCGACGGCCGGCCGGCCTCCGCCGCGCTGCCGGGCAAGGCGATCACGCGTTTGCGCTCCGGCAAGACGCCCTGCGGCCGGAACCACAAGAAGAGCGCGACCAGCAAGCCGATCGCGACCCATTGGAGCGAGGGCAGCAGGTTGGGCGGCAGGCTCGGGTTCGAATTCGCGATCAGGCGCGTCGACTCTTCGAACCCGACCGGCACGATGATCGCGCCGAGCACGGCGCCCAGGTGATTACCGCGGCCGCCGATGATGACGGCGGCGAACAGGACGATCGTCTCGGCGTAGGTCCACGCGGCTGGTGACCAGACGCTGATGAAGCTGACGAGGACGCCGCCAGACAAGCCCGCAATCGCTCCGCCTAGCAGCAGTACGCCGGTCCGTAGCGAGCGAAGGTCCTTGCCAAGCGAATCGGCAACCTTGTCGTTGTCTCTCATCGCGCGCAGAGTGCGGCCGTAAGGCGACTCAGTGATATGACGCACGAACCAGTACACGCCCGCGGCGACCACAACCGCCGCGATCGCGAACCCCCACTGGTATCCGAGCGATGCTGTCGTCATTACGTCGGACCGCAGCGGCGCCGGCGCCAGCGCAACGCCAGCGTCGCCGTTCAACAACGGCTTGTAGTTCATCACGAGCAGGTTCATCAGGACGGCAGCGACTAGCAAGCCCACGGCCGCGAAGTCCCCGCGTAGCCGCCTGCCCACAAGCAGGGTGAAAGGCACCGCCAGCGCCGCGCCGGCGAGGGCTGCCCCGATCAGCGGCACCGGGAACGGCAGGTGCAGGCCGCCGATGTACGTCTGGAAGCCGCCGTTAGCCGAGTCCGACGGAAGCGAAAGTATCGCCGCCGCGTAGGCGCCGACCGCCTGGAAGATGATGAAGCCGAAGTTGGTGACGCCGCCGACGCCGAACTGCAGACTCAGGCCCAGGCACGACATGACGTCGACCGCGGCGTACACGACGACCGTGACGAGGTAATACATGTGGCTCCCTGCCTCCCCTCAGGCCCGTGCGCCGAATAGACCAGAAGGCCGCAAGGAGAGCACGCCGAGCAGCGCGACGAAGGCAATGACGTATTTGTAGTCGGGCTGGATGTAGGCCGCGCTCACCTCCGTGGCGATGCCGATGAGCAAGGCGCCGAGCATGGCTCCATAGGCGTGGCCCGGGCCGCCCAGGAACACGGCAGCCAGGATGAGCACAACGAACAGATCCGTGCTGGTCGGCCCGAAGCTCCCGATGTCGATGGCGAACACCGTGCCGGCGAGGCCGCTCAGGGCGCCCGTCAGCGCCCACGTGATCGTGATCACCCGGCTGGTTCTGATGCCGCAGTTCCGCGCGAGCGAACGGTTGGCGGCCGTCGCGCGCATTGACTTGCCGAGCTTGGTGTAGCGAAGCAGCGCATAGACGGCGACCATGACGACGACGCTGATGGCGATGATCACCAGCTGGACGGTGGTAAGGATCAGCCCGCCGGCCCTGAGCGTCGTCCCCTGGCCCATCGTGTAGGAGACGTTGACGCCGCCGACGATGGCCTGCACGCCGAACTGGATGATGAGCGCCATACCCAGCGACACGATCACGATCGTGATCGGTGATGATCCCCGTCGCTGGAACGGGGCATAAACAAGGAAGTTCAGCAGCACCGAGATGGCCGAGCACACGGCCATTGCCGCCGGAAGTGCCACCCACACCGACACCCCGGCCTGGTTGATCCAGTAGGCGACGAAGGCGCCCAGCGTCATGATCGCCGCGAACGCAAGGTTCAGCACGTCGGTAACGGCGAACTGAAGCGTGAAGCCGACGGCGGCGATGGCGAGCACCGCCGCCGTGATGAGCCCGAAGCCGACGGACGCGAGGAAGATGCTCACGATCCGATCACCCTGCCTGGCCGCGGCAGGCCGCCGAAGCCGAGTCCTGAGCGGCCAGGCAGGGTTGCGTGCATCGGATCACCCGGAGACCGCGCGGAGCTGCGCGGAGGTGATGTTCCCGGACACCTGTACCGCGCCGGCCGCGGTGTAAGTGTCGATCTGGAAGATGCCAGGGGAGTCGTGGAAGGCGTCAAAACTCGTAGGGCCGCCGGGTCCTTCGTAGCGAATCTTCTTGCCGGCCTTGAGCTCCCTGACGCCCTGGGCGAAGGAGTTCACCACCACGGCGCCGGGCACTCCGTCGCCGATGGTCGCGATGAAGGGCTTCCACTTCGCGGTGTCGGTACTGCCCGCCGCGATCATCGCCAGCGCCGCGAGGTTCATGCCGTCGTATAGGTGCACGGCGCCGGGCGCGGTGAAGTAGGTGGTGAAGTTACCGGTCTGGGCGTTCGCCACCTTGCCCTTGACCGCTAGCAGCGCCTGCGTGAACGCGTTGTAGGCAGGGCCGCTGGTGGCCGTCACCAGGTTGTCGGCGTGGAAGTTCGCGGCGAACGCGGACGCCCCGACAGCCTTTGCCGCCGCCTGGTAGAAGGCCGGGGAGATGGCAGCCGAGGTGCCGATGATCGGAATCATGCGCCCGTTGTTGAGCTGCTTGATCTCGGCGAACAGGGTCGGGTCGGCCGATCCGAGCGCCTCGGTCATGATGGCGTCAGGATGAGCCTGGACGATCTTCTCGGCTTCGGTGCGGAACGTCGTGGCGTTCAGGTCCAGCGTCTCGTTGGCGACGAGCGTCATGCCAGCCTTGCCGATCGCGGAGACGGCGGGCTGCACGAACGTCTGGGAGCCGATGTCGTTGCCGAAGGCGAGCGCGATCTTCTTGTAGCCGAGGTTCTGCGCGATCACGGTCATCGCGTACGACTCGGCGAGGTCGGGCGGGACCAGCCGGTAGAAGTAGTCGTAGTGGGTGTGATCGAACTCGGACTGACCCGTCATGCAGAACATGACGGTCTTGTGGCTGTTGATAACTGGGACGACCGCCGCCGCCTCGTCTGACGTGCAGCCGATGACGAGGGAGAGGTTGGGCGTCCGGGCCAGGAGGCTGCCGACGGCCGGGTTGGCGTCCGCCGGGTCGCCCTTGGTGTCGGCGGATGTGCAGCTTACTTTGTGGCCGAGGACACCGCCGGCCTTGTTAATGGCGTTCGTGGTGCCCTGACAGGACACCAGGTAAGTGGGGCCGAGCGCAGCGTCGGGGCCGCTGAACGGGGCGACGTCGGCGAAGACGATCGAGCCGTTGCCGCCGCCGCTGGCCGGGCTGCTGCCGCACGCCGCGAGGCCGCACGCCAGTGCCGCTGCCGCTACTGCCGCGAGCGTGCGGGCCGCGCGGCCGGGCCGCGCGCCTCCCGCTCCGGCACATCGCAGATGTCCCGCGGCCCCGGCCGCGGGCTCGGTCGACCTGAACATATTCCTCGCCTCCGCGCAGTATTCGGTGGGATGAGTTAGTGGTGAACCTCTTCTGCAATCGGTTGTGTGCGGGTCCGTCGGCAGTCGCCGGTGCGAGCCCGCTCATTGTGGTGGTGGCGCGGCCGGCTCAGAACCCGACCGCGGTCGAACCCGGCGGGCGCCATCGCCAGTCGGTCAGATCCGCGTCCTCGGCGACGACCCGGTTCCGAATCGCGCCGAGCCCTTCGACGGCGACCTCGATAACGTCGCCTGGCAGCAGCCACACGGGCGGCTGCCGGGCGAACCCTACGCCGCCTGGAGTGCCTGTCGCGATCACGTCGCCTGGCCGCAACCGGGTGAACGAGGAGAAGAACTCGATCGCGCTCGGGATGTCGACGATCATCTGCGAGATACGCGCCGACTGCATTACCTCGCCATTCAGCGTCGTGGTGAGCGCGGCGTCGGAGACATCGGCCTCATCAGTCGTGACGACTTCCGGGCCGATCGGCATGGTGCCCTCGAAGTTCTTACCGCCGGTCCATTGTGTGGCGGCACGCTGCCAGTCGCGCGCGGATGCGTCGTTGAGTATCACGTAGCCCGCGATCGCGTCGAGCGCCTTGTCCGCCGGGATGTAACGACCGCCGGTCCCGATGACGAGACCGAGCTCGCCCTCGTAGTCGAACCGGCTCGTCAGCGCTGGCTTGACCAGGTCGGCGTACGGACCGATGGCGCTGCCTTCGCCGCGCACGAACGCCTCCGGCCAGGTCGGCACGTCCCGGCCCCCTTCGATGGCGTGCTCGCGGTAGTTCACTCCGAGGCACAGGATGCGCCGCGGCTCGGGCACGGCGGGCCCGAATTCGGCGGGCTCGACCGCCCGGCCGTCGCGGTCCAGCAGGCCGCGAACGACGTCCATGGCCGCCTGGCCGCCATCGAGGACATCCCGGATCGAGGCAAGCGCCGGGTCGCCAGTTTCGTCGCCGACGTCCACGTAACCGGTGCGGGCCTGAACGTGCAGTCGCAGTCCGCGCGGGGTGGCAATCGTGGCGAGCCTCATCGGGGAACCTCCGGTCACCATATCGGCCATATTGGTCGCCGCAAGCCGATTGGTCGAGCATAGGTCGGCGGACTAATGTGGTCAAGAGATCACAACGCCAATTGCTTTACAACTGATGTAACAATTCGACTCGACCATTGGTAGGATTGGTTGCAGACCTCGGGACGGCCGGGACGGCCGTGGCGACGGGAGCGGCGCTCAACCATCGGATGCGAGCGAGCCCGGCCGTAGACCGAGCCTGGATGGAGCGGAGCACGCATGGTGGCAGCACTGCCGGGACCCGATCCTGACGTAGCGAGACCCGAACCCGCCGCTGTGGACGGCGCGCCGCGCGCGACCGTGCCGACGGCGACGGGCCACCTGGAGCGCGGGCTCGCGCTCGCCGAGCTCATTCTTGCGCGCTCGCAGGACGCGAGCCCGCAAGGCGGCGCGCGATTGCCGACAGAGCGTCAGCTGAGCCTCGATCTCGGCGTGACGCGGTCGTCGGTGCGCAACGCTCTCGCGCTGCTAGAGGCTCAGGGCAGCATCTCCCGTGAAGTCGGCCGCGGCACGTTCTTGCGTGAGGACGCTCGGCTAAGCCAGGTCGGTGGTCGTGCCGATGTCAGCGGGGGCGCCGCCAAGTCACCCGGCGCGGACTTCGCGCCTGCGGACGTGATGACGATAAGGCGGCTGCTCGAACCGCCGGCCATGGTGCTGGTGGTGGCCTGGGCCACCGCGGCCGACCTGGAGGAGATGGACCGGTGCCTCGCGCTCGGGGACCGGGCCGCGACGTTCGACGAATTCGAGGCCTGTGACCTCGCCCTGCACCGCTGCATTATGGCGGCGAGCCACAGTCCGCTGCTGGCCTCTTTGTACGCGGCGATCGAAGCCGCCAGGCACGGGCAGGTCTGGGGCGACCTCAAGCGACGCAGGTCATCGCCGGAGCGTCGGAGCCTGTATCAAGCCGATCACTGCGCAATTGTGGAGGCGCTCCGCTCCCGCGATTCCGGCGGCGCCGTCGAGGCCATGCGGCTGCACCTCGCGAGAGTGCAGGATCACCTCAACGTGTCCGACCCGGCGGCCGGCCTCACCTGGCGCTAGCCAGCCGTCAGCTGGCCGCGACGGCGGCGGGCGCTACCGAACGGACCGGCGCCGGACCGGTCGAGCCGCGAACCACGAGCTCGGGCTCGAACAGCAGCTCCTCGTGCGGCATCGGCACGGATTCCATCTGGTTCACCAGCAGCGCAACGGCAGCCTTACCCATGGATTCGATTGGCTGGCGGACCGTCGTCAGCGGCGGATCTGTGCTGTTCAGCCATCCGGAGTCGTCGTACCCCACGACCGAGACATCCGCCGGGACCGACAGGCCCGCTCGGCGGGCCGCCCGGATCGCGCCAAGTGCGAGGACATCGCTTGCGCAGATGATGCCGGTCACGCCCTGCCGGAGCATGCGGGCGGTGGCCGCCTGGCCGCCTTCGAGCGAGAACAGCGCGTGCTCGACCGGCGCCACCGCAAGGCCGGCGCGCTGCACGTGGTCACGGAATGCGCTCAGCTTCCGCCGCGACGGCATGTGATCCTCAGGCCCGAGCACCAGGCCAATGCGCTCGTGACCTAGCGACGCGAGGTGCCGGAAGGACTGACCGGCGGCGATGACGTCGTCGGTGGAGACGCACGGGAAGTCGAGGTTGTCGATCGCAGCGTTGACCAGCACGACCGGGATCCCCCTGCTGTGCAGCAGCCGGTAGTGGTCGTGGGGAGCGGCGAGCTCGGCGTAGTGGCCACCGGCGAACACAACCCCGGACGCGTGCTGATCGAGCAGCATGTCGACGTAGTCTGCCTCGGACAGCCCGCCGGCCGTTCGGGTGCAGAGCACTGGCGTGAAACCCCGCTGTGCAAGCGCGCCGCCGATCACTTCGGCGAGCGCCGGAAAGATAGGGTTCTGCAGCTCAGGCAGCACCAGCCCGATGAGGCGCGCGCGGTCGCCGCGCAACTGGGTCGGGCGCTCGTAGCCGAGCACGTCCAAGGCGGTGAGGACGGCTTCTCTGGTGCTCTCGGACACGCCGGCCTTGCCATTGAGCACCCGGCTTACGGTGGCCTCACTGACCCCGACCTTCTGGGCGACCTCAGCGAGCCGTCGGGCGGGAGTTCGCGTCATGCCGCAACAATACGACATTCATTGGCAAGAGCTTGCGTGATTTGGATCACTAGACTCGTGTCGACTCGATCCCGTTCCCTTCTTATCTACTCAGATCATGGCAGCGAGCGCGGCACACGCGAGGATCCTCGTAATCAAGTTGTGTCCTTGCAATGTTTCATCAATATCTTGCTCTCAGATGTTGACATCAGTATGTTCGGTGCAACAACGGACGGCGCCCAAGGGCATGGCGCGAGTCGGCCGGATTCGGGATCATTCCCGAACGCGGCCAAGTCCAGACACGCCCTGCTGCCACCGCGGCCCGGGTGCCCGAGATCGCCCACGTTCAGCCCAAGGAAGAAGGATTGATCGATGAGCAGACAGCTTCACTGGTGGTCCGGCGGCCGCAAGCTCGGCGCCGTCACCGCCGTGGCAGCGCTAGGGCTCGGGGCCGCGGCCTGCTCCAGCGGCAGCGCCTCGAGTTCGTCGGGCGGCAAGGTGAGCATTAGCATCAACTGCGCGCCGCCGGCGGCCCAGTTCCCCGTGCAGCACAAACAGTGGCTCGAGGACGTGGCGTTGTTCGAGAAGGCCAACCCGAACATCACTATCAAGAGCGTCTTCAACTATCCCTGCGAGGCGCCGGCCACCTTCACCGCCATGCTGCGGGCTGGCACGGAGCCGAACGTCTTCTACACCTACTTCACTGACCTGCCGCAGGTGCTGCTGGCAGGCCAGGCTGCTGACATCACCCCCTACGTCGACAGCAAGACGGTCCCCGCGCTCGCCGACATCGTGCCCGGCTCGATGGCGGCGGTGACCGCCGGCAAGACGCTGTACGGCCTGCCGACCTCGAACTACACGCAGGGGCTGATCTATAACCGGACGCTGTTCACCAAGGCCGGTCTCGACCCCAGCAACCCGCCGACGACCTGGGCTCAGGTCGAGGCTGACGCCAAGAAGATCTCCGCGCTCGGGAACGGCATCGAGGGCTGGGGCGACTACAGCGCGCAGAACACCGGCGGCTGGCATTTCTCCTCATACATCGACGCTCTTGGCGGCTCGATGGTGAATCGCACCACCGCGCCGCCGACGGCGAACTTCAACAACACCAACGGCATGGCCGTCCTGACCGCGCTGCACGCGCTCCGGTTCACCGACAAGGCGATGAGCGCAACGCAAGGCCTCGCGTGGGGCTCGCTTCAGCAGCAGATGGCGCAGGGCAAGCTCGGCATGTACATCGCCGCGCCCGACGACATCTACAACGTGATCGTGCCGACCGACAAAGGCAACGTGAACGACTTCGGCATGGGCCCGCTGCCAAGCGCGACGGGCACGCCCGCCGGCTCACTGTCGGGCGGCAACGATTACATGTTCGCCAAGAGCGACACGCCCGCGCAGATCCAGGCCGGCATCAAGTGGATCACCTTCGAGAACCTCACTCCTGGTAAGGGCCAGTTCAACTTCGCCCGGATCAAGGCAGGCGGACAGCCGGTCGGCTTCCCCGAGCCCGAACTATTCCAGGGCGCGACCGGTGCGAGCATCAACGCGCTGCGGACCAAGTACGGGACCGTCAACACGTCGTACTACTCGTCCTTCGTCAAGGCCAACGAGAACGGCGTCGGCGAGCCGCTCGACGCTCAGGCTGTCTACCACGCGCTCGACCCGGTGATGCTCGCAGTGCTCACCGAGCCCAACGCCAATATCGCGTCGCTGCTGAAGACAGCGGAGGCCAACGTCAACGCGATCCTGGCCAACAGCGGCGCATAGTTGCTCAAGTGATCAAACCGTGGGGGCCGGACGGGGCCGGCCCCCACGCTTAGCTCCGGGCCCCGCCCCTGAAGTTCGGCAGACGCAACAGGAGGTCCGATGGCAGACGTCGTGACGCTGCGCGAGGCCAAGGCCGGGCCGGGCGCCACGAGGCAGGCAGCCGCGGGCCGCTTCGGCCACCGGGTCCGGCGCAACCTGTCGGCGTACGCGTTTCTCATCGGGGCGGTGCTCTGCTTCACATTCTTCTCGTGGTATCCGATCGTCCGCGAAGTCGTCATGAGCTTCCAGAAGGCCGTGTACGGCGGCGGCTATACGTGGGCTGGCTTCCGGAATTACACCCGGATCATCCACGACCCGATGTTCTGGCAGGCCTGGCGCAACACGCTCGAGTTCACGCTGCTTGCGCTCGTCATCGGCTACGCGGTGCCGTTTTGCGTCGCGATCTTGCTGAACGAGCTACGGCACGCCCGCGGGTATCTGCGAATCCTCGTCTACCTGCCGGTGATGCTGCCGCCCGCGTCGGCGCTGCTGCTGTTCTCGTACTTCTACAACCCCCAGTACGGCCTCTTCGACGATGTCCTGCGGATCTTGCACCTGCCGACGTCGCAATGGGTGCTCCAGCCTGGCACCGGCTTCATCAGCACGGCGATGGTCTCGGTGGTGGTGGCGTCAACGTGGATGAACATGGGCGCCGCGACGCTGATCTACCTCGCGGCGCTGCAGAACATTCCTGGTGAGCTGTACGAAGCCGCCGAGCTGGACGGCGCCGGGCTGTTCAGCCGAATCCGCCACGTCACCATCCCGCAGACCAGGCTCATCCTGATCCTGCTGCTCATGCTGCAAGTCGTCGCCACCATGCAGATGTTCGTTGAGTCGTTCGTGCTGACGAACGGCGGCGGTGGCGTCGGGAACAACACCCAGTCCGTGGTGATGCTCATATACCAGTACGCCTTCGCCTACAGCGGCGCCAGCAACTACAACAGCGCATCGGCGCTAGGCGTGATCCTCATGGTGGTGCTCGCCGTCTTCTCGGGCGGCTTCTTGTGGGCCACTCGCGAGCGCGGTTAGGAGGAGGACTGATGGCAGGATTCGTAACCGCCGGTCCCCGGCTGGCGCGGCGTCGGACTGAAGCCAGCCCGGCGAAGCGAACGCGAACAGTGACGGCGACCAGAACGCTCATCTCGAGCGCTCAGCTCAACCGCCGCCGCGGCCGGATCACCTACGGCGTGATCCTGACCTTGGTGATCGTCGTGTTCACCCTGGTATTCATCGGCCCGCTGTACTTCCTGTTCGCGGACGGACTGAAGTCAACGCAGGAAGCGATCGCGACTCCTCCCACCCTGTACCCGCACCATGTCTATCCGAGCACGTACGTCACGGCGTGGAACCGGCTCGATGTCGCCAAGCTGCTGTGGAACACCATCTACTACGGCTTCGGCGCGCTGGCCTTCCAGCTCGTGTTCGACGTCACGGCCGCGTACTCGCTGTCGAAGCTACGGCCAGCCCTGGGCAACGTCATCTTGTTCCTGATGCTGGCGACGCTCATGATCCCGGCCACGGTGCTCGTCGTTCCGCAGTACGTGACGGTCGTCGACCTGCCGATCTTGCACGTGAACCTCGTCGGCTCGCCCGCTGCGATCTGGCTGCCGTCGGTGGCCAACGCGTTCAACATCTTCCTGCTCAAGCGGTTCTTCGACTCCATCCCGACCGACTACATCGACGCCGCCCAGATCGATGGCGCGTCGCGGCTGACGATCCTGCGCCGGATCGTGCTGCCGATCTCGCGGCCGATCCTCGCCGTGGTATCGATCTTCGGCCTGGTCGCGGTGTGGAAGGACTTCTTCTGGCCGCTGCTGGTCCAATACGGGTACACCCCGACGAGAGAGACGCTCAACGTCGGCATCTGGCAAGCGTCGGTCGGCACGCCGGAAAACCTCATCATCGCGGCGTCGGCCATGGCGGCGGTCCCCACGATCGTCTTCTTCCTGATCTTCCAGCGGAACATCATGGCGGGCCTGACAGCCGGAGGCATTAGAGGCTGAATCGCGCGGCCGGGGGCCGCTCTCCGAACGCACACACAAGCAGCACTGCTAGCCGTGCGGCTGTGAGCCACGGGACCCGCACCGGACCGCGAGCCGCATGGTTAGCCCAGCCTTGCCCGAACACGACAGGAAGCAGGTATTCGTGCTAGATCACGACTCTCACGGCGTCGGCTCTGGTGGCCCAGGCCGGCCAGCGGCCGGCGATGCGTGGTGGCGCAGTGCGGCTATCTATCAGCTGTACGTGCGCAGCTTCGCTGACGGGAACGGGGACGGCATCGGCGATCTCGCTGGCGTGCGCGCGCACCTGACATACCTAGCGGGCCTCGGCATCGACGCGATCTGGTTCAATCCGTGGTACCCATCGCCGATGTCGGACGCCGGGTACGACATCGCCGACTACCGAGCCATCGAGCCGGTGTTCGGGACGCTCGCTGACGCCGATGCCCTGATCGCGGAGGCGCACCAGCTCGGCATCCGGATCATCATCGACGTCGTGCCGAATCACGGCTCGGATCAGCACCCGTGGTTTCAGGCCGCCCTGGCGGCGCGTCCAGGATCACCCGAGCGCGCGCGGTTCTGGTTCCGGCCCGGCCGGGGCACGGACGGTGCCTTGCCGCCCAACGGCTGGCAATCAATCTTCGGCGGGTCGGCCTGGACGCGGGTCAGCGAGTCCGATGGCTCGCCAGGGGAGTGGTACCTGCACCTGTTCGCTCCGGAGCAGCCCGACTACAACTGGGCAAACGCAGAGGTGCGGGCCGAGTTCGAGGACGTGCTGCGGTTCTGGTTCGAGCGAGGCGCCGACGGCATCCGTATCGACTCGGCGGCGCTGCTGACGAAGGACGCGGCACTGCCCGAGGTAGCGCCCGACGCGCCGCCGGGTCCCCTGCACCCTTACTCGGACCGCGACGACGTACACGAGATCTACCGTTCGTGGCGAGCCGTCGCCGACGACTACCCTGCGCGGGTCCTCATCGGCGAGATCTGGATCCCGGATGCCGTGCGGCTGGCCAGGTACGTCGGCCCGGACGAACTGCACACCGTCTTCAACTTCCCGTACCTGAGATGCCCATGGGACGCCGCGCAGCTGCGCCAGGTCATCGACAACACGCTGGCTCTGCACCGGCCGGTGGGTGCGCCGGCGACTTGGGTGCTGTCCAACCACGATGTCGACCGCATCGTGTCCCGCCTCGGCCGGTCCGACACCGCTTTCAGCCTGGCGCGGCGAAGCTACTTTCACGACCTGCCGGTCGACCTGGCCCTCGGCACCCGGCGGGCCCGAGCGGCCGCGCTGCTGACGATGGCGCTGCCCGGATCTGTCTACATCTACCAGGGCGAGGAACTCGGCCTATGGGAAGTGCAGGACATCGGGGATGAGCTGCGTCAGGACCCGATCTGGTACCGAAGCGGCGGCGCCGATCCTGGCCGCGACGGCAGCCGAGTGCCGCTGCCGTGGTCGGGCCGGCAACCGTCGTTCGGCTTCTCGCCGCCGGGAGCGAGCGCCGCGCCCTGGCTGCCGCAACCCAAGGCCTGGTGCGAGCTGACCGTTGCGGCCGAGACCGGCGCGCCCGACTCCATGCTCGAGTTGTACCGGTCGGCGCTGGCTATCCGCAGGTCCGAGCCGGCGCTTGGCGATGGGACGATGACGTGGGTTCCGGCCGGCGATGACGTGCTCGCGTTCGACCGGGGGGCCGCCGTGCGATGCGTGGTCAACATCTCTCGCGCGCCGGCGCGGTTGCCCGAGCATGGCGGTCTGCTGCTGGCCAGCGGGCCACTCGACGGCGAGCTGTTGCCACCCGACGCCGCGGTGTGGCTGCGCCTGACCGCGCCGCGGCCGCGCTAAGACTGCGTGTCGGCCGGTGCGCTGGGCTGCAATTCGCCCTTCGTCACCGTCCGGGCCAGGATGCCAAGGGTCGCGCGCAGCGCGCCCTCGGAAAGAACGGGGAAGATGCCGGCGTCGCGCCATACCGGATCGATGTTGGACCAGTCGTAGTACGACGTCACGAGCGTGCCGTGTGGCGTCGGCTCGAGCCGGTACCCGTAGACGTGGCCGATCTGCGGACGGATGCGGCCGAGAATCGTCCAGGCGATCTCTCGGTCCGGCTCGAATACCGCGATCCTGACGGTCACGTCGTAGCGACCGAGCTCCGGATAGTCGTTCAGCGCCTCCCGGTCCATGTGCACCACGAAGCTGTCGCCGACCGCGCTCACCGCTTCGCCTTCGGCCGACTGCAGCATGCCCGAGCTGTCGATGGCTACGTGACCCTGCGGGTCGCGCAGGATCGCGAAGATCGCGGCAGGCTCGGCCTGAATGGTGCGTTGGACTTCGATCCGCTCGCTCGTCATGCCCGCATTGTGTCAGCACGCGGCGACGATTCTCGACGAGGCAGGCGAGCACGCGGCATCAGCTCACGTACCGGTACCCCGTCTTGTTCACCACATGGGGCCTGATGTACCTGCTCGCGTACGGGGCGTTGGCGTGCTCATCCGCTCGGCAGCGGCGCATGTACGCGGTCTCGAGCATCATCGGTTTTGCGGGGCTGTTCACCCTGGCGGCCGCCCTCGACCACGCGGGCGCCAGCCTCGCCGTTCTCGGCGTGTACGGCGCAGCCGCGCCCCTCCTGCTCACTGGCGTGATCATCGCCCTAGGAGCGGCCAGAGCGGTCGACTGGACGGTGTTCGGCCTGGGCCTGTGGCTTGTCGCGGTGGCAGCGGGCAGCGGCTTCGCGGGCCCCGTTGCCGTGTGGGCGGTCGACGCGGTGGCCGTCGGCGTCGCGTTCCTTGCAATCGCCGCCGTCCGTTACAGGCACAGTTATGAACGATGAGGAGTTCGACCCGGTCATACACGTACCCGCCCGGCTCCGCATGATGGTCACGCTCGCGACGCTGCCCGAAGGCGACGACTTGTCGTTCACGCGCCTGGGCGAGGTGATTGGCCTCACGCCGGGCAATCTCATCACCCATCTGCGCAAGCTCGAGGCCGCAAAGTACGTGACGACGGTCAGATCCGGGCGTGGCGTGACGGCCCGGACTTCGATCTCTATCACCCGCCAGGGCCGCTCGGCGCTCGATCGCTACAGCGCCATCGTGCGCGACCTGCTCAGCTCCGCCCGTCCCGAGCAGCGCGGCTGACCCCGCCGGCTAACTCGCCGCCGCGTCCCGCTTGGAGAGGAAGGCGTTCACCAGGCTATTGAAGACGTCCGGCTGCTCGGCAAAGCACAAATGCGAGGCGTCCTCGATGGTCTCAAGCTGCGAGCCCGGCATCCGCCTGTGCATCTCAGCCATGTGTGCCGGGGTGCACTCGTCGTACCGGCCGCCGATGAGCAGCGCGGGGATAGCGATCTCGCCGAGCCGGTCCATGATGTCCCACGTCTTCATCGTGCCGGTGACCGTGAACTCGCTCGGCCCGTTCATGGTGTTATAGACCTGGTAGCCCGCCTCGGCGAACGACCGTTCGAGCCCGGCGGGCCACGGCCGCTGGCGGCAGACGTGCTTGCGGTAGAAGCCGAGGATGGCCGCCTGGTACTCGGGGCAGGCGGTGCATCCCGCCTGCTCATGCTCGCGGATCGTCCTGCGGGTTTCCTCGGGCTGCGCGGCGAGTAGCTCGTCGCAGTCACGCACCCAACGGATCATGCTGGCCGGGCTACCGCACAGGATCAGGCTTCGCAGCGATGGCTTCCGGTCGAGCGCATACTGCATGGCGAGCATGCCGCCCCACGAGCTGCCGAACAGGTGCAGGTCGTCGAGGCCAAGCGCGGCGCGCACCTGCGCCAGTTCCTCGACGAACCGGTCAACCGTCCACAGCGAGACGTCGTCGGGCCGGTCGGCGTTGCCGCACCCGAGCTGGTCGTAGAAGATGACCTGGCGCCGGTCGGCCAGCGCTTCCAGCGCTTCCAGGTAATGGTGCGTGAAGCCGGGACCGCCGTGCAGGCACAGCAGCGGCGGACCGCCCGCCCCCACGGACCGATACCAGACCCGGCCGCCTGGGACGCTGATGAACCCCTCCTGCTCGGTCATGACGCCTCGCCGCTCGCGACGGCCGCTCCGACGGGCGCCCGCTCGTCCTTGAACACGCGCTTCATTTCTGGCAGCCGCGACGGGTGCCGGACGTAGAGGTAGATCAGCACGCCGAGGCCGAGCAGGAACGCGAGGATCGTGTAAATCGAGCTGGCAATCACGCCCGAGAACCCCTGGTAACCCTTGATCGTAGCGAAGTGCAGAGTGGGCACGCTGCCGGTGTTCGCCGATCCGGCCTTGACGATGAGCCAGATGGCTAGCGCCAGGAATATGAGTATCTCGAACGTGCCCAGGACCCTCGGCCGGATAGGTGTTTGGAACAAGACCTCGCGCAGGCCGACTGCTCCTCGCGCTAGATCGCCGCTGGCCGCGCTCTGTTGGACTGTCATCCCAGCCTCCACGTCGAACAGGACGGCGTCGCCAGCTGCCGCCTAATACGGTCATAAATCGCCGTACCCGGATTTGGCAAGGGGGACGGCACTGCTGCAACCTGGCTGCAAGTGCCGCAGCCGGCTGAGAGGCCGTTACGTGTCGCGTAGCTCAGTCTTGAGAATCTTGCCCGACGGCCCCTTGGGCAGCTCCGCTCGGAACCTGACTTCACGCGGGTACTTGTAGGCGGCCAGCCGCTCCCGGCAGTATGCGATGATCTCGCCGGCCTCAAGGCTGACGTCCTCGCGCAGCACGACGACGGCAACCACCTCTTCGCCTAGCCGCTCATCCGGCTTGCCGATGACTGCGGCTTCGAGGATGCCGGGGTGGGCATACAGGACTTCTTCGATCTCGCGGGGATAGACGTTGTAACCGCCGCGGATGACGAGGTCCTTGCTCCGGTCGACGATGAAGTAGAAGCCGTCGTCGTCGACATAGCCGAGATCGCCGGTGTGCAGCCAGCCGCCGGCCAGGGCGCTCGACGTCGCCTCCGGACGGTTGCGGTAGCCCTTCATCACGTTGTGGCCGCTGATCTGGATCTCGCCGATGTGATCGCGCCCGGGCGGCAGCGGTTCATCATTGCTGTCGGCGATCCGCATCTGGACGCCCCAGATCGGCTTGCCAACAGACAGCGGCTTACGGTCGCCTGGCCGGTTGAAGGACGTAGTGCTGCCTGTCTCCGATAGCCCGTAGCCCTCGAGGACTTCGATGCCGTACTTGCCCTCGAACGTGCGCATGACATCCTCGGGCAGCGAGGCGCCGCCAGAAACCGCAACCCGCAACGCCGTCACATCGCGGCCTTCGACCTCGAGCTGGGCGAGCGCGTGCAGCATCGTCGGCACGCCGGCGATCACCGTGCACCTGTCCGCCTCAATCGCGGCCAGCACGCTCCGTGGCTCGAACCTCGGCACGATAGACAGGCAGCCGCCGTACCGGACGCTCACGTTGATTACCGACGACAGCCCGAAGACATGGAAGAACGGCAGCACCGCGAGCGTGACGTCGTCCGGCCGGGCGCCGAAAAGCTGGCCTGAGATCGTGCAGTTCATGTACAGCAGGAAGTGCGTCAGCTCGGCGCCCTTGGGCTTGCCGGTCGTGCCGCTGGTGTAGATCAGTACCGCCGTGTCGTCGGCGCTGCCCGGCCAGATAGCGCCGCCTGGCTGCGCTAGCAGGGCAGTACTCATGAGATCGCTCAGCGGCAGCGCGCCGTCGGGGACGGAGGTCGGCCCGCCGGCGAGGTACAGCGGCAGCCCGACAAGCTCGCACGCCTTCGCGGCCTCAGCGTGCAGGCCGCCGAGGCCCACCATGATGCTTGCTCCTGAGTCGGTCAGCTGATGCTCGAGCTCGGCCGCCTTCAGCAGCGGGTTGACCGGCAGCATGGTCATGCCGGCCTTGAGCGCGCCGAAGTAAGCGACGAGGAACTCCGGCACATTCGGCAGCTGGACGGCCACGACTTGACCGGGAACCAGCCCGGCGGCGAGCAGGCCGGCGGCAAACAGACCGGATTGCTGATCAAGCTCGCCGTAGGTCGCCGTGACGCCGCCCGCGCGGTAGACCGGCGCGTCCGGCGCCGCAGACGCCGTCTCCCGCAGAATCGTTGCCAGGTTGAAGCTCATGGCGCCATCAAAAATCAGGCCTTCCGGCGAAGTTGGTGAGACATACACTAAAGATGTATCAGCCGACTGCCTAGGGGTCGCGGAGCTGCGGATCCTGGTCGCCATGACCTGGTTGCCGGCAGCAGAGCCGGGTCGGGCGCGCGACGGGATCGAGCCGCGATGGATGTCAGGCGGGATGCAGGCGCCGCGCCTGGTGACGCGGCCGCGGACGACGGCGCCGCGTGGAACACGGGCGGCGCGCGCGCAGGCGCGCCATCCCTGGGGCTGCTGCTGACCGAGCCCGCTCGCAGCGTGGCCGACCTGGCCAGGCTGCCGCTGGCCACGTCGTGGCTCAGGTTCGCGCCGCGCGGTGACGGGCACGGGGTGCTGGTGCTGCCGGGCCTGCTCGCGTCGGACGCCAGCACTGTCGTGCTTCGGCGGTTCCTGCGCCTGCTCGGATACCAGGTACGCGGCTGGGACCTTGGCCGCAATCTCGGCCCGACAGCTGACGTTCTCGACGGCCTGCCAGCGCAGCTCGCCGCTCTAGTCGGCCTGACAGCCGGTCCGGTTTCGGTGATCGGCTGGAGTCTCGGCGGCATCTACGCCAGGGAGCTTGCCCGCCAGCAGCCCGCGCAGGTCCGGCGAGTCATCACGCTAGGCAGCCCATTCGCCCTGACCGACGGCCGACAGAGCTACGCCGACCGTGCGTACCAGCGGCGCAGCGCGCTGCACGCGAACGGGCGGGCACCGACGCGTGAGGAGCTCAGCCAGCCCATCGGCGTGCCGTCGACATCCGTCTACTCGCGCCGCGACGGCATCGTGGCGTGGCGCGCGTGCATCGAGCCAGAGACGGACCTGCACCAGAATGTAGAGGTGCGCTGCGCACATCTCGGGTTCGGGGTCGATCCAGCGACCCTCTGGCTTATCGCGGACAGGCTCGCCCTCCCAGCCGCCGACCGGAAAAAATTCCGGCCACCGGTTCCGCTCCAGTCGCTGTACCGCGTACGTGACGCGCGTTAGGAGTAGCCAACATGCAGCAACTGACTGGATTGGATGCAGCGTTCCTCGCGCTTGAGACGACAAACTCCACCGGGCATGTCGGCGGTGTGAGCATTCTCGATCCCAAGGACGCTCCCGCCCCGCTGACCCTGGCGCGGCTGACCCAGGTGCTCGGCGACCGGCTGCCGCTGATCCCAGTGCTGCGGCGCAAGCTGCTGAACGTACCGTTCGGCCTGGATCAGCCGTACTGGGTTGACGATCCGAACTTCGACATCGAATACCACATCAGAGAGATCGCACTGCCACGGCCAGGTTCGGACGCGCAGCTGACCGAGCAGGTGTCCAGGCTGCATGCGCGCCCGCTTGACCGCAGCCGCCCGCTCTGGGAGATCTACCTGATCACCGGGCTGGCTAAGCGGCGGACTGCCGTCTACACCAAGATCCACCATTCGGCGATCGACGGGGCGTCGGGCGCTGAACTGCTGACGATCCTGCTCGATCTCACGCCCGAAGGGCGCGAGGTGCCAGCCCAGGCGCCGTTCACGCCGGCCCGTCCGCCAGGCCCGTTGGCGCTAATGGCGATGGCCGCGGCGAAGCTGGCCTGGCGGCCTGTCGAGACCGTGCGCGTGACAAACGAGCTGGTCCGGGTCCTGCCGACGCTGGCGCCTGCGCTCAGCACACTCGTCGGCGGCATGCTCGGGCTCAACCGCGGCGATGGCGAGGTCATCCAGACGACGCCGGGCCGGGCACCGGCAGCGCCATTCAACAAGCAGATCACCCCCCACCGTCGGCTCGCGCTACGCAGCGTGGATCTGGACAGCGTGAAGGCGGTCAAGCACGCGTTCGGCGTGTCGGTCAACGACGTGGTCATGGCGATGTGCGCCGGAGCGCTGCGACGCTGGCTCGCCGACCATGACGCGCTGCCTGATTCGCCGCTGATCGCGATGATTCCAGTGTCCGTCCGAGATCCGGCGAGCACGACCGCGATGGGCAACAAGGTGTCAGCGATGCTGGCTGCGCTGCCGACCAACCTCACCGATGCGGACGAGCGGGTCCAGGTAGTGCACGCCGCGACGCAACTGGCCAAGGCTCAGCAGGCCGCGATACCGCAGGGTCTGGTCGATCAGGTCAGCGGCTTCTGGCCGCCGGCTCTCACTGCCCGAGCCGCCCGGGTCGTGTTCGCTACTGGTGTCCTGCACCGGCTCCCGCCGTTCAACCTGTGCATCTCCAACGTCCCCGGCCCGAACGTACCGGTCTATCTGTGCGGAGCCAAGCTGCTCGCGCACTACCCGGTATCGGTCATCACTGACGGCCAGGGCCTGAACATCACCCTCGTGGGCTACCTGGGCCAGCTCCACTTCGGCCTGGTGTCATGCCGGGAACTCGTTCCGGACATCGACGCGCTGGCGGACTATCTCGTCGAGGAGCTTGACGTCCTCCTCAAGGCCGCCAGCCAGCATCCGGCCGGGTAGCTGCGCTGGGCCGGGGAACGCCGGTGTCAGGAGCGGTAGTCGCAGTGCGCGCGGAGTACCGCGATGATGTCCGCGCCGTCTTGCCCGACGGCATCGGCCCGCCCGCGGGTGTGCCGCCCGAGATGTTCGCAGCGGCCGTCGACGCATACCTAGCCGGCTGCCGAGTGGACATGCAATCACTCGCGCGGCAACTCGGCGTGGGCCGCGCGACGCTCTACCGCCGAGCCGGCAACCGTGAGCAGCTGCTCGATCAGGTCATCTGGTGGCGCGCTCGGCGTATGGTGGCCAGCCAGCTCCTCGCCACTACGCACCTGACCGGCGTCCGGCGCATCGCGGCCGTCGTCGCCGGCGCGTTGCGGGCGATCGAGCGGGATTTGCCGTTGCGTGCATTCATCGAGTCTGAGCCAGATGTCGCGCTCCGCATCCTGACTGGCAGCCGCAGCCTGGCCGGGCACGGCACGGCAACGGCTCTCGCCAACCTGATCGACCTCGAGCGCACCCGCGGCGCCTTCGACGCCCACCTGGACGCCGCGACCCTGGCCTACGCGATCATCCGGATCAGCGAGGGATTCCTGTACGCGGACGTGATCGGCGATCGCGCGCTCGGCGTCGGCAAGGCTATTACCGTCATTCACGCGCTGCTGGACGGTCTCAACCGGAGCACCGCGCACGTCTCCCAGTCATGCCACTGAAACGACACGTGCACACCCTGGCGAAGAGCATCAGGCGGGCGGACAATCACGGTATGCGAGGCGGTTCTGCGTTAGCAATGCTTCTCATGTGCACCGTCAGCCTCTTGACCGCCTGCACGTCCGGGGCCGCGTCGCCTCGCCCGGCCAAGCCAGCGATCGACCGCACCGTCACGCCACACCGGGCTACCAGCGGGCACACGCTGGGCGCGCCAGGCTGCCGGCCCGCGTCGCCCGTGACTGTATTTAATGGCTTCCTTCCCGAGGTCGAGGGAACCGGCCACCGCGCGACGCTCTGGGGCCTGCTGATGTTCCCGCATCCGCTGCCAGCTCGCGTCGGCGATCAGGAGAAGATCGTCTGGCGCGTGTCCGGCTTGGGGCCGCTCACGCTGGTGGCGATCGCGCCGGACGGTCAGCATGTGCGGCTTTCCTGGGGCCCCGGGTTTCATACCGGCAGCAACTTCGACAAGCCCGGCGACGAGTGGGGCGCAGGCTACGTATTCACCCATCCGGGCTGCTGGGACCTCCGTGCTATCCGCGGCCGCGCTAGCGCCGACGTGTGGCTTAAGGTGATCAAGCGGTGACCGGGCGCTGGCTGGCGGCGAACTAAGATTGGCCATATGCGCCGCGAGTCATCCACCGTGGTGGCGCTGGTTGGCGACGTCACCGGCGACCTGCTGGCCCGAGTTCGCCGATCGCTCTCTACCTCGGCCCGCTCCGTGCCGTGCGCCCGCGCCGGGTTGCTGTGGCTGGCATGACCGACACAGCGGCGCCGGCACTCAGCCTGCTCGATGCGCTCCGGTCGCTGAAACACGGGCCGTGGTGGCCGCCGCTCGACGAGCTGCTCGAGGCCGCGCGCGGGTTCTACGCCGGCGGCCTGGCCGAGCCGCAGCGGCTCCCGGACGGTCGCCAGCAGCGCTAAGGCGTCGTCAGAGTCGAGCCGGCCGCGAAGCCGCGACGGTCATCCGGGGAGAGCACCCACGCCTGCTTCCGGCCATGGACCTGCCAGGCGTGCCCGGCACCGGTCATGTCGACGATGGCTGTCTCCTCGTCGATCCCGATCGCGGTGGTGCCGGAAGGCATCCGCGCGACTGTTCGCGTGAGCAGGTCGGGCACCCACCCCAGCATCTTGTCGAAGTGCGGCAGCACGCGCAGGTTAGGCAGGATCGCGAGGCCGGGATCTGGCTCGCGGTCAAGGGCGCGCATCGACGGTACCCAGCCCGTCAGCGCAATGGCGCCCGCCGAACAGCCGGCTAGGGCGGATCCGGATTGCCAGGCCGCGACGACAGCAGCCCAGAGGCGAGTACCGCGCAGGGTCTTGGCCAGGAAGGCCGGATTCCCGCCGGACAGATACACCAGTCCCGCGCCGTCGACAAGATCCGCCAGCTCAGGGGCCTCTGCCTCGGCACGGTCCCGTGCGACGACCGGGACCTGCTCGACACCGAGCCGGTCCGCTTGCGCGGCGCCAAGGTCGAGCCAGCGCCGCAGGCTCTGCTCACCCTCTGGGGCTGCCGCCGTGGGGATCTGCACGTAGCGTGGCGCGCGGCCCGCCAGCAGCGTGCCTTCGACGCCTTCCATCACCGGCAGGTACTCGCCGCTGCCGACGAGCGCGACCGGGCCGGGGCTCACGTGTTACCCCGGTTGCGAACTGAGCCAAGGCCTAGCTCGGCGAGGATCGCAGCCGTGTGCTGCCCGAGCGCCGGGACGTCGCCCATGGCCGCCTCGCGGCCGCCGACAGTAATGGGTGGCAGCAGCGCGCGCACCGGTCCGCCAGGCGTGCCGACATCGCGCCACCGCTCTCTGGCGGCCAGCTGCGGGTGGGCGGCGAACTCAGCGGGGGTGCGCAGGCGCGCGTTGGCGATGCCGGCCGCGTCGAGCCTGGCCTCGACGTCGGCCGCAGCCAGCCCGCGAAAAGCCGCCTCAATGATCGACGTGAGTTCGCCATCGTTCTTGACCCGGTCCGGGTTGGTGCAAAACCTCGGATCCTCGGTCAGCTCTGGCTGACCGAGGATGTCGCGGCACAGCACTGCCCATTCGCGCTCGTTCTGAATGCCGAGGAAGACCTGGCCGTCGGCGGCCGCGTACGGACCGTACGGGGAGATCGAGGCGTGCCGCGCACCCGTACGCGGCGGCGCTTGGCCCCCGTAGACCGCGTAAAGGTAGGGCTGACTCATCCACTCGCCGAGCGCGTCGAGCATCGCGACCTCGACGCTCGTGCCCGCGCCAGTCCGCTCCCGTTCATACAGCGCGGTCAGGACGCCGCTGAACGCGTACATTCCGGCGGCGATATCGGCGACCGAGATCCCCGCCTTGGCTGGCGTGTCTGGCGTCCCGGTCACCGACAACAGCCCGGCCTCGCACTGCACGAGCAGGTCGTAGGCCTTCTTCTGCTGGTAGGGCCCGGCCGGGCCGTAGCCAGAAACTGAGCAGTAGATGAGGCGCGGATGCCGGGCGCGGAGTACAGCCGCCGATAGGCCGAGCCGGTCGGCGGCGCCCGGGGCCAGATTCTGCATAAACACGTCGGCGCGCGCAAGCAGCACGGCGAGGACCTGCTGCCCGCGCGGGCTCTTCAGGTCAAGCTCGATCGATTCCTTGCCGCGGTTCAGCCACACGAAGTAGCTGGCCTGGCCGTGCACGGTCCGGTCATAGTCGCGAGCGAAGTCGCCAGTGCCCGCGCGTTCCACCTTGATGACACGCGCACCGAGGTCTGCTAGCTGACGGGTTGCGAACGGTGCGGCCACGGCCTGCTCGAGGGCGACGACGGTGATGCCGGCCAGCGGCAGCACATCCAACACCGGCATGTCCGCCATCAGGAGCCCGGCAAGTAGCGGCGCATTACATCGGCCGCGTTCTGCCAGGTCCACGTCGTCCAGTCGGTGTCGAGTCCGGCGACGCAGTCGGCGATCTTCGCGCTGAGCTCACCCGCTGTCGGGGGTCGCGCCGGGCTGCCGGGCGGGTGCCGGAGCGCCGCGTCGTGGACGACCCCGTTCCCGGCATGGATCGTCGCCTGGAACTCCCCGTCAAGCAGCCAGTCACCGCCTGGCTCGAGCTCCGCCTCGACGAGGCCGACAAGTCGCCGGGCGGCATCGCGCTGGACCGCGTCGTCGGTGAAGCTGGCGAAGCCTGGATAGCGGTCAAGCAGCGCGGCGGCGGCCGCGTACTCAAGGCTGAACTTGCCTTGCAGCCCGGTGTCAGGCTGATGATGTATCAGCGGGACGACCGTGGCGGCTGGAGTGCGCAGCTGAATCCGGCGCACATCCGCGGCCGCGAGGCCAGCTGACGCGGCCAGCTCGGCCAGCGCAGCGATCGGCCGCTGGAGCGCATAGCAGCACGGGTACATCTTGATCGCCAGGCCGTCTGGTACGGCGGGTCCGGCCAGATCAACGCGGCCAGGATCGCCGCCAACGAGCCGCATCCACGCTGCTAGCGCCGAGTGATCGGCGCTGGCGCCGGCCGCGGCGAGGGTCGCGGCGCGGATTCCGGCCTCGACCGCAAAGCCGACCTGAAGTGACTTCGCGTCAGTGCCGAAGGCGCGCTGCACGCCGCCCGCGGCCGGGACCGCCAGCGCGATCGCCGAGGCGGTCTCGGGCACGCTCAGGCCCATCGCGACGGCCGCGCCGGCCGCGCTCGCGGGCGCACCGGCCGTGCACGTCGCGTGCCAGCCGGCCGAGTAGTGGGGCCAGCCGAGGGCGGTGCCAAGCCGCGCCATGACGCCCGCCGCCGCCAGGTAGGCACGACCGCCGCCGCCAGTCGCGAGGGCCGTCGGCACGCAGACGGCGCTGATATGCGTGGTTGACGGCATATGCAGGTCGTCGAAGTCCAGCACGTGGCCGATGGTCGCCCAGCGGCCAGCTTCGCTGAGGCTGGCGGTGAGCTTCGCGACCGGGTGCTCGCGGGCGGCCAGGGTGACCGCGACGGTATCGACAAGCGAGCGGCTGGCCAGCGTGAGCTCGTCGCCGCTGGGGTCCAGGTCGTATGCCCACCGGGCCAGGCTTTCGGCGATCGATGTCATGAAGGTCCTCGGTTTGAAAGGATCAGCTGCGCTCGGCGGGCAAGCTGCATGATGCGGTCACCCTTTAGTCCCTGCCGGACGTCATGACTGTCGCCCTGCAGGTAGCGGTGATAGAGCTGGGCGATGACGATTGCCGTCTTCCAGGAGCCGAACGCCTCGTACCAGCTAACGCTGGCCACGTCAGCGCCCGTCCTGCCGATGTACCTCGCGATCACCTCAGCGCGCGCCGGCAGGCCCATGTCTTCCTGGCCCACCGGGTGTGACGGCCGGTTATCCGGGTCGTCGCCTGGATCGGGCCAGTAGTTGAGCATGATGCCGAGATCGACGAGCGGGTCGCCGATCGTCGCCATGTCCCAGTCGAAGACCGAGTGCACGCGGTCAGGGTCGGCCGGGTCGAACTGGCAGTTGTCTATCTTGAAGTCGTTGTGCAGCACCGAGGTCCGGGTGGTAGCCGGCTTGGTCGCGGCTAGCTCTGCGCTAACCTCGGCGATCACGTCCGCGCTCGGCTCTGTTTCCATCATCGGCAGTAGCGCTGGCGCCACCGCCCGCCACCGCTGCTGCCAGCCCGTGAGCTGGCGGTCGACGAATCCATCGGGGCGGCCAAGGTCGGCGACTCCGGCCCGGTCCGGATCGAGCATGTGCAAGTCGGCCAGCGCGTCCACGACGGCAAGCCCGATCCGCCTGGCCACGTCCTTGTACCCGGCCATGCTCGACGGGATGCTGCCCCAGACCACCTGACCCGCGCGGTACTCGATCACCAGGAAATCAGCGCCCGCGACCGCGTGATCCTCGCAAAGCAGGTAGGCGCGCGGCGCGCGATCGTAGCAGCGCCACAGCCGGGACAGGGCGCGGAACTCGCGCTTCATGTCGTGCGCGCCAATTGCAAGCTCGCCGAACGGAGGCCTGCGGATGACGAGCCGCCGGTTAGCGAACTCGAGGAGGTAGGTGAGGTTCGCGGCGCCATTCGGGAATTGCTGCGCGGCTACGAACTCGCCAAGGCCGTCCATCTTCGAGGACAGGTAGCCCGCCAGCCGGTCCCAGTCGAGCTCGTCGCCCGGCCGGACCGGGCCGTACTCAGGCGCATAGTCCGCAGTCACGAGCTCGTTGCCTCCGTGCTGGCCGGCCTGGCGCCGCCGGCATGTGAGCAGCTTAACGGCGGCGGAGGCGATTGGCCGGACGGCCAACAGGCGCAAGGCGATCGATTCCGGGCTATGCGGTGACTAGTCATTTCGGGTGGTTCGTGAGGTAGCTACCGGACACTCACTGCGACGCCGGAAACCCGCACTGTAAACGGTTCTCGACCTCCCTGGGCGGTTTGTTGACGCCATAGCCCTACTGAGCTATTTGCCGGTTTTTGGCTGACCCGACCCGTCTGGCCGGCCAGGCTGTCCAAGGTAAAAGTGTCAGGCCCAGCGAGAGGCAGATCCCCCGCTTGCCGCGTAGCTGGGCGAAGAATCGTCGTTAGGCAGGTAGTGGGTTCGGCTTCCTCCTCCCACCGGAAAACCAGGAAGATCAGGCGGAACGGCCGGCACCGCAGCCCGTCACGAATGCCGCGGTCGGCCAAGATAGTCGGAGCAGCGCTCCCCGTCGTCGCGCTCGGCGGCCTGTTTGCGAGCTATCAGGCCCAGGCGCAGCCCACGCACCTTGATCGCGTGGCGACGAGCATGGCCTCGTATGACATGCGCGCCCTAGTCGCGGGCGGCGGGTCCGCTGATGCGGCTGCCGCGGCCAGAATGCCGACACCAGCGAGTCGCTCAAGCGCCGCGACTAAGAAGACCACGCAGCCCGCGCGCCCAAGTGCGACGCGCAACTCGGGCGCAACGCAGCCGGCCGGTACGCATTCCGCCGCGCCCAGCCCGGCCAGCAAGCCCGTAGCCAAAACCTTGGCCTGCTCGGGCGCGGGCGGTGCGGGCGGGACCGCGATGCTGCCGTACAACTACGCGACGATCGTCAACTTCCTGGTGGCCCACGGATACACCAAGATGGCCGCGGTCGGCATCGCCGGCAATATCTACCAGGAGTCCGACGGCAACCCCGAGTCGGTCGGCTCTGGTGGCGGCGGCCTCATCGGCTGGACTCCGCTGCCCTCCGGCTTCGTGACCGGGAACGCAGGAGCCGACCTGCAGACGCAGCTGGCGGCGCTGCTCACGTACAACCAGGGCTGGGCGCAGTACGTCCCGATGCTCAACGCCGCCACGAACCCGACCAGCGCCGCATACATCTATATGGCGTACTTCGAGCGGCCCGGCCTCCCGGCGGCCGCCAACCGCGAGGGAGCCGCCGTCGCGGTGGCTCAAGCCTGCGGCATCTGAGCGGGCATCCGAAATACGAGTCAGTTCTAGAAGGAACGAGGCGGGCGGCCGATCCCGACTTGGATCGGCCGCCCGCCCGTCGCCGAGCTAGCGGATGGCGGCGAGCGCCCCGGCAGGCTCGGCAGGCACCGTCGGCTCGGCGGGTAGCGCCGGCTGGCCGACCGGGACCCGGAGCACCCGGCCGAGCCAACCCGGCAGCCACCAGTTCACGCGGCCGAACAGCGCCACCATCGCCGGCACCAGCAGGCACCTGATGACGACGGCGTCGATGAGGATGCCGGCACCGAGGCCGGTGGCCAGGATCTTCAGGTCGGTCTGCGGCCCGGTGGACATCGACAGGAAGCTGAGCATCAGGATGGCCGCTGCGCTGGTGACAAGTCGTCCGGTCCGGCCAAGGCCCTCAGTCACTGCCTGGCGGGCGTCACCGCTGCCGTCGTATGCCTCGCGAATCCTGGTCAGGATGAAGACTTCGTAGTCCATCGACAGCCCGAACAGGAACGCGAACACCATCAGCGGCACCCACATCGTGATGGCACCTGTAGCCGGGACGCCCCAGACGGCGGTGGACCCGTGGCCGTCTTGCCACACCCAGGTGAGGACGCCGTAAGCGGCGGCGAGCGACACCAGGTTGAAGACCACCGCCTTGGCCGCGAGCACCACCGACCGGAACGCCCTTGTCAGCAGCAAGAACGTCGCCACGCCGATGATGGCCAGCATGAGCGGGAAGTCGCCGTAGACGGCGTGGTCGAAGTCGATCAGCGACGGACCCTCGCCACCGACGCCCAGAACGTGCGCGTGCGGCAGCAGCGACGCTTCTAGCTGACGCATACTCGCCTGGCCTGCGGGCCCGCTGCTCTCCGTCGTCGGGATCACCGTGACGATCGCCGTGCCAGCACGATGGTAGTCGCCGGTCGTGGGTGCGAACGCGGCGTAAACGCCAGGCACCTTGGCGGCCGCCGCGCGGACCGCGTCCGCGTGACCGGACGTCAGAACCTCGGCCGGCGTCAGCACGCCCGCGGGGACACCGCCGTCGGTTAGCGTCGTCAGGCTCGCATGCGCCGGGCCGGACGTCGCCTCGGCCGAGCTGCCTGGCAGGCCCAGGTGCAGGGAAAGCGCGGGCAGCATCAGTGCGGCCAAGATGGCGATGCCGCCGAGGGCCGCGAGCCAGCGGTGCCGGTACACGCCGCGCGCCCAGGCCGAGAACACCCGGCTCGCCGACCGCTCAGTGCGCAGGCGCGGCCAGTCGAGGCGCGGACCGACAGTCGCCAGGATGACGGGCAGCAAGGTGATCGCGACGGCGACGGAGACGAGCGGCACCAGGACGCCGCCGATGCCGACGCTGCGCAGCATCGCCACGGGCAGGATGATCATCGAAAGCAGGCCGATGGCGACGGTCAGACCCGAGAACACTACGGCGCGGCCCGCGTGCGCCATGGCGGCGGTGACGGCGGCCTCGTTGTCGCGGCCGGCCGCGCGCTCCTCGCGCCACCGGCTGACGACCAGCAGCGAGTAGTCGATGGCCACGCCCAGCCCGATGAGCGCGATCAGGAACTCGACGATCTGGCTGATGCCGGTGATCTCGGTCAGGCCGCCCACGAGAAGGAACGTGGCGAACACCGACACACCGCCGATCAGCAGCGGTAGGAGCGCCAGGAAGCTCGCGAAGACCAGGGCCAGGATCACCAGCGAGCCGAGCGCGCCGATCATGGCCTCAGCCATGACGCCAGTACCCTTGCTACTGCTCGGCGCGCCCGCCGACAGCAGCTGTGCGCCCGTCATACCGACGTGCCAGTTTGGCGGTATCGCGGCGGACAGCGTGCGCTGAATCGCCGGCGCCAAGTTCGGGCCGCCGAAGCCGCTGACTTCGGGCGTGTAGACGAGCGCGTAGGTAGTGGCCCCGTTCCGTGTATTGAACGCCTTGTCGCCGGTGTTGGCGTAATCGGCGATCCGTACATGCGGGAATGCGTGGAGTGAGGCGAACGCGCGGCCGGCGGCGGCCGCGACGGCTGGGGTGGTAACGCGCTCGCCATGCGGTGCGGTGAGCACTGCGACGTAGGGCGTCTGCGAGCCGCCGTTGCCGTACGTCGCGGCAATCTGGTTGTCGACCTTGAAGGCCTGGCCTGGCATGGCGAAGCTGTTGGTCATCCGGTGCGTGGTGCCGCCGATTGTGATGACGCCGGCGGCCGCGATCAGGAGCCAGAAGACGGCTACCAGGAGTTTGTGGCGAAGGACGAAGCGGGTCAGGGCTAGCATGACGGCCTCCGGGGCACGATGCCGGCGGACTGTCCGCCCGGCAGTTGCCAGCCTTCCGGCCAGCGGGTTCGCGGTCGCCGGCCGCCAGAAGGCACTTGCCGGTACGCCGCCAGGAGCAGGCGGCCGCCCCGTACTCCCGGCGGAGTACGCGGCGGGTCATCCGGGGGAGGACGAACCCGGCGGCGCGGCGCTTTACCCTGATCTTGTGAAGCGGACGCTGGGGGCGTGGTGGGAGCGATATCGGACGTCGACCGCCCGCGATGTGACCACGGCCGTGGTCTTGACGCTTGTGCTGGCAGCAGGCTCATGGGCCGAGGCGCATCCGAATCAGCCGAACGACGTCGCGGTGTTCCGGACCCACCACATCCCGCACATGCCAGCCATCGCGCTGCTGCTAGTCGTGGTCGCGTGCATGGCCCTGGCGTTCAAGCGGCGGTACCCGGTCTCGGTTCTGGCGGTGTCGACCGCGGCCGTCGTCACCTACAGCGCGCTCGGCTACGTGAACGGCGCCTCGCTGCTGGCGCCTGCGATAGCGCTGTTCGCGGTCGCGCAAGCGGTGTCGTGGCGGCGGGCGCTCGTGCTGGCGGCGCTCACCCTGGCGGCGCTGATGAGTGCGACCGGGCTCTCGAACCCGTTCGGTGCGACTGGCGGGGGCTTTTACCTGATTCCGGCCTTGATCGCCGCCGCGCTTTTCGGCGGGATTGCCGTCGCCAGCCGCCGCGAGTACGTCATGTCGATCGCCGAGCGCGCCGAGGAGGAAGCCAGGCGCCGGGTGGACGAGGAGCGGCTGCGCATCGCGCGCGAGCTGCACGACATCGTCGCGCACTCGATGGCGACGATCAGCGTCCAGGCCGGCGCGGCCGAGCATGTCCTGGCGTCCAATCCGGCTGCGGCCGTTGACGCCCTGCACGCGATCCGGCTGGCCAGCAAGGACGGGCTCCGCGAACTGCGGGCGATACTCAACGTCCTGCGCCAGGCCGACGATGGCGATCCGGCCCAGCCCGCACCCGGCCTCGCGCAGGTAGACGCGCTGGTGGACGGTGCGTGCAAGGCCGGGTTGCCGACGACGCTCCGCCGCGACGGCGCGCCGTGGCCGCTGCCCGCCGGGGTGGACCTGGCCGCCTATCGCATCATCCAGGAGTCGCTGACCAACGCGATCCGGCACGCGGGACCGGCCAGCGCGACGATTTCGCTCGGTTACGGCGACTCAGCGCTGACGATCGAGGTTGCTGATACCGGCCGCGGTGCCTACGGGCCCGGCGCCCCGCCCGCCTCGCACAGCCCGGGTGCCGGGCACGGCATCATCGGCATGCAGGAGCGAGCCGCGGCGGTCGGCGGGTCGGTGCGCGCCGGTCCCGCGCCATCGGGTGGTTACTTGATCGTGGCCGTGCTGCCAGCTGACCGGCCCGCTGACCTGCGGGCGTCGGGGTCGGCTGACCGGCCGCCGTCCCGGCCGGCTGAGGCTGGATCACAAGAAGCCGGAACGGGGTCGCGTTCGTGATTCGAGTCCTGCTGGCCGATGACCAGGCGCTCATCCGGGCCGGTTTCCGGGTGCTTGTCGACAGCGCTGACGACATGGAGGTGGTCGGTGAGGCGGCCGATGGCGCACAGGCGGTAGATCTGGCCCGACGTGAGCGTGCCGACGTCGTGTTGATGGATATCCGGATGCCGAACGTGGATGGGCTGGCGGCCACCCGCCGGATCGCGGCCGACGACGATCTGGCCGGTGTGAAGGTCATCATCCTGACGACGTTCGAGTCGGACGAGTTCGTTTACCGTGCCATCCGGGCCGGCGCCAGCGGCTTCCTGGTCAAGGACTGCGAGCCTGCTGACCTCATCCACGCCGTCCGGGTCGTCGCCAGGGGCGACGCGCTGCTGGCGCCCAGCATCACCAGGCGCCTGATCACCGACATCGCCAGCCAGCCAGAACGACGCACCGCCGACAGCCGCCAGCTCGACTGCCTGACCGACCGGGAGCGTGAGGTCATGTGCCTGGTAGCAGCCGGCCTGTCGAACGAGGAGATCGCCACGCGCCTGTTCGTCAGCCCGCTCACCTCCAAGACGCACGTCAGCCGGATCCTGACCAAGCTGGCGGCCAGAGACCGGGCGCAGCTCGTCGTCATGGCTTACGAGAGCGGCCTTGTCACGCCGGGCGGCAGCGCTGCGCCGTAGGGCGCCGTAGGGCTGGAGCCGTAGGGCGCCGGAGGACTAGAGCCGCTCGGTGGTCCAGCGCCAGCCGCGCTCGGGGTCATGCACCGGGCGGGCAATGGCAGCCTCGGCGGCGTCCGACAGCTCTGAAATGACCTTGAGCAGCTGCCGGTGGAAGTCATCTGGCGTGCGGCCGTGGTTGTGACCGTGGTCTAGAACGAGCGTGACAACGGCCTGATCACAGCCGGACAACCGAGCGGTTATGTTGCCGTTGTAGTCACGGCCGACGCAGGCTACGGCCGCAGCCCGGATGATGTCCGAGCCGTCGTCTTTAGCGATCCAGACGTCCGAGGCCGTCATATTGACATTAGACACCTTGGGCGGCGCCAACGGGACGCTGCCAGGACGACCAGGCCCGACCGATTGCGTAGGACGCTGCGGCGAGGACGCCGACGAAGAAGCCGACGGGCCAGCTGAACTCATAGGACAGCGCGATGGCAGCCCAGACGGTCATCAGCGCGATCACCACGGCCAGAACCAAAGCCAGGACTGGCCTGCTGGTGAGTGACCGGGCGGCGGCGGGCGGCCCGATCATGAGGCTGAAGATCAGCAGGGCGCCGACGACTGGCACGGTGACGGCGGTCGCCAGAGCGACGACGAGGAGGAAGTACATCTCGATGCGGTAGCTGCCGATGCCCCTGGCCTCGGCGACCTCCGGGACGATCGAGGAGAGCATCAGCGGCCGGTAGATGACCGCGACAGCCGCGATGCACGCGACGGCCAGGCCGGCGACAGGCAGGATAGCGCCGCTGCTGACGCCGAGGATCTCGCCGAACAGGAGCGCGTAGATCTCTGGCTCATACTCGGTGGTCCTGGACAGGAACGCAGCTCCGAGGGCCAGCATCAGGACGAGTACGAGGGCGGTCGCGACGTCGTTCCGGCTGCGCCGGCTGAGCGAGCCGATCCCGACGGCGCCGATAAGCGAGAAGACGGCCAGGCCGACGAGCGTGCTGATCCCCAGCAGGCTGGCGGCGGCCGCGCCGGCGAACGCGCCCTTCGGGATCGCGTGTGCAGGGAATGCGGAGCCGCGCAGCACGACGAAGTACCCGACTACGCCGGCCACCACGGCCACGATCGTGGCCGTGACCCAGGCGTTCATCATGAAGCCCGTGAACATCAGCCCTCCGTCCCGGCCGCTGGCACTTTTACGAGCTCGTGGCGCCGGGCCGCGGTGCGGGCGGATCTGGCCGCGACCGCGCCGGCGACCAGATAGGTCACGAAGATGACCGCGACGATGAAGAAGCTGACGGGCAGCCCCAGGTGCGCCGAACCCCAGTAGTAGCTGTCGTAGGCGAGCAGGATGCCGAGCCATGTTGCGAGCACGCCGATGCCAGAGGCGACGCCGAGCGCCCAGGTCACCCGCCTGGTCAGCCGGAGCGCCGCGGCGGCCGGTCCGATCAGCAGCGCGGTCGACAAGATGGCGCCGATGGCGATGGCGGACAGCCCGACGGAGACGGCCAGCGCGAGCATGTAGATCACGCCGACGAGGCGGACCGGAACGCCGCGTGCGGCGGCCACGTCCGGACTAACAGTGCTGAGCAGCAACGGCCGGTAGATCAGCGCTACGCCGCCGAGCGCGACGCCGCCCAGCACGGCCACGACCGCGATGGTCCCGGTCGTGGTGGTGAAGATCGATCCGAACAAGACTTGCTGGGTGGCACCGGTGGTGGCGCCGGTGGTGGCGGTCAGGTACAGGAACAGGGCCGACAGGCCGATGGCCGCGCCGAGGACGATGCCGGTGGCGAGGTCGCGGCCGCGCACGCGCTGCATGCCGATCATGTCCATGACGGCGGCACCGACAACGCCGAGGCCGACGAACCCGGCGACGGGGTTAAGCCCGATCAGCAGCGCGCCCGAGCCGCCTGCAGCGGAGACGTCGCCGAGCGAGTGCCCGGCGAAGGACTGTCCGCGCATCACGCTGAATACGCCGACGATGGCCGATACGACGGCGACGACGCCGCCGACCGCTACGGCGACGTGCACCTGGGAGCTGGCGAAGAAGCCTGGCTCGAACAGCGCCGTGCCCAGTCCGTGCATGGCCAGTTAACCCGCTTCGGCTGGCTGAGCGAGTGTGTCGCCAGCGCCGTCTTGTCCGGCCACGACCAGGACTCGACCGTGCACATGCAGCACGTCCACGCGGTGACCGTAGAGCCGGCTCAGCACCTCCGTTGTGACAATCTCGTCGGCCGGTCCGCTCGCGGCCCGGCCGCCGGCGAGGTAGACGACGCGGTTCATCACTGGCAGCAGCGGGTTCATCTCGTGCGCCGACAGCAGAACAGCTATCTGCTGCTCCCTCGCTAGCCGGCCTAGCAGGCCGATGATCTCCTGGCCACTGCGCAGATCGAGGTTGGCCAGCGGCTCGTCGAGCAGCAGCAGTCGCGGCCGGCTGATCATGGCATGCGCGATGAGCACGCGCTGCTGCTCGCCGCCAGATAGCGTCCCGACCCTGGCATCGGCGAACCGCTCGGCATCGACGGCGTGCAGCATCTCCGTGACGGCCTGGGTCCGGTGCGCAGCGGGGAGCCGGAGACCGAAGCGGTTGCCATCCAGCCCGAGCGCCACCAGGTCCCTGGCCCGGATCGGCATGTCCGGGTCGAGCAGTAGTTTCTGCGGCACGTAGCCCACGGGCTGATGCCGCGGGGAGCGGGGCTGTCCGCAGATCGTGATCGAGCCGGCGTTCGGCCGCTGCAGGCCGAGTATGGCGCGCAGCAGCGTGGTCTTGCCGGCCCCGTTGGGACCGATCAGGCCGGTGAACTCGCCGGCGCGGACGGTGAAGCTGACGTTCGCCAGGATGGGTCGCCCGGCCAGCGCGACGCTGACGTGGTCGACTCGGAGTATCTCGGGTGTCGGCTCGGGAGTCACAGCTTCTATCTCACAGCCTCTGGGTCGAGACGTCAGCGGTCACCGCCCGCTCGATGGCGTCCACTTCGGCCAGCATCCAGCGCTGATAGTCGTAACCGGCAGGCATGGTCTCGTAGACGCCGACGACTGGCACGCCGTTCTTGCTCGCGCTCTGCCGGATCGAGCCGGTCAGCGCGTTGACGACCTGCTGGTTGTAGCAGAACACCTTGACCTGGTGCGCGCTGAAGAGCCCGGTCTCCAGGGCGATGTCCTGCGGGGCCGGGTCGACCCCGTTCATGATGTCGGCCTGGAACGCGAAGGGCGTGAGGTTCCTGATGCCCATGGCCGCCAGCAGATAGTCGGCGACAGGCTCGGTGGTCGCCGCCTTCGTACCCGCGTACTTGGCCTTGAAGCGGGCGATTGCGGTCAGGCATGGGCTGAGCGAGCTGTCGAACTTTGCCAGGTTGGCCCGGAAGTAGGCCGCGTGCGCCGGCTGCAGGGCCGCCAGGTCGTTGGCCATGGCCTTCGCCGCTGCAGGCATGGTCCTCGGGTCGTACCACAGGTGCGGGTTGGGAGTGCTGTCCGGCAGTCCGAGCACGTGCTGGACGACAACGACTTTGCGGTGCAGATTCGACGACGCCGACTCGATGTTCGTCATCCAGCTGTCGTAGCCGAGGCCGTTCTGGACGATGAGCTGCGCGCTGCTGACCTCCTGGGCGACCTGCGGGCTGGCCTCGAACGTGTGCGGATCGGTGTTCGGGTTGTCGAGGATGGCGTTCACGTGCACGTACTTGCCGCCGATCTGACGCAAAACGTTGGCGTACTCGCTTTCGGCGCCGACGGCGTTGATCACGGTGCCGCTGGCCGAGCCCGCGGCAATGCCGCCCCGGCAGCCGGCTGCACCCAGCGCGACGCCCGCTATGACCGCGGCCGTGGCCGCCGCCCGGCATACGGCCCCGCCGCCAGAGATGCCCATGGGAGCGAACATAGTCTGAGACTGAGTCTCAATGCAAGTTGGACCCGAGGTAGGTCGGGCTCGAGCAGTGTCTTGCGAGATCCGGGCCCGCAGGTTGGAGGGCGGCGGGGTGCACGTGGGTCGGGGGGACCTCCGGCGGGGTGCATGTGGATCGGGGGAACTCCGGCGGGGTGCATGTGGATCGGGGGAACTCCGGCCGGGTACGCGGCCGCCGCCCAAGGCCGTTTGCATAAACAGATCTGCATGTGTTTATATTGTTTGGTGTCGCCGCAGACGCGAGGATTCGAGGCCGCCGGGGAATTGCTCAAGGTGCTGGCCGCGCCAGCGCGGCTGGCCATTGTCACGGAGCTAGCTGAGCAGCCCCGCTTCGTGCATGAGCTAGTCGCACGCCTCGGGATGAGCCAGCCGCTGGTATCGCAGCATCTGCGGGTGCTGCGCGGCGCCCGGCTGGTGGGGGTCGAGCGCCGGGGTCGCGAGGCCGTGTACTCGCTGGCCGACCAGCACGTGGCCCACATCGTTGCTGACGCCGTTCATCACAGCAAGGAGGACGGGTGACATCCGCCGAGCATCAGTTTCACGCCCATGAGCACGTGCACGGGCCAGGCTGCGGGCACGCGAGCGCCGAGCGCGAGGGACATGTTGACTACGTGCACGAGGGACACGCGCACGCGCCGCATGACGACCACTACGACGAGCATCCGCTGCCGCATCTGGCTCATCCCGCCCACGGCCACGCGCACGGCCCGGGCTGCGGCCACGACCCGATACCGCACGGGAACCACGTCGATTACGCCCATGACGGGCACCGGCATGCGCCCGATGGTGATCATTACGACGAGCACTAGGTCGCGGACCGGGCTGTCCGCGGCTCGGTAACGGTACTGTCCGGCAAGGTAGGGGAGGGCAATGTCAGCCGAGCAGATGATTGACGACATGCACGGTGTCGTCGAGCGCCGCCTCCGCCTGATCGACCAGCGCTACACGAGCGGTCGGCGCGCTATCGTCGACCTGCTCGTGAGCGCCGGTCACCCCGTGAGCATCGGGGATATCGCCGAGCGCCTCCCCGCCCTGCCGCGAAGTTCCGCGTACCGGCATCTGACTGACCTGCACGCCGCCGGGCTGGTCCGGCGTGTCACGGCAAGCGACGAGTTCACCAGGTTCGAGCTCGCCGAGGACCTAACCGAGCACCACCATCACCTGCTGTGCGTGAACTGTGGCAAGGTCATCGACGTGACGCTGCCGGCGAGCTTTGAGCAACAGGCGAATGAGGCCATCAGCCAGCTCGCCGACGCCGAGGGATTCCAGGCGCACAGCCACCGGCTGGACGTGCTCGGGCTGTGCGCGGCCTGCCGCTGAGCCCGCCGCCGGACGAGTGAACTCCGCCTTTTGTGCACTGCATTTGTTCACCGGCTAGTGCCACGATTATGAAATGAATGCTCCCGGTGTGCGCACGCTGGACCTGTGGGACCTGCTCAAGCGGCCACTGACGGACAACAACGGTGAGCCAATCGGTCGGCTTTCCGATGTGATCGTTCGGTGGCGCGGCGCCGAGCCGCCGTTGGTCACCGGCCTCGTCGCCGCTGTCGCCGGCCGCGACGTGTATGTGCCTGTCGAGCAGGCCAGCGCCGCCGATCCGGCCGTGCTAAGGCTGACCACCAACGAGATAGACCTGCGGAAGTTCGACCGGCGCCATGGTGAGGTGCTGCTCCGCGCCGACGTGCTGGGGCATCGGCTCATCGATGTGGCGAGCGCCCGGTTGGTCAAGGCCGTCGACCTTCGGCTCGAGCAGCGCGACGGCGACTGGGTGCTCGCAGGCGTTGACACCAGGCGCCGCCCGCGCCGGATCTTCGGCAGCCGCGCGGTCGCGACAGGTCTGACGGGCGGGCAGTACTTCCGGGACTGGGCCGACTTCGAGCCGCTCATCGGCCACGCGGGCAGCGCCCTGCTGCGCCGACCGTTCGGGCGCATCCGCCGGCTGAAGCCAGCGCAGATCGCCGACCTACTAGAAGAGGCGTCCAGGGCCGAAGAGACGGAGATTCTCGGCCAGGTGCATGCCGACCCCGAGCTCGAGGCTGACGTCTTCGAGGAGCTGCACGAGGATCTGGCGACCCGACTGCTGGGTGCGAGGACGGACGCCGACATCGCCGCGGTCCTGGCCAGGATGCGCGCCGACGACGCCGCCGATACTGTCGCGGAGCTACCGCAGTCGCGACGCCAGCCGGTGCTGAACCTGCTCCCAGTCGGTCAGCGTACGAAGGTGCTGACGCTGCTTGGCTTCAACCCGGCTAGCGCCGGGGGCCTGATGGGCGTCGACTTCGTCGCCGTTCCGTTGCAGGCCCGGGCCCAGGAGGCGCTCAACGCGGTTGCGGGGGCGGCCGGCATGCAGCCCGAGGCCCTGACGAGCGTGCACGTGCTCGATCAGGGCGGTCGCCTGGCTGGCGTCGTCCGGCTGGTTGAGCTGGTGCAGGCCGATCAGTCCGCTCCGATTACCGACATCTACGACGACGATCCCGTGCGCGTCGGTGCGGGCACTGACGTGGCGGACGTCGCGGTCCTGATGAGCGACTACAACCTGATCACGGTCCCGGTTGTCGACGATCGGCGCACCATGATCGGCATCATCACCGTCGACGACGTGCTCGAAGCCACCCTCCCGCGTGACTGGCGGCGGCGCGAGGCCGCCGAGCCGCCGGATGCACACCACGGGGACAGCTCGTGACCGACGCCGCCGAGCCGCCCGCAGCCGCAGGGGCCGGCAGCCTTCCGGGCGGCTAACCTAATGGCCGATGGCGAGCTGAACAATCCTGACGATGACCAGGATCATGGCTACCGCAAGGTAGAGCCGCAGCGCCGACATGCCGACCTTGCGCCCGGTCGACATGACGGGCCGCGCCAGCAGGTTCAGTGGAGGCATCCGCCAGTCCTGCCGAGCGGCCCGGTCCACCGGAGACGCCTCGGCCGCGCCGGCCGCCTCGGCCGCGCCGGCCGCCTCGGTCCGGCCGGCCGCGCCCCGCTGACGACGGACCAGCGCGTAACCGGCCGCCAGCACCGATACCAGACCGCACGCGGCCATGATGTCGATGATCTGGCGCGCGCTGATGTTCGGGAACAGCACCGATGCCGTGAGGATGACCGACAGCGAGACGAGCACCGCCACCACCGCCGCCGTGAACATGTTCGTCTTGCGCCCGTTCACCCACGGGCCCAGGACGTCCTTGTCGTTGCACAGCAGCAGGAGGAACACCGACGCGGACGGCAGCAGCACGCCGGCCAGGACCTGGACGCCCTCAGTCAACAGGCCAAGCGGGGAACCAGGGATCAGGACAATCGTCGCCGCGACGACGATGAGGGCAGTGTAGATCGCGTAAAAGCCCTTGGCGTGCCGCACGCCGCGGTGCAGCGAGTGGTTCATGCCGAACACGTCGCTGATCGCGTACGCCGTGGACAGGGAGACGGCGAACGCGCCGATGATGGACGCATCGAGCAGCGCGATCGCGAACAGGATCCCGGCGGTCCGCCCGGCATAGGACTGCAGGCCAGTCGCGAGCCCGGCGGTGTTGGTGAAGTGGCCGAAGCCATGGGTGGCCGCGAACGCCGCCGCCGTAGCGCCCATGATGGCCGCGCCGCCGATGACCACGATGACGATGCCAATCCACAGGTCGGCCTTCTCGTACTTCATGAACCTCGGCGTGATGCGCTTGTCGATGACGTAGGACTGCTGGAAGAAGAGCTGCCACGGCGCGACCGTCGTGCCGACGATGCCGATGACGAGCAGCATCACGGTGGAGAGCTGGCCTGCCCCGCCCGGTAGCTGCGGGATGGCGAAGTTGTGCACCATCTGCGACGTGGCTGGGTGGGCCATGAAGTAGATGGGGATCAGGAGCAGGCTGCCTGCGCAGAAGGCGATAGCGATGCGCTCGAACCGGCGGAAGCTGCCAGTAAACGCGGCACCGGTGATCACTATGGCCGCCAGCGCCACGGCCGCTGCCTTGGGCAGGCCGAGATATCCGGCGGCGAGCGTGATGCCGATGAACTCGGTGATGATGGTCAGTGCGTTCAGGATGAACAGATCGATGACGCTGAACGCGCCCCAGAACTTGCCGAACCGCTCCAGGATGAGCCGCGCGTGCCCGACTCCGGTCACGGCGCCGAGGCGGAGCACCATCTCCTGGTTCACATACAGCACAGGGACCAGTAGCAGAAGCGTCCACAGGAGGCGCGTGCCGTAGTTCTGGCCAGCCTGGCCGTACGTGGCGAACGCGCCGGCGTCGTTGTCGCCGACCATCACGATCAGGCCGGGCCCGACGATAGCGAGCAGCGTCTTAGCCTTGCGGCTCAGGCCGCGGCGAGGCGCAGTGTCATCAAGGCGGATGGTGCCGAGCGCGCCGCGAATGTCGCCAGCGTGCTCAGGCTCAAGTACCGCGCCGCGATACTCCAGTGCCGTCATGGTGATCCTCCCTATCCCCGGTCAGGGGCCATATCGGGAGGCACGCAGCATCCGTCCGCGCTGCGCTCAGGCAGCGGGCTAGATTGCGGTTCGACGCCGTGCAGTGCGGGCGGTTACCGCGTGCCGGAAAGGAACGAGAACGCTCGGATGCTGGGTCGTATATGACCCGGACTATTGCTATCCATCTCTCGCCTCCCTCCGGCCAGGACACACGCGGGTGTCGCAGCTACCGCACATAAGGGAGAACTCCGGCAGACGGCCGGTGCACCCCTTCTCGTCAGAGCTTTGGCACGACACGACGTAGCACCCTCAAGGTGCAGCCACTTCGGGTCACCCCTTAATCCGGGGAGACCTGTCCTGACCCTGGGCGTCTCTCGACGTCGTCGGATCAGTGGCCTGTGTTCATGTCGACGCCTCACCGAACGAGGTGCCTTGATCAAACGCTAAGAAGGGTACCTGACCTGGCCATATCACGGCAACTTTGGTCCGAGAGTGATCTAGCCCACTCTCGCGCCGATCAGGTGACCGATCCCGTATGTCACCAATGCAGCAGCGCCGCCGAGCACTAGCTGGCGCAAGCCCGGCAGGATCGCCGGGCGTCCAGTCAGCATTCCGATCCCGGCGCCAACCCCGAAGAGCGCGGCCGCGGCGAGGATGATGGCTGCGACCAGCGCCGCTGTGCCGCCGCCGCCAAAGTAAGGAATGATGACCACGAGCGCACCGAGTGCGAATGTCAGCAGGCTGGAGATGGCCGCGGCCACGGGCGATCCCAGCTGGGTGGGATCCAGCCCGAGTTCTTCGCGCGTCAGCGTGTCGAGTGCGACGTGCCGCTCGGCCATGATCCGGTCGGCAAGCTGCGTGGCCTCAGTCTTCGTCAGGCCTTTCGCCCGGTACAGCAGGACGAGCTCGTCGTGCTCTTCCTCGGGTTTCTCTTCGAGTTCCTGCGCCTCCAGGGCGATCTCGCGCTGGAACATCTCGCGCTGACTGGCCATCGACACATATTCGCCTGCAGCCATCGAGAACGAGCCAGCCAGCAGCCCCGCCGTCCCAGTGAGCAGAATGACGGTGTGCGAGGCGCCCGATCCCGCCACGCCCATGACAAGTGCAGTGTTGGACACTAGCCCGTCGCTGACGCCGAACACGCCGGCTCGCAGTGCACCACTCCGGTCGCCGCGATGCCACGGTTCCCGCCGGGCCATCTGGACTCGAGGGCTAGGACGGCCGCCCTCGATTAGCTTCGCGATCGTCCGGGCGTGGCCGTGCTCGTCAGCAGCCATTCCCGGCGCAGCGTCCGGGTCAGCGTCGTAGACGCCCGCATCGGCGCGTTCGGCCCGCTCGATCAGCGGCAGGACCGCGCTCGGCGATAGTCGTGTCGCGGCGGAAGCGAGCAGCCGAGTGCGCACGCTCGGGGCGCCCGGTGCAGGCACTGGTTGCCCGGCGCCGCGGATCTTCTCCTCCCAGTGCGCGGCGTGCTGCAGTTCGACAGCAGCCAGCTCCTCGAATATGGCCTGCCGCTCGCCGGTTTCGGCGGCCGCGATCCGTTTGTACAGCTCGGCCGCCTCGCGCTCGCTAGCCAGCAGGTCGCGCCAGCGCTTAACCCGGTCGCCATCCTCGGCTTTGGCCACGACAACTTCCTAACGGGATAGTCCCGGAGCAAGTCTCCCCGCTCGTGATCGATCCAGTCCGTCTTCGCCCACGACGGGTGACGACTGCGGTGGCGGGTAGCTGACAGCCTTGTGCTGACGCGGCGGCGGCTGCCTGGCCGCCTGCGACTAATCGTGCGATACGAGGAGGCGGACATGCCCGGTTCCGACAGCACATTCGTGCTAGTCGCGACATATCCTGACAAGGATATGGCTCAGTACGACTATCAGAAGGTGAAGGAAGCGCACGGCGCCGGTTTGGTGGGCTCCTACGACGCGGCCGTCATCACCAAGGATGCCAACGGCAAGATCCACGAGAACAAGGACGAAAGCGCCACGCGGCACGGTGCCTGGTGGGGCGTCGCGGCCGGAGCGGCCGTCGGAGCCATCTTCCCGCCTAGTGTGCTGGGTGCGGCGGCGCTCGGCGGCGTCATCGGCGGCGTCAGCGGCCATCTGGCCAAGGGCATGTCGCGATCGGACGCCAAGGAACTGGGCGATTTCATCGACCCTGGCGAGGCCGGCCTGATCGTCGTCGGCGAGAACAAGATCGAGGAGGCAATCAAGAAGGCCGTTACGCGGGCAGAAAAGCAAACCAGCAAGGAACTGAACGTAGATCCGAAGAACGTCGACCGCACCCTGAAGGATGCCGTCAACGAGATGTGACGATGTGGCGCAGCTGAAGCCGCTGGACGCGGCGTTCGTCGATGCTGAGGACGCCGATCGCAACGCCTCATTCGCCATCGGATCGATCGCGATCTTCGAAGGTCCGCCACCCGCATACGACGACTTCCTGGCGGCTCTGTCAAGCCGCCTCCCGCTCGTCCCTCTTTACCGCAAGAAGCTGCGCAAAGTACCGCTCGGACTCGGGCCGCCGGTCTGGGTCGACGATCCGCACTTCGACCTGAGGTACCACGTCCGTCAGACGGCATTGCCATCCCCAAGCGGGGAGGAGCAGCTTCGCACGCTGATGGCGCGCGTGATGACGGAGCGGCTGGACCGCGACTATCCGCTGTGGGAGTACTGGCTGGTCGAGCGCCTCGATCGCGACCGCTGGGCGCTGATTACGAAGATCCACCACTGCATGGTTGACGGCCTAGGCGGCGCCGCTATGTACCGCGCGATCCTCGATGTCTCACCCGAGCCGCCATCGGTGGCTGCGATACAGGACAATCCATCGCCAGCGAATCCTCAGCCGTCACCTCTGGCGGTCACGGCGCGTGCCGCGGTGAACGCCCTCCTGCTTCCGGTGTACGACGCGGGCGCAGTGCAGCGCGCGCTAGCCCATCCGGCGCGCTCGGTGCGGCAGGCAACCACCACCTTCCGGGGCCTGGCGCGTTATGCGACCGCGCTCCCGCCCGCGGCGAAGTCCTCCCTGAGCGGTCCGATCGGGCGGCAGCGCCGGTTCACCTGGGTCGGGGCGTCGCTCGACGACGTAAAAGCGATCAAGAACGCGCTTGGCGGCACGGTGAACGACGTGTTCCTGGCCGCCATCACCGGCGGCTTCCGCGAGCTGCTGCTGGCCAGGGGGGAAGTGCCCACGCGCGCCACGGTCCCCTCGCTAGTCCCTGTCTCGGTCCGGCGACCGGGGGAGGAAGGCGTGTACGAGAACCGGGTATCGGCGCTTGTGACCAACCTTCCCGTCCACATCCCGGACCCGGCGGAGTGCCTCACCACAGTCGCGTCGCAGCTGGCGGCCCTCAAGAGCAGCAGCGAGTCCGAAGCAGGCGAGGCATTTGTCGGCCTGCGGCGGTACACGCCCTTCGCGCTGGCCTCGCTGTTTGTCCGTGCCGTTTTCAGCATTCCGCAGCGGGAGATCGTCACGGTCACGACGAGCGTGCCTGGACCACAGCAGCCGCTCTACGCGCTCGGCCGGCGACTACTCGAGATCATTCCTTACGTGCCCATAGCGACGACGCTGCGGACCGGTGTCTGCATTTTCACCTACAACGGCCAGGTCACCTTCGGGATCACCGGTGACTACGACAGCACGCCGGATCTGGATGTGCTGGCGCGCGGCATCGACGGCAGCATCGCCAGGCTGCTGACGGCTGCCAAGCGCCGCCGCGGCAAGCGTCGCTAGTCAGCTCAGCTTGCGCTTGGTCTCGAGCAGCGCTTTGCGCAGCTCCGCGAACGCGTTTTCCAGACCGGTGCGGACCGTGTCTGCCATGCTCGTGGCCGTCGCGGTCCTGTCCTCGACCTGTTTGTGGTTGCTCAGGAACAGCCGTGCTGCGATCTCGGGATTGGTCAGGCCGCGGGCGATGAGGCCGAGGATCTCGGCCTCGCGCTGCGTCAGGCCGTCGGGAGCCGGGACCGCCCTTGACGCCTTGCCCGCGGGAGGTGGGCCCGTGC
>DATIOU010000044.1:0-15414 GCA_035472835.1 Streptosporangiaceae bacterium | reverse complement strand
GCGGCCTGTTTGGGCTTGGCGACTGGGCCTGGCGCGGCTCAGATGCCGCCGCCCTTGAGATCGCCGATGCCGAGCGAGCCGGGTCCGCTCCGCTCCCTGGCTGCTTCCTCCTGCTGGCGAACGTAAGTCTCCGGATCGGTGTCCACCGGCCGGACTCCGGCAAAGTTTCGGGCCTCGAACGCGGCGAACGCCACTGCGAGTGAATGCCGCTCCGCCAGGCTCACCCGACGGCGGAAGTCCGTCAGGCCCTCGCGCTCCTCCTCGGCCATGTGGTCGCCGTTGGCCCGGTTCACCGCGGCGATGGCGTCGCGCCAGCCCTCACTGCCGACCTGAAGACCCGTGACCGCTGCGATGGCGTCGCGGATCTCATTGTGGTCGTGAATGGCGTCGATGGTTTCCGGCTCAGCGCTGCCTAGCGGCTGCGGCCCGATGGCTAGCTTGAGCAGCTCGGGATAGAAAATCGCCTCTTCGGCGGCCGCGTGCACTTCCAGGAACACCGCTAGCCGGGACCAGATCTCATCCAGCGACCTGACGTCCTGGGCGTCGATCTCCTCAAGGATCGCGAACCGGCGGCGCTGCTCGTGATGGTCGTCAAGGATCAGCTGGGTGATGTCCATCGCGACTCCTGACGTTGTGAGCTAGTCCCTGTCGCACGTTACCGGCCAGGTCAGTGCCTGACGCAGCCGGATGCGCCGTCGGAATCCGGTGGCGCCGGTCGATAGCCTGGGGATCAGACCAGCCAGCTCCGGCTGGCAAGATCGTGATCATGGACGGGGAGCTGTCGTGACCAGCCGTCGGCCGGACGTGGTCGTGCTCGACTACGGCTCAGGCAACCTGCGGTCGGCGCAGCGCGCGCTCCAGCGGGCCGGCGCCGGCGCCGAGATCAGCTCGGACACGAACGCGGCGCTGCGCGCGGACGGGCTGGTGGTCCCGGGCGTCGGAGCATTCGCCGCGTGCATGGCTGGATTGCGCGCCGCAGGCGGCGACCAGGTGATCGCCAAGCGGCTGGCCGGCGCCCGGCCAGTGCTCGGTATCTGCGTCGGCATGCAGATCCTGTTCGAGGCGGGGGAGGAGCACGGCGTCACGGCGACCGGTGTCGGGTGCTGGCCGGGCGTTGTCCGCAAGCTCTCCGCTCCCGTCCTGCCCCACATGGGATGGAACGTGGTCGTTTCAAGCGCTGGATCTTGCCTGCTCGCAGGCATTGGCGAGGACGCCATGTTCTACTTCGTCCACTCCTACGCCGCCACGCGGGTCCCGGCACGCCCGGGTGAGCCAGAGCCCGTGGTCGGCTGGACGACACACGGCGAGGACTTCGTGGCGCTTGTGGAGGACGGCGCCCTGATGGCGACCCAGTTCCACCCGGAGAAGTCGGCGGACGCCGGCGCCGCCCTGCTGGCCAACTGGGTGGAGACACTGCATTGAATCGGAAGCTTGAGCTGCTGCCCGCCGTAGACGTATCCGGGGGGCAGGCCGTCCGGCTCGTGCAGGGGGCCGCCGGAACCGAGACCAGCTACGGCGACCCGGCCGACGCCGCGTTTGCCTGGCAGGATGCGGGTGCGGACTGGATTCACCTCGTCGACCTTGACGCCGCATTCGGGCGCGGATCGAATGGACGGCAGCTGGCTGAATTGATCGGCAGGCTTGACGTCAAGGTCGAGTTTTCCGGCGGGATCCGCGACGACACGGCGCTGACAGCGGCACTGGCCACCGGGTGCACCAGGGTCGTGATCGGCACGGCGGCTCTCGAGGACCCGGAGTGGGTTGCCAACGTGATCGCCAAGCACGGAGATCGGATCGCGGCAGGCCTCGACGTCCGCGGCACGCGGCTGGCCGCCAGGGGCTGGACCACCGACGGCGGCGAGCTTGCCGACGCCCTCGACCGCCTGGAAGAGGCAGGCTGTTGCCGCTACGTGGTCACCGACATCGAGAAGGACGGCATGCTGCGCGGGCCCAACCTGGACCTGCTGCGGCGCGTTTGCGCGCGGACCGACAAGCCAGTCGTGGCGAGCGGCGGCGTGGCGAACCTGGCTGACCTGCAGTCGATTGCGAGCCTTGTGCCGCTCGGCGTCGAGGGCGCGATCGTCGGCAAAGCCCTGTACGCGGGTGCGTTCACGCTGCCTGAAGCGCTCGCCTCGGTGGCTGAGTGAATCGAGCTACGGTTGATACTCCCAATCTGTGGCTCGTCACGCGCGAAACTTGCGGCCGGCCTGCTCAGCCTGCGTATTCGACGCCATCTCCCGGCATGAGGTACAGAGTGACTACGGTGCCTCGTTTTGCTGCTAATCCTGGTGCCGGGTCCTGGGCGCCGACAACCCAGTAATCGCTCGGTCCATCTGGCCTAACCGGTCTCGCCCGTAATCCGAGTTTGCGCACTGTGCTGCGGGCGGTGACGGGATGCATTCCAAGGAGATCCGGCACGCGAACCACCGATGGCTGGAACATGGAAACTACCCACTCGTAAATCCACGTCGCGAGTATCCACATTGCGGAATCGCCTCTATGCGATGGGGTAAAAAAGCAGCGCCAGCATGTAATAAGACACCCACTGGGTGCTTTCTGGCCTTGGATGTTCTCTGGCCATACCACTCACGGTAGCGGCGGCTCGTCCCGAGTCCCAGTGCGTCGGGTGGTCTGACTTCCTGCGAGGTGATAGCCGGTAGGCGACGCCCTTTACGCTGGGCCTATGCCCGAGACCGAGGAAAGCCCCGTCCGGGGAACCGCGAGCGAGATCGATCCCGCACCACTTCGGACGCGCCGGGTCGCCAGCGGTGCTGCCTGGGAGCCGGTGGTGGGCTACAGTCGCGCGGTCGCTGCTGGGGACTACATCTTCGTGTCAGGCTGCACGTCGATCGCCGGCGCTGAGTTCGTGCACCCGGACGACGCGTATGCGCAGACCGCGCAGGCTCTCGCCAACGTCGAGGCGGCGCTTGCCGTGCTCGGCGCCAGTCTGGCCGACGTCGTCCGGACGAGGATGTTCGTGACCGACATTGGCCGCTGGGAAGAATACGGCCGAGCGCACGGCGAGGCGTTCGCCGATGTCATGCCTGCTACGTCCATGATCCAGATCGGCGCGCTCATCGACCCGCGCATGCTCGTCGAGGTCGAGGCCGTCGCGTACAAGCCGGGGGCGGGGGCGTGCCCGGCTGCCGGTTCGGTGCCAGAGGCTGGGCTGCTATGACAGTGGCGGTCCGGGTCATCCCGTGTCTCGACGTCGACGGCGGCCGGGTCGTCAAGGGAGTCAAGTTCGCTGATCTACGCGACGCCGGTGACCCTGTCGAGTTGGCCGCCACTTACGACCGCGAGGGCGCCGATGAGCTGACGTTTCTCGACATCACTGCCTCCAGTGACGACCGGGACACCATGTACGACGTGGTCAGGCGCACCGCCGACCAGGTGTTCATACCGCTGACCGTCGGCGGGGGAGTGCGCAGCACCGGGGATATCGACAGGCTGCTGCGGGCCGGGGCGGACAAGGTTTCCCTCAACACTGCCGCTGTGGCCAGGCCTGAACTGCTCCGCGAGGCGGCGCACCGGTTCGGCTCGCAGTGCGTTGTGCTGTCGGTGGATGCCCGTCGGTCGCCCGTTACCGCGTCGGGCTTCGAGGTGACGACGCACGGTGGCCGCCGTGGTACGGGGATCGATGCGGTCGCCTGGGCCGGGCAGGCAGCCGAGTTCGGTGCCGGGGAGATCCTGCTGAACTCGGTGGACGCCGACGGGACCAAGGCCGGCTTCGACCTCGAGCTGATCGCGGCAGTCCGGCAAGCGGTCCCCGTTCCTGTCATTGCGAGTGGGGGCGCCGGGTCGGTGAGTCATTTCGGGCCGGCGATCGACGCCGGGGCCGACGCTGTACTCGCCGCCAGCCTGTTCCACTTTGGCGAGCTGACTATTGGCGCGGTCAAGCGCGAACTGGCGGCCGCCGGGCATCTCGTCCGGCCGGTGACCGCGAGGGAGGTTCGGAATGCGAATTGACGCCGCGGCGTCCGGGCTCGACCCGAAGATCGCTGCCAGGCTGAAGCGGAACGAGGATGGCCTGGTCGCGGCCATCGCGCAGCAGCACGACACTGGCGAGGTGCTGATGCTTGGCTGGATGGACGACGAGGCCCTGCACCGGACGCTCACAACAGGCCGGTGCACGTACTGGTCCCGGAGCCGGCAGGAGTACTGGGTCAAGGGCGAGACGTCCGGGCACGTACAACGCTTGGTGTCGGTTGCGCTCGACTGCGACGGTGACGCAGTCCTGGTTCGCGTCGACCAGATCGACGGTGCGTGCCACACCGGGGACCGGACCTGTTTCGACGCCGACGTGCTGCTGAGCTAGCCGAGGCCTGCGCGAACAGGGTGCCGGAGCCGCGTCAACCCGCCGCTATGGTGTTGCGGCGAACCGTCAGGGGGCGGGCGCGATTCCGGCGAGGCGGCACTGAGGGCGGGTGAGCGCGGCGAGCTTGTCCGTTCCCTTGTACGCGCGCTGACAGGTGGCCTTGGCGGGCTGCCCGCACTGATGAAGTAGGCCGCCGCCCGTCGTGCTGGGCACGGTGACCGTAATGCAGCCGTCCTTGGAGCTGCCGTAGCTGCCGGGCCGGAACGCGGCCCAAACGCCGACGGCCGCAAGGACCAGCAGCACCGCGGCGACGACGGCCACGATGCGGCGCTTATCCCGCCTGGTGACCGTTTCGGCCGGCGGCGTGCTGGCGAAGGGCATCAGCGGAAGTATAGGGACCAGCCAGACTGCCAGCCTCTGCGCTTGCCGTACCGGATAATGCCTGCCATGGCTGAGCTAACCGGACGGACGTTCCTGGTCACTGGCGCCAACACCGGGATCGGGCTGGCGACAGCGCGTGCCCTGGCTGAACGTGGCGGTCGCGTGCACATCGCGGCCCGCTCACCGGAGAAGGGCGAGGCGGCGGTCGCCGCGATCAGGGAGGCTAGCGGCAGCGACCAGGTCGCGTTCCTGAAGCTCGATCTCGCCAGCCTGGCCTCGGTGCGAGAGGCCGCGCGAGCATTCCTGGCGCTCGGCGAGCCGCTGCACGTGCTGATCAACAACGCCGGCGTGGCCGGCCGGCGGGGGCTGACCAGCGATGGGTTCGAGCTGATCTTCGGCGTCAACCACCTCGGTCACTTCGCGCTGACGAGCGCCCTGCTGGACTGCCTTACGGCGAGCCAGGCCAGGATCGTGAACGTAGCCAGCGACGCTCACCTGCAAGCGCCAGGCGTCGATTTCGACAGGCTCCGGCGTCCCGCGCGCACCATCGCAGCCATGCGTGAGTATGCGGTGTCCAAGCTGTGCAACGTCCTCTTCACGCAGGAGCTGGCACGCCGGCTGGCGGGCACCGGGGTGACCGCCTACGCGTTGCACCCTGGCGTTGTGGCTTCTGACATCTGGCGGCGGGTGCCGTGGCCCGTCCGCCCGCTGCTGACCAGGCGCATGCTGAGCGTCGACGAAGGCGCCCAGACGTCGCTCTATTGCGCGACGGCGCCTGAGCTCGCGCAGGTCAGCGGCCGGTATTACGAGAACAGCGCGGACCGCGAGCCCAGCCCGGTCGCGACGGCTGAGCTGGGCAAGCGCCTCTGGGAGCACAGCGAGGAGTGGATCCAGTCCTGAGGAATCAGGGTGCGCCCGCCCCAGGGAGCGATCCGGACTAGGCTCGCATAGTGCTCCTAATGTGGCGTCTTGCCGTCGCCGTACTCGGCGCGGTCGTGATGTGCGCGGGCTGCGCGAAGTCAGACCCCCCGCCGACGTCGGCCTCGTCGGCTGGGTCGCCCCGATCCACCGCGGCGGCTGGGCAACCGCCTTCAGCGGGCGGGTCGCCGTCGGCTGCCACAAGATCGCGCGCTGCCCAGATTCCGGTCGCGGCGGAGCTCCCGCTTGCCGGGAAGATGGTGGGGATAGACCCAGGTCACAACGGCGGCAACTTCACTAACTCAGCCATCATCAACAAGATCATCTGGAATGGCAGAGCGGACGAGTCGTGCGACACAACGGGCACGGCCACCGCGGGCGGCTACACCGAGGCTCAGTTCAACTTCAGCGTCGCGGCCTACTTGCGCGCCGATCTCATCGCGGCCGGTGCACGCGTCGTGATGACACGTGACAGCAACAACGGTGTCGGTCCCTGCGTCACTACCAGGGCGCAGATCCTTAACGACGCGCACGCCAATGTTGCGATCGACATCCATGCCGACGGGGGTCCTGCGACCGGCCGTGGCTTCACCGTGCTCGAACCGGTGGCCGATGGCGCCAACGACAAGGTGATCGCCTCGTCGAAGGCGTTTGGCGTCGACGTTCGGGACGCGATGCTTGCTTACACGACGATGCCCGCGAGCACGTACTACGGCGCCTCGGGCGTCGTGGAGCGAAACGACCTGGCCGGCCTGAACCTGACCACGGTGCCGAAGATCCTTGTCGAATGCGGGAACATGCCGAATGCGACGGACGCCCGCATGCTCACCAGTCCGGCTTTCCAGCAACAGGTAGCCCGCGCGTTCACGGCCGCGATCGTCGCCTTCCTGACGGGCCGGCCGATAGCGAAAGGATGAGACCATGCTTGATCACGTGGGGGTGCAGGTCACGGACATGAAGGCGAGCGCCGCCTTCTACGACGCTGTGCTGGCGCCGCTCGGCGCCGGACGATTCATGGATTTCGGCGAGGCCATCGGGTATGGGCAGCCGGGTGCGCCGATGTTCTGGATCAGCCAGCAGACCACGGGAGAGGGCTTCCGCGAATCCCACATCGCCTTCACGGCGGCCGACAGGACGGCCGTGCGCGCGTTCTTTGACGCGGCCGTCGACACCGGAGGTGAGGTCCTGCACGTGCCGCGAGTCTGGCCGGAGTATCACGAGCATTATTTCGCGGCATTTGTCCGCGATCCCGACGGCAACAACGTCGAGGCGGTGAGCCACGCTCTGGAGTAGAGCCGGAACGATGCAAGGACGGGTTCGCTATTTAGCAGGAGGTGCCCGCTGTTGCCTATCTTTGAGCATCACTGGCTAACTCTTGCCATTAGCGCACCTAGGCCATCTTGAAGGACTCGCGGACCACCGGCTGCGCTTGGAGCGGGACGACGGGTGACCCGGCGAAGTGGCGGCGGATGCCGCTGATCCACTGCTTGCAGCGCCGCTCGAGCGTGTTGTCGTCGGCCTGGAGCCGGCCGCGGGTAACGATGGCACCGAGGTCAGCGCCCTTGTAGCGGAAATCGCCGGGGGCGAGGATCCGCAGGTAGAAGGCCTCTGACTCATCCATGATGCCGTGCCAGTCGTGGGCGTGCCCGCGGAAGTCGGCGCTGCCGTCCGGGGCGATCGTGTAAATGCCCGTCCGCGGCGCTGCCGTGAGCAAGTCGACACCCTCCGCTGTCTCCTTGAGGATGAGCTGGCTCCACACGTCCACGGCCGCCTCATGCGACCAGCGTTCGTTGATCTCGTCGATGTCGACGTCGTAGTCCAAGTCCAGGTACTCGAGCAGGTGGAACAAGAACAGGGGCATATCGGCGTACGCACCCGCGGTCACGTTCGTCATCGGGCTTATGCCGCTGATGCGCGGGTTGAGCTCGCCGAGGTAGAGCTCGCCCGACTGGGTGTCGACCAGGTAGTCGACCTCGAAGAAGCCCACGTAGCCCTCGCCGGCTAGCTGGTCACCAAGCCTGCAGGTGAGCTGCCTAGCCCGCTGCTTCTGTGCATCGGTGAGCGTCGCCGGGTAGTCATTGCCCGCCCAGCCGCCCCGATACGGGGTTAGCTCAGGATGGCCGGTGATGTCGTTCATCAGCGGACCGACGAGGGTGCCGTGCCGGGTCAGCACGGCCTCGACTGCGATGGCGCGATGCTCGATGCGGCGCATGATCTTGAGTTCTTCTGTCGCTAGCGGCTCCTTGGCCGCGGCCGCCGCCCAGCTGTCCGCGCTGGCGATGAAGAACGTTGTCTTCCCCGAGTCGCCGTACGGCATCTGGACGACCAGGTCGGTGCCGAGGCCAGCGGTGGCCGCCAGCTCGATCAGGCCTGAATAGCTGCCCGCCCGGCCGAGGATGTTGGGCACGCTTGGCACGCCGGCTGCGTCGCCGAGCTGCGTCGTGACGATCTTGGAATCAAGCCGGTGCCGGAGTGCGGCCGGGGGATGGGCTACCCGCAGGCCGACGTCGGCGGCTAGCGCCTCGGTCTGCTCGTCGAACATCACGAAGGTAACGAGTCCGCCTGACCCGTTCGACCGCACCAGGTTGCGGACCTCAGCGTGCCGTAGCAGGTAGTTGCAGATGTCCTCGATCGAGTCGAACTCGGGAGCGCGCCGGTCTGCAGGCACGAAGACGTTCGGGTGCTCGCCATCGAACGAGTCGTACTGGCAGATGTACCTGAAGTTGCGAACCCATCGGTTGATCCCGAGCAGATTGAAAGCCGTGGGCGACACAAAGTAGATCGGCTGCTGATTAGTGCGGAAGTATTCGCGTAGTGCGGAGACTCCCCGGAGCCTGGCTGGCGTCGTCACAGCTGCCTCCTTCGCCGAACCGATGTAACTGGGTTACCCACATTGGCAACGGCGCAAAGCACGCAGTCTGGGGGACACCCCGCAGAACGTCAGTCCTTAGATCTGACCGCGCAAGGCCGCGACGGGCGCAGCGTTGCAGACGCTGCCCGGCTGATTACCGGTGATGCTGCAGATGGCCGCCGTGAAAAGGTTCGCCGAGCCCACGGCTCCCTTGGCCACAGGCGACGACGGATTGTGCAGGTCGGCCGCTATCTGACTCCAGGTCAGCCCTTGCAGCACTTGCGGGTTATACGTGCCGGACGCGTGTACGCGATTGCCGATGTCGATGAAGGGATAGCTGTCGCCGGGCGGCTGATACTTCTTCCACAGCGCTCGCTGCGCGGCGGTTGGCGACTGAAGCAGGTTGTGGTTCACGTCCTGGTTCTCGACGGCCGTGAAGACCAGGTACTTACTCGTGTACGTGGCGTGGTAGAAGGTGAGCGTCGCGGTATTCGGGAACACGTCCGACGACGAAGAATGGATGCCCTTCAGCGGCGAGAACGAGCCGAAGCGGCTGAGCGCGACCGCCATCGCCCACCGTTCGGCCGCGCAGTACGGGCACCATTCAGCGCCGATGTACAGCATCTCGGGCTTCCCGCCGGAGGTCAGCGGCGAGCCGGTCACCTTGTTGAAGGCCGTCGGGCTGGAACTGCCGACACCGACCTGGGCGAGGACGCCTGCGGGCACCGAGAGGTTGGATTGAACGCTGGCAGGCAGGGCGCCCGATGTGCCGCCGGCCTGGCTGGAATTGCTCTGCTTGGCCACGACCGCACCGATGATGATGCCGAGCACCGCAAGGACTGCCACGGTGATGCCGCTGATGGCAACCAGCCGGCGCCGCTTCTCGGTCGCCCGCTGCTGTGCCTGCTGCTCGGCGATCCGCGCTCGCGCGGACTGCTGCTTGGTTCGTTGCGCCTTGCCCATGACCTGGATCGACCCCTCGATCGATATGAGCGCCTCCATTAGCGCCTGCGGACGGGGCGCTCAGACAAGAAGCTGGCCGGCGGAATGCGCAACGTCCACCGACGCTCCGATCTCCAGATCATGTCACGACCAGCCGGCCGTGAAGATTCAGCCCCTGCTGGGTCGCGCCTGCCCGCGGGGCGAGAGCGAGGTATAGAAGACGATCAGCGCAAAGATCAGGAACGTGGCCACGTGGACGCTGGTGCACCACAGGCAGATGGCGCGGATCTGGATCAGCTCGGCGTAGATGAGATAGAGCACGAAGCCCATGCCGGCCAGGATTGTGCCGAGCCTGACATACCGGAGGATCGTGCTGATCTTGTCGGATCCGGCCTGCTGCAACCGCCAGAGCCAGGGCGAGTTCAGCGCCGTCATGAACACGTAGTACGCCAGGCCGATGACCGCGACGGGAAAGATGCCGAAGACCATCGACTGCGGGCTGGTGGTGACCGCCAAGCAGTTCACCAGGCCCTTATCCGAGCAGGCGAGGGTCACGTTCGCGTCGTAGTGCGTGATCGTGAGATAGACCGATGCGCCGAGCGCGTACAGGGACAGTATGAACGTCGCCAGCGGAACAGGACCGATTGTGCGGAATGGTGCGAGGATCCTGCTGACGAACCCGGATGCCGGAGCGGCGGAAGCGACCGCGCTGGCAGACCGAGCCTGCGCAGCCGACCTAGCCTGCGCGGCCGAGTTTCCAGTCGCCTGGGACTTGGCCGACGCTGCCCCGTTCCCGGTTGCCTGGGTGGCGGCACCGGATGGGCGCTGCCGCGTATTGCCTGCGCCAGCGCGGCCGGCGCCCGGCGCTTGGCGAGTACCCCGAGAACTCGGCCGGCCAGTGCCGCCGCGGCCGGCCTGCTTCTTCTGGGCGGCCATTACAGCGACCCTGCCCCGGCTAGGGCGCTCGCGGAGCTGCAGACCGAGGCCGGCGCGTTCTTCGTGATCTTGCAGATCGCGGCCGTGAGGGAGTTCGCGGTCCCGTCGACCTGCTTGGCGACGGCGCTATTCGGGTTCCTGATGTCGGCGGCCACCTGTGTCCAGGTCAAGTTCGCCAGGCTGCTGGGCAGGTACTGGGACCCGATGGCCAGGTACTGGTTGCCGATGTCGACGAACGGGAAGCTGCCGGCCGCCGACGCCTGGACGTAAGGCGGTCCGTCGTACTTGGACATGAGCGCGAGCTGGGCTGAGGTTGGCTTCTCCAGAGTCGCGTAGACGTTAGGCCGCAGGAGCTTGCCGCTGTAAATCTCGACCGGCGAGAAGTCGACGTAGTTGCTCGTGTAGCTCGACTTGTAGAAGGACAGCGTCGGCGTGTTCGCGTAGACGTCGGAACCTGAGGAGTGAGTCAGGCCCAGGTTGGAGAAGGTGCCGAACCGGCTCAGGGCCACCACCATCGCCCAGCGCTCAGCCGCGCAGTAGGGGCAATACAGCGCGCCCAGGTAGAGGACCTGCGGCTTGCCGGCCGCGGTGGCGAGCAGCGGCTGGCCTGAGGTCGCGGTCAGCTTGGAAACGTTGCTGCCCTGGCCGACGGCGTCGAGCGTGGCCGTCGGCACCGTGGTGAGCTGCCTGGTAACGAGGCTCACCTCGGCTGCGGTCGCCTTCGTGCTGGCGGCCGATGCGGTGTTGGAGCTCGCGTTCTTCCAGATGATCAGGCCGATCACGATGGCGATCACGCCGAGGACACTGCCGCTGGCGACGAACATGCGCCTGCGGGCCTCGGCGCGCCGCGCTGCGGCCTGCTGCGCGGCGATCCGCTGCCTGGCATTCATCTGCCGGATCCGCTCAGCCTTGCCCATGCTGCCTCGCCTTGCTTGTGGGGGTTGTCTCGCTCGGCCCTGGCGTCGCCTGCCGGGGCCGCATCCGGCATGGGCTGCCGCTTCCGGTGGCCAGCCGCCGGCGAGTGAGGTGCCGCAGACCATGCTATGGCGGCTCAGCCGGTGTGGCCGCATCTGTTATAGAAGCGGAAGCTCCTGAGGACTAGCTGAACGACCGCTCTGGCGCTGCTGAACGTGGCGCCGGGCATGGGCCAACGGCCATTGGCGGCTAGCCAGCCTTGCGGGCGAGCAAGAGCGTGGTGAGATACGGCACAGTCATCTGACCGTCCGGGAACCGGCTTGCGATGATCGCCGCCACCTCATCCAGGACCGATTGCCGCCGCGGCGGCGCTAGCTCGATGAAGTAGGACTTGCTGCGGTCATCGGTGATCCAGTCGACCGCTGATACTTGCCGGGTCCACTGGACGATCACGGGGCCAGAAGGCTTGACCTCGGCCTGCGCGCGCACCAGCTCGTCGGTCCAGTTAGGGATCATCTGCTCGTCGCGCAGCCGCTGCCACATGTAGCCAGCGCATGACGACGACACGAGCCGCTGGTACTCCTCAAACCATCGCTCGCCGTCGGCTCTGGCCCGATTCCACCACGCGGCCCAGAGTCCGCCCGGCTTGAGCACCCTGGCTACTTCAGCGCTGGCGATGCGGTGGTCGAACCAGTGCCACGATTGCGCGAACGTGACGAGGTCGGCCGAGGCCGACCGGATCGGCATCCGGTTGCCGTCCGCGAGCACGCAGGCTGACCCGGGGCTGCGGGCCAGCGCCCGGCGCAGCATCCGCTCGCCGATGTCAAGCGATACGACCGTGGCGCCGCGATCGGCGAGCTGGCGGCTGGCGATGCCGGTGCCTGCTCCCCAGTCAAGTACGAGCTTGCCTTTCAGGGGTCCGCCGTTCTTCTCCAGCTCCTCGAAGAGCGCAGCCGGATAGGACGGCCGAGCGGCGTCGTATTCGGCGGCCGCCGAGTCGAAAACGGAGCGCGCCGTGGGCTCTGCAGGGGGCATGATCACCATCTTCGCCGGCCCGACGGCCGAGCCGGATGTCGCCGGCCCGAGCCGGACGTCGCCGGCCCGAGCCGGGCGTCGAGGCGTCGCCGGCCCGAGCCGGGCGTCGGGGCGTCGCGGCCGCGCCATTGTGACCGGGGTAGCGGCGAGCTGAGGGGTGCCGCCTACCCAGAGTGCCCGAAGACAGGGACGATCGACGCCCTGGCGAGCGTCGCAAACGTCAGGTTGAAGCCAGCGACGGCCGGCGAGACGTCGGAATTGATGCCGAGGTGCTCGGTGCTCAGCGCGTGTACCGCGAACACGTACCGATGCGGCGCGCCTGGCGGGGGCGCCGCGCCGCCGAAGTCCTTGGTGCCATAGTCGTTTCGCACCGAGAACGCGCCGGCCGGCAGTGCTGCGCCGTCGCTGCTGCCAGCTCCGGCCGGCAGCTGTGTCACCGACCCCGGGATGTCGAGCACGAGCCAGTGCCAGAAGCCCGAGCCCGTCGGGGCGTCGGGGTCATAGCAGGTGACCGCGAAGCTCTTAGTCTCGGCGGGAAAGCCGTGCCAGCGCAGCGACGGCGAGATGTTCTCGCCAGTCATGCCGAAGCTGTTGTAGACCTGAGCCTGCGACATCTGCCGGCCGTCGGCGACGTCGTCACTCTCGACCGTGAAGGCCGGTACCTGCGGCAGGAAGTCGTACGGGAGCGGGGCTCGATCTGTCATCGATTCCTCCTGTTAATCGGCCACGATGGCCGGAGCCAACGCTACTGAACGGCCGCCGGGCCACGGGATGGCATCGGGATGAATCGCGGCCCGCGTCCCAGCCGGCGGGCTCCACCGGGGCGGAACCGGGCCAATTCGGGCCAGTGCGCCCCGCCACCCACTACGGTGGGTGCGGAACACGAGCATCCAGCTGACTGTGGGCGGGACTTCTGCTCTTCTCCAGACGCGGGAGATAAGCTGCGCCGAGCCGGGAACGTGGCCAAGTCAGGACCCGGCCATCGCTCAGGCCGCAGCCGCTGTAGCGGCTGCTGCATCTGCCACGCAGATGGCATCAGTCAGCGCTGTCGAGGGCGTGGGCGACCGCGAATATCCAGATCTGCCAGCTGATGAGCTGGCTGACCACGGCGGGAAAGGCAGGGGCAGTGAAGGTCGCGCGCGGGCCGGCCGCCTGGGCAAGACTGGCGCTACTTGCCGCCTTTCTGCTTGGCGCGGCCGTCATCCCCGGGCGGGCGACTAGCCAGCAAGCACCGCACTGCACTGGCCTGAGGTGCACCGCTGCGGGCTCGGTCCTGTGGACAGCAGCGCTAACGGGTTCCTGGACCGCCCAGTCCGGTGTGCTCGGCACCGCAACAGAACCGAACGCGGCGTATGCAGCCGACGGCGGCGGTCTGGCGGTCGTCGGCTCCGGCCTTGAGGTGACCGGATATCAGGCGAGCACGGGCAAGGCGCTCTGGCATGTCTTGCTCACCGGCCTCGAGCCTGGCTCGGTCATCGTGAGCGTCCGTGCGTTCAGCGGTGTCGTCGCGGTCGGCGTCCGGCCTCCTCCTGGTCAGGATGGCGTCGCGCGGCACGAGGTCATCCTGGAGGCAGCGACGGGGCGCCAGATCCGGATCTTTGCGGCCGCGCCTTTCGGGGGGGCCGTGCAAGCCGACAGCAGGACGACGGTGATCGTGGACAGCAGCGTTGTCACCGCTTACGCGAACACCACGGGCCGAGTGGTGTGGCAACGTGCACTTGGGGCGGCAGGAGCGACATGGCGCGTCGCTGATCGGTACCTCTACGTCAGCGAGCAGGCCGGCCGGGGAGTGTCGGCAGTGCGCCGGATCAGCTTGGCGACGGGTGCCGAGCGGATTGTGCGTCCGCAGACCGGATCCTTTGCCGGAACGCTGACCGGGGTGGTTGAGTCCCCGCAGACCGGCGGGGCCGCGGGGACGGTTCTGCTGTTCTCCGGCGCGAACGGGGTGGCCGCTTACGGCGTCGATGGCAGCCTCCGGTGGCACAAGGACGCCGCCGTCGTCGAGCTGACTGACGCCGCGAAGGGTGTCGTCTACCTGGCGGAAGGCGCCAAGCTGACTGGCATCGACGCGCTGTCTGGGTCGGCAGTCAGCAGCGTGGCGATCTCGGTCGCCGCAAGCCTCTACTGGATCAGCGACGGTGTTGCTCTGGGCCTCGACCAGAATGCTCTTGGCGAGGCCTGGGGATACAGCCTGACGGCGCGGCGGGTCGCCTGGACGTCGGTCGCTCTGCCGTGGCCGCATTTCTTCGCCGACCTGTCCGGCCTAGGCGGTAGCGCTAGCGGCGGGAGTGACGTCGCGCTGCTTGCCGCGTGCGCGGCGACCGGGAGATCCGCCGCTGGCTCAGGCGCGCCGCAATGCGCGCGACCAGAGCTAGCCGCCGTGCTGATCAGGTCTAGGTAGGCCCACGCCGGATATTCGCTACGGACAGGCGCCGGACTCCTCAGCGGCCAAACCCGTTGAAGGCCGGTGCCTGGCACAGCTTGGTATTGGCTACAGCCTTAGTGGCGGCCACGGACTTGACTGGCGTGCACGAGCCTGAGCTGGACCGGATCGCGAAGACAATCGACGCGACAGCCAGCGCGACGGCGATCGGAAACAGCAGGACCGCGGGCTGACGCGGTACCAGCCGGATATGGAATCTGGCGCGGATGCTGACCAGCATCAGCCGCAGCCTCGCCAGAAACAGAAGAACCCTATGTCGCAATTGCTCCGCCCGCGGCATCTCCTCGTCCCTGGTCAGCCGGGCGAAGATCGCGTACAGGGCGGCGAGCTTCGGATCTGAGCCCCGCAGCGCATACTCGATGCGCTCAAGCACCCTGCGTTGCCTTACAGGCAGGCCCATCGAAGCCTCCGATCCGGACCCTCGGATTCCCCCTGGCTCAACGTAACAGGCCGACTGTGATCAACCCGTGACCGGGTTGATGTGCGAGAGTGACACCAGCGTGCTGCGTCGGGACGGCTGGCACCCATGACAATGTCGCCAGGCAGCGGGGTCGCCAGGCAGCGGGGTCGCCAGGCAGCGGGGTCGCCAGGCAGCGGGGTCGCCAGGCAGCGGGGTCGCCAGGCAGCGGGGTCGCCAGGCAGCGGGGTCGCCAGGCAGCCGGGTCGCCAGGCAGC
>DATIOU010000043.1:0-34189 GCA_035472835.1 Streptosporangiaceae bacterium | reverse complement strand
GCCTTTGTTCGTTTGCGCGGGCGCGCCGGACCGAGTGAACAGCGTGGTTGGGCCGGTGCTGTCGGTGTAACCGCAGTGGTGGCGCATCGACGCTGTTGTCGGCTGGCCACGACCGCCAGCCCGCTGGCCCCTGAGCTTCGTCCCCGGGCCCATCGCGTAGGAGACATTGACCCCGCCGACGATGGCCTGGACGGCGAACTGCGGACAATTACCTGATATCGGACAGTTGGCTGCGGTCTGACGACCGACTGAGCACTCGCTCTGGCACGTTTCACGGCGGCGGAAGTGCAGTTTCGTGCCCGAGTTGTCCGGCTCAGGCGCACCTCAGCCGTGAAAAGTGGGACGCGCGGCTCGAGCGAGCGGCATACGCGCCCAAATTCATTGGCGTGCAGGACAAGAACCCTCCAGTCTTGACATTTTTTCACGTTGGCGTTAACTATTGATCCTGTGCGCAAAGACACTCCGGCGGGATCTGACGTTGCCGTTGTCTTCGGGGCGCTGGCGGACCCAGCCCGCCGTCAGGTTGTCGAACTGCTCGGGCAATCGCCGCGCCGGGCCGGCGAGCTAGCGGCCGCGGTCGGCCTGTCGGCGCCAGCCATGAGCCGGCACCTGCGGGTGCTACTCGAGGCGGGGATCGTAGCCGACGAGCGGACCGCGCGCGACGCCCGATTGCGCTACTTCCGGCTGCGACCGACCTCGATGGTCGCGATGCAGGCCTGGCTTGACCAGCTGCAGGCCCACTTCGACGAGCAGCTCGCGTCGTTCAAGCGGCACGTCGACCAGCAACACCTCGGCGGGCACCACGCGAGCCGCGACACCCCGAGGAACACCAGGAGCGCCCGGTCGAGGAGAGAGCACAGTGACCACACCTGACACTCGAGACGCGCGGACTATCTCCTCCGAGGTGACGGTCGGGGTAGATCCGCAGACCGCGTTCTCGATCTTCACGGACGAGATCGACCTGTGGTGGGTTCGCGGCCCCATCAACTTCCACGACGCGGCCAGGGCGGTCGGCATGCGCTGCGAGCCCGGCGTCGGTGGTCGGCTGCTCGAGCTCTACAACGCGGACGCCGACGACGCGCTCGTGCTGGGCCACATCACCACGTGGCAGCCTGGTGAGCTGCTGGCCTGGCAGAGCGGCGTGGACGACGTCTCGGTCGCGGTGCGCTTTCAGGCAGTGGCCGACGGCACGAAGGTCACTGTGACTGCGACCATACCGGCGGGCGGGGCCGACCGCGGCGGCACCGCGTGGGTCCGGGTTGTACCCAGCTGGCTGGGTGCCTGGTCCGCGCGGCGCGACACCGCCGCGCGAGCGCCAGTTGAGACAGGCAGGCTGGGGCTTGGCATCTATTACGCCAAACCCGTCGCCGCCGCGCGCTGGCTCGCAGAAGCATTCAGTCTCGAGCTGCCGGACAGGCTCGCCGACCAGGATTCGCCTGAGCACACCTGGATCGAGTTCCGGGTCGGCAACTGCTCGGTCATGCTATTCCGGCAGGAAGCCGATGGCACTGAGGCTATGACTGTCACACATGTGCCCTGGGTGTTCGTCGACCGCCTCGACGAACACCTGGCCCGCGCGCGCAGCCGGGGCGCGACCATCCTCACCGAGATCCACCAGTATGGTTACCGCTCTTACGAGGCGGCCGACCTCGAAGGCCACCACTGGACTTTCGCCCAGGCGCGCCCGACGCAGTAGTCATGCAGCGAAGGCTCAGCCAACGTCGGGCTCAGCCGACCTCCGGCACAGCCAACGTTTGGCTCAGCCGACCTTCGGCACTGCCAACCTCCTGCTCAGCCAACCTCCTGCGAATCGGCTGGCGCCGCATCAGCCGCCGCCGCCGCCGCAGCCGCCGCGTCAGCCGCGAGGCGCCGCAGCGCGTTGCGCGCGATCTGCGGATCGTAGGTGCTCCAGTACGGCGGGAGCGAAAGCCGCAGGAAGCTGCCATACCTCGCAGTCGCTAGCCGGGGATCCAGGATCGCTATGACGCCGCGATCGTCGATCGTCCGCAGCAGCCGGCCGGTGCCTTGCGCCAGCAACAGCGCCGCCTGGGCCGCCGCGACTGCCATGAAACCGTTGCCGCCCCGGGCGGCGACGGCCCGCTGGCGCGCGGACGCGAGCGGGTCATCCGGCCGCGGGAACGGAATTCTATCGATGACCACGAGCTGCAGCGACTGCCCGGGTACGTCGACGCCCTGCCACAGCGACAACGTGCCGAACAGGCAGCTGGTCTCGTCCTCAGCGAACCTGCTCACCAGCAGCCCAGTCGAGTCCTCGCCCTGACACAAGAGCGGGACACCGATATCGGCCCGCAGCGCGTCGGCCGCCTGCCGGGCAGCCCGCATCGAAGAGAAAAGGCCGAGCGTCCGGCCGCCCGACGCCGCGATGAGCTCCCGCAACTCGGTTAGGTATGCATCGGGCAAGCCGTCGCGGCCGGGCGGCGGGAGATGGCGCGCCACATAGAGGATGCCGCTGCGCCGATGGTCGAACGGCGAGCCCACGTCCAGCCCGGTCCAGTCCAGTCCGGAGCGGGCCGCCCGAGCAGATTCGGCGCGCGCCGAACCTGCACCCGCGGAACCCGCAGCCGCCGAAGCCGCACCCGCCGAACCCGCAGCCGCCGAACCTGCACCCGCCGAACCCGAGGCGACCGTCGCGTCGTCGGGCGGAACTGCCGCCCGCGCGACCGAGTCGGACGGGCCAAGCTGCGGCAGGCCCCACTGTCGCGCGAGCGGCTCGAACGACCCGCCGAGCGTCAGCGTCGCCGAGGTGAGCACGACCGTGCGCTGCTTGAATAGGCGCTCGGCGAGCAAGCCGCCGACCTGGAGCGGCGCCACCCTGAGCGTGTCCGGCCGCGCCGATTCATCACCGACCGGACGGTCCAGCCAGACCACCTCAGGGCGTGCCGAGATCTCGCTCGCGAAGGCCGCCACCATCCGTTCGGCGTTTTCGGCGACCTCGTCGAGGGCTACTGATGCCGTTCTGGTAGCGACGAGCTTGTCGGTGTCGTCCTCGTTGCCGGCGCGCTGACGCAAGTCCGCCGCGCACGCGGCCGCGGCGTCCCGGACGGTCGCCAGTGCCAGCTCTAGCTGATCGCTAAGGAGGTCAATCCGTCCGGCCTGCGTGTCGCCCAGGGCGAGACGCAAGCCCTCCCCCGCATCCCGAAGGCGGCCGGTGAGCTCCTCGCCGACCAGCCGCCCGCACCGGCGGACCGCCGCCTCGACGCCAGATGCCGACAGCTCTCCCGACGCGACGCTAGTCACGCGGTCGACCAGATCGTGCGCCTCATCGATCACAACCACGTCGTGCTCAGGCAGCACGATGTAGTCCTCCATCGCGTCGATTGCGAGCAGGGCGTGGTTGGTCACGACGATGTCCGCCTCGCCCGCCGTTTCGCGCGCGTGCTCGGTGAAACACTGCGTACCGAAAGGGCACTTCTGAGCACCGATGCACTCGCGCGCGTTCACCGAGACCTGGCGCCAGGCGCGGTCGTCGACGCCCGGAACGAGCTCGTCCCGGTCACCGGTGCTCGTCGTAGCCGCCCATTCGTGCAGGCGAGTCACCTGTCGGCCGATCGCCGACACCGAACGCGGGTCGAATAGCGAATCCTCCGGCTCGTCCGGCGCGGTGCCGTGCACCTTATTCAGGCAGAGGTAGTTGCGGCGGCCTTTCAGGATCGCGAAGGCTGGCTCCCGCCCGAGCAATTCGCGCAGGTCCGCGGCCAGCCGGGGCAAGTCGCGCTCGATGAGCTGACGCTGTAGAGCGATCGTGGCCGTGGAGACGACCACCGTGCGGCTCGACTCAGGCCCCGCGCCCCGACCGGGCCCGCGACCCGGGGCGGCGTGACCCGACCCAGCGCGACTCGAGCCACCCTGACCCGAGCCACCCTGACTCGAGCCAGCCCGACCCGACCCAGCCTGACCTGAGCTAGCGTCGGCGGATCCGGCCAGCGCGTGACGCACGGCGGGCACCAGGTAGGCCAGGGACTTGCCGGTACCGGTGCCGGCCTGCACGGCGAGATGCTGGCCCGACTCCATAGCGGTGTGGACGGCCGCTGCCATCGAAACTTGCCCAGGCCGCTGCGCACCGCCGATGCCGGCCACCGCCGCCTTGAGCAAGGCGTCAATCTCGGGCAGTTCGGAACCTTCGGAACGCACTCTTGCACGCTATCGCCTGCCAGCGTCAGAAGCCGCCGCGCGCCAACCACACGTGAGCGTGCCGACGTCGCGGTCAGCTCGTGACGTCGGCGGAGGTGAATTTAGCCCAGGCGATCGACACAAAGACGACCGCGTAGACGCCGAACGAGATCAGTCCGTGCTCGACGCCGGACCACTCGATCGGTGCCCGGAACAGGCCGTCCCAGGACAGCCAGAAGTGCGTCGGCAGATAGGAGTGAATCGCCGACAGTTGGGGCACCTGGTCACAGATCTCGCTGCCGATGATGAGCACGAGGAGCCCCGCGATCGCCCCGACTGGGTGCTGCGTCAGCGTGGACGCCGCCAGCCCGATCGCCCCAGCCGCCATCAGCGCGACGGCTACGTACCCGGTCACGAGCAGGATGCGCACGACGCCGACGCCCAGCGACACCGTATTGCCAGACAGCAGCGTGACGGGTCCGGCATGGAACAGGATCAAGCCCATGATCAGCGAAATGACGGTGATCAGCACGCACGCCGCCAGGCAGAACACGCTGATCACGGCGTACTTCACGCTCAGCAGCCGGGTCCGGCCGGCCGGCACCGCCAGCAGGCCGCGCAGCGTGCCGAGGCTCGCCTCACCCGCGATCGAGTCGCCTGAGATCACGGCGATGCTCAGCGGCAGGAGCAGCAGCAGCGCGAGCGTCAGCACCACGAGGGCCAGGAACACGCCGTTGCCCGCGAGCTGATTCAGGAATGCCGGGCCGCCGGCAGGACCTGTCGGCGCCGAAATCGTCAGCCGGAATACGATCCCGAAGAAGATCGGCACGGCCGCCAGCACGCCGAGCAGCGCGAGGTTCCGTGGCCGGCCGAACACGAGGCGCAGCTCCGAGACGAAAAACCTCAACCAGCCGGGAACGGGGCCGTTTCGAGTCGCCGGCAGCTCGGTTGGCCGCCGCCGCCGGGGCCGGTCAACGGCAGTTGCGTCGGCGCCCGTCGGCTGTCGCCCGGTCGCCGATTGCTCAACACTTCCCGAGTGGGAGGGCACCGCGTCGGCGGAAACCTGGCCATCGACCGGCGGTCCGGCCCGGTGCCTCGACTCAGTCGACATCGAAGCCTTCACCCGTCAGCTCGACGAACTCGTCTTCCAGACTCCGCCGCGGCGTCTCCAGGCCAGCGACGGGCACGCCGGCCCGAACGAGCCGCTCGTTGATAACTTCCGGCAGCATCGACCCGAGATCGGCAGTGACCTCATGGTCAGCCTGCACCACATCGATCAGGCCGAGGTCACGCAGTACCGTCGCGGCCAGCTCTGGCTGCGGCGTCCTGACGAGCAGCCTGGCCTGGCCGCGCAAGTCCGCGAGCGGACCCTGGTACACCAGCTTGCCGGTCCGCATCACGCCAACGTGGGTGCAGATCTGCTCGACCTCGGCGAGCAGGTGCGACGAGACGAACACGGTAGCGCCGTCCGCGGCGATCTCCCTGATCAGCGAGCGGACCTCGCGCGTTCCCTGCGGATCGAGGCCGTTCGTCGGCTCGTCAAGGATCACAAGCCGGCGCTGGCGCAAGAGGCTGGTCGCGATGCCGAGCCGCTGTTTCATGCCGAGCGAATAGGCGCGATAGCGCTTGTCGGCCGCCGCAAGCAGGCCGACGCGATCGAGCGCACGCTCAATCCGATCGTGCATGGTCGCCGGGTTAGCGGTTTGGTCCGCCGCGTCCAAGCGGGCAAGGTTGGCTCGACCCGACAGATGCGGGTAGAACGCCGGGCCTTCTACCAGCGAGCCAACAAATGGCAGCGCGTCGGCCTGCCCAGCCGGCATCGGCTGGCCGAGGACATCGTGGCTGCCCGATGTCGGCTGGATCAGGCCCAGCAGCATGCGGATAGTCGTCGTCTTCCCGGATCCGTTGGGCCCCAGGAAGCCATAGACCGACCTCGTCGGCACGGCTAGGTCGATCCCGTCCACGGCGAGCTGGCCGCCGCGGAACTGCTTGGTCAGCCCGCTGCTGGCCAGGGCCAGCTCAGCCACCGAGCTCATGCGAGGCACCCCACGTCGGTCACTGGCCGGTTGCCCTACCCGGCGGCCGGGACGTCGGCGAAGAGCACGGCCGGGGTCACCGCGCCGATCAGGATCTGGCCCTTGCTGGTGACGAGGACCGAAACGACCTTGGTCTGCAGCAAGCGCCCGCTGCCCCAGCTACCGTGCACAGGCCTGGTTGCCAGTAGCAGCGCACGGAGCGCGCCGAGGTTCGGCCCGCCCTGGACGGTCAGCGTCGAGCTATCAGCCGACGAAGACGAAGCCGAGGCCGACGAAGACGATGAGCTGCCGAATAGCCCCTGGCTCGATGGAGCCGGGAGAGCCGGGCCCTTGCCGCTGAGCAGCGCTTGCACCGCACTGGCGACCTTCGGGTTGGCCGGGGTGGCGACGACAGACAGCCAGTCCTTGCCGATGACCTTGACGCCCGGGCCGCCCGGCGGAAGAAATGGCACTGGTCCATTGACGAAGTTGAAGAACCCACCGCCGTTGCTGCCCAGGTTCTTGATGCCTGGCATCGAGCCGGCCTCGCCCTTGACGGCCGTACTGGACCCGAATGCCCAGTCAGAAACGACCTTGAACTGCTTATCGAACTGCTTGATCGCTACGGCGCGCTGCGCCTTGGACATGCTTGCGGGCAGGCTGGCGGCGAACTTAGCGTTCATCGCCGCTAGCGCCTGCTTTGGAATGGGCAGCAGCGGCACTTTGCCGAAGGACGGCGGCGCGGACGCGAACGGCTGGCTCCCCGGCACGCCCGTTGCCTTCACGCCCGCAAGGCCGCCGGGGCCAAAACGAGGCAGCTTGAGCGCCGACGGGAGGCTACCGGGCACCACTTGCGTCCTCACGGTCGCGCCCGGCGGCGGAGTGAAGCTGAAGTTGGACGCCGCGGGCGCGCCGAGGCTGAGCGACGAGAAGCCGACGCTGTACACCATGCCGGTCGAGCCGCGCCCGAACACTTCGACGCTGACCGGAAGGTGCCGGGTCCCGTCAATCGCGATGACAACCTTGCCGATGAGCGACTGGCTCGTCCGCGGCTCGAACGCGAGCTGGTACGCCGGGCCGGTCGGGGCCTTGACGTTGGACTGCACGGCTACCACCGTCGAGGGGCCGAGCGCCTTGAGTGCCTGATTGGCTGCCGCTAGCGGCGTGAGTGTCGCGCATGCCGAGCTAGCGGTGGCGGGCGGGCACGGCGCTCCGGCGCCTCCGTTCCCGCCAGGACCGGGCAGGCCGGTGAAGTGCGCAGGGAGCGTCACCTTGGTCGCGGTCTGGGTCTTGCTGTTCCAAAGCCACACCGTGCGGCCATCGACACGCAGATCAGACTCGCCCGCATCCACCGGCTGAGCGATCCGGATGTGCTGCGGATCGCCGTACCAGATGTTGATCGTCTGGGTACCCGAGGTGAGACCAGCTGCGCCGCTCGGCTGTACGGCCCGCGGCAGCTGTGGCAGCCCGAGATCTGCCGTCTCTTGCACCGTCGCGGTGAACGGCCCCAGCGGCTTGCTGGCCGCCTGGCCAACCTCGGCCAGCAGCTGCGCGGCAGTCCGAGGCGGTAGCTGCGGTACCGACGCGCTGGCCATAGCGGTAGCTCCGGCCACGATCCCGACAGCAGCCAGCGCCCCGGCCGGGACTGCCCACCGGGCTCGAGGTCCGAGTATGCTCACGTGATTCACCCGCCGTTCCCGACGCAACCCCGTCTCAGCCCACAATAGCCGCGGGCCTTGTCAAGGGCGTCATCCTGAGGTAGTACGTGACGTCCCCCCTGCGCCTACCAGTGATGCCAGGGCAGCAGCGCGCAGACCGCAACGGCGGCGAACAGCAACGTCAGGTAGACGATCGACAGGTGGAACAGGCGCATCGGGGCTGGCGCGCTGCCCGCCGCGATCCGGCCTCGTAGCCGATGAGCCTCGACGAGGAACCAGCCGCCGAGCCCGGCCGCGCAGCCGCCGTAGATCCAGCCCGCGTACGGAGTCAGCAGCAGCGTCGCACCGACCATCGCGTAGGAGTAGAACACGATCTTCCGCGCCACCGTGGCGGGCGTCGCGACGACCGGCAGCATGGGCACGCTGGCGGCGGCGTAGTCGTCCCGGAACTTGATCGCCAGCGCCCAGAAATGCGGGGGCGTCCAGAAGAAGATCACGGCGAACAGCACGCCCGACCACCAGCTGACCTTGCCGGTGACTGCAGCCCAGCCGACGAGTACCGGGAAGCAGCCAGCGGCGCCGCCGATCACGATGTTTGAGGCGGTGCGCCGCTTCAGTCCTAGCGTGTAGACGAACACGTAGAACAAGATCGCGCCGTCGGCCAGGGCCGCCGCGAGCCAGTTCGCGGCCAGACCGAGCAGCAGCGTCGACGCCGCACCCAGGAGGACACCAGAGGCGAGCGCCTCGCCAGGCTTGATGACCGGGCCGGCGCCCGGCGCAGCGACGCCGTGCCCGGCCGGCCGTGCGCGCGCGACCAGCGGCCGCCCCTTGGTCCGCCGCATGATGGCGTCGATGTCGCGATCGATGTAGCAGTTCAGCGTATTCGCGCTGCCAGCCGCCAGCGCGCCGCCAAGCAGCGTGACGAGTATGAGCCGTAGCGACGGCAGCCCATGGACGGCGAGCATCATGGTCGGGAGCGTGGTGACGAGCAACAGCTCGATGATTCGCGGCTTAGTCAGAAGGAACAGGCTCCTGGCAATCAGCCGTGGCGGCCGGCGCCCGCCAGATAGCACGGGCTCGGCCGCACTAGGCGCCAGCGCGCCCGTCACCCCTGTCACTCCCTGCCTCCGCCACGTCCGCACAAAGTCCGCGGGAAAGCCAGGTCCACTGCCGACCTAGCTGAGAAACAGGCAGGTCAGCTGCCATGAGCGCTACCGCGTCAGCAGACACGTTACCGGGTAGCCCCAACTCACCTACGACGGGCCGTAGGAGTATCGGTCGAGGGACCTGGCTGTACCGTCGAGTCGCTGCGGCGCGGTGAGCACCGATCACAAATGCTTGGCTTCGCCCGGGCAGCCGGGATGGCGGCGCTAGATTCGAAGGCAGCCGGAGCGGGGGCACTGGACCGGCCTGATAGCTGGCAGGAGACGCGGTCCATGAAGTGCCCAGCGGGCGACCATAGGCGCGGCCGGTCGCTGCGACGCCCGCGACGGGCGATTCTGGCGAGCGGGCTTGTGGGCATCGGCGCTAGCATCTTGCTCGCCGCCGCCGGGCAGCCGGCCGCAGCTCGAAACAACCTGGCGAGCGGCGGGCCGGGCTAGCCGTGCCGGGAATGACCGCCCCGTCAGGCGCAGCCAACGCTACGCTCGCCGCAGCCTTCAAGACGGCGCTGCTCAACCAGGGCACGCTCGTGTTCATGATCTTCGTGCTGCTCGCAATCGCGTGGGTCGCCTGCCGCGAGCTGCTGCTCGCGCGGGCCAGGACGCGCCTGACGCGCCGGCTCGCAGCGAACCGAGCCAGCCGCGTTCCCGAGCCCGCGGCGCGCCTGGTGCTGCGGACGGGCTTCGGTATCCTCTGGATCTTCGACGGACTACTCCAGGCCCAGCCCTCGATGCCCGGCGACCTGCCGTCTGGCGTACTCGGGCCGGCCGCGGCGGGTTCGCCCGGCTGGGTCACTCGCACGGTGGAATGGGGCGCAGCCGCCTGGTCCGCTCACCCCGTGGAGGCCGCCGCCGGCGCGGTCTGGATCCAGCTTGGCATCGGAGTGTGGCTGCTATCGGCCGCCAGTCCGCGGTGGTCACGGGCAGCCGGCCTGATCACACTCGGCTGGGGACTGATCATCTGGATCTTCGGTGAGGCGTTCGGCAGCTTGCTCGCGCCCGGCGCGAGCTGGCTGATGGGAGCACCAGGAGCCGCGCTCTTCTACTGCGCGGCCGGCGTTCTGCTGGCCCTGCCGCTGGCCTCCTGGCGCGATCCCCGCGTGGGCCGCTTCGTGCTGCAGGCTATCGGGGCGCTGATGCTCGCCTTCGCCGTGCTGCAAGCGTGGCCGGGACGTGGATTCTGGCAAGGCAGGCTGCATGGCCAGCCGGGCCCGCTCGCCGCCGCGATCGGCCAGATGGCCGCGACCAAGCAGCCCGCGACCCTGCATCGGCTCCTCGGCGACGCGAGTTCGCTGGCCGCCGGCCACGGATTCGGGGTCAACCTCACTACCGTGATCACGCTTGCCGCGATCGGCGGCTGCCTGCTCAGTGGGCGGATCGCGTTGATGCGGCCCGCGGCGCTCGCCGCGATCGCGCTGTGCCTGGCCGACTGGGTGCTCGTCCAGGATCTTGGTTTCCTCGGCGGTCTCGGCACCGATCCGAACAGCATGGTGCCGCAGGCGCTGGTCTTGGCTGCCGGGCTGCTGGCGATGACGACGGTCCCGGCAGCCGATACTGCCGCGGACCGCGCCCAGGCTCACGCGCCACCCGACACGGCACCTGCGATCCGTGCGGACGCTCATCCAGTAGCTCCTCCGCTCCTGCGGGCGCGCGACCTGCCGGGTCGGGCCGTCCGCGGCGTCGGCGTCGCGCTCGGCATGGCCAGCACGAGCGTCGTGCTGACGTTGTGGGCGGGCACCATAGTGCTGCTAGGGGCCGTCCCGATGGCACTTGCGACGGTGCAGCGAAACCCGGCACAGGTTGCGGTGTCAGGCGCTCAGAAGCCGCAGCTGCTAACGGCCGCGCTGAATGCCGACTCCCACTCCTCAGATGATCGGACCGGCGCAGCGGGAGCCGGCTTCGCCCGGTCGAGCGCTGCGAGCGCGCAGCGCGTGACGTCCTTCGCTCCCGCCGAGGTGACCATGGCGTCACCGAGCTCAAGCTCGTGCTGGAGGTTGTCACGGCCGTGCCCCTGCACCACGTCGAGCAGCAGCAGCGGCCGTCCGACGGTCCTAGCTTCCGAGCAGGTGTCACCCGAGCTAGTGATGACCAGGTCGGCAGCCGACATCAGGTCGGGTATCCGGTCGGTGAACCCGAACGCGTGCACTCGCGGCTGACGGGCCGCAGCCGCCGACAGCTTGCGGGCAAGACGGCGATTCCGGCCTGCCACGGCGAGCACGTGTACGCCCGCGTCGGCCAGCGCTTCGGCCGCGGCCGCGACAGGCCCGAGGCCCCACGCCCCGGACATCAGCAGCACGCAGCGCTCGCCCGGCGGCACGCCGAACGACGCTCTGGCTTGCACCTGGCCTAGCGGGTGATAGAAGGCCGGCCGGACCGGTGGCGGCACGACGTGCACCTTCGCATCCGGCTGGAATCGCAGCACAGCGAGCTCGGCAATCTCCGCGGTCACCAGGTACAGGTCTACATTGCGATGCACCCACAGCCGGTGCGGCGTCACATCGGTGCAGAACACGATGTGCCGCATCGCCGGGTAGCGGTCGGCGAGCTCGCTCTCAGCAGCCGCGCCGGTGGCGAAGACGGAGATCAGGAGATCGGCTGGATGCTCGTCCAAGAATCGGCGGAGCCTCGGTACGAGCTGGCTCCGCGCCCCGGCGTCGGCCAGCCTGGCCAGCCTGCCGCCGGTCCGCAGGGAAGAGTAGTGGAAGGCGTCGTACAGGCCAGGCACCGCGAGCATGGCCCGGAAGATCGCCTCGCCGGCGGAGCCGTTCCCGCTGCCCATCATCTTGATTGCGTCCAGGGTCGATGTCGTCCAGCCCTGCGACTCAAGCGATGCTGCGCACGCAGCCGCCAGCGCGTCGTGGCCCATGCCGATGGACCCTGACACCAGCACCGCGTGCCGCCCGGGCTTCACGCGCCGGCCTCCGACAACGACTGGTCTTTTGTTTGCTGGTTGAGCCAGTCGATGTACCGCCGGACGCCCGTCGGGAATGAGGTCACCGGAGACCAGTCCAGCAGCTCCTTCGCCAGCCGGCCGGAGATGCTCACGCCCTGGTAGTCGGCTGGGCGCGCTGACTCGTGGCGGACCGGCACCGGACGCACGAGGCTGCAGACAGTATCAGCGATCTCACGTACTGACACCGGTGTACCGCCCTCGAGGGCCAGCGTCTGGTCCGCCGCGGCGGGCGCGAGCGCGCGGACGTGTGCGTCCGCGAGGTCCTCGACGAAAACGTAGTTCCTATGCTGCTCGCCTGTGCCCGCGATGGTGATCGGCTGACCGGCGAGCGCCGCCCGTACGAAGCGCGCGACGACAAGCGCCTCGCGCATGCGCGGCCCGTACGGAATGCCGTATCGCAAGATGGTGAAGCGCTGTCCGTACATCTCGCGGTAGCTGTGCACGAGCAACTCGGCGGCCAGCTTCGTGGCGACGTAGACGTGACCCGGGCTGCGCACGTCGATAGGCGCCTCCTCGGTCAGTTCGCCGTGGCCGATGGCCGCCCCGTATACCCACACGGTGCTGGCAAGCACGAACCGGCCGACTCCCGCCGAGCGGGCTGCCTCCAGGACGCGGGTCGTGCCCTCGACGTTGAGCCGGACTGCACCCACCGGGTCAGCCGCGACGTCGTTCACGTCGGCGGCGCCGGCCAGGTGGAACACAGCCTCGGCGCCTGCCATCGTGGCGTCGAGCGCCGCGTGGTCGAAGATATCCGCGCGCCGGTATTCGGCCTCGGGATTGAGCCAGCGGTGACCTAGATCCAGGACGGCGACCTCGTGGCCGCTGCGGATTAGGTGATCGACCACGTGCGAGCCGATAAACCCGCAGCCCCCGGTTACTGCGATGCGCATGCGTCCACCCTTACCCGCAGGGACGGCGACAGACACGGCGGTGTCCGTTACACCCTGGCTAGAGCGCCGTAGACGGCACAGACGCCGTCGACGACCTGGTTCACCTCGTCAGCTGTCATATCAGAGTGAATAGGCAGGCAGATGTGCCGGGCGCAGAGATCCTCGGCCACCGGCAGCGGCGGGCCCGCGAACTCAGCGAACACCGGCTGGCGATGCAGTGGCAAGTCGTAGACCTCGCCAGCCAGGCGGATCGCGTGATCCTCGGCGAGCTTCTGCTTGAACATGGCTCGGTCCGCACCCGTCGGCAGGATGGCGATGTACTTGTAGAAGTTCGTCCGGCAGCCCGGCGGCTCGCCGAGCGGTTCCAGGCCATCCAGGCCTGCGAGCGCAGCGTCGTAGCGCGCGGCCACGTCGCGGCGGTGGTGGATGAATCCAGTCATCCGGCGCAGGTGAACCAGCCCGGTCACCGCCGCCTGTTCGGACATCCGCCAGGCGTAGCCGTGCAGCACGTGATGGTTCGCGCTCACGCTGCCCTTGCCCTGATCGCGGAAGATACGGGCCTGCCGATCGATCTCTTCGGAGCCCGTCACGATCATGCCGCCCTCGCCGCACGTGACGACCTTCGTCGGGAAGAACGAGAATCCCGCCGTTACGCCGAACGATCCGGCGAACTGGCCGTCGTAGCTGGCACCGTGCGCGTGCGCCGCGTCTTCAACGAGCGCGACGCCGCGATCCGCGCAGATCCTCGCAAGCTCGCCGACATCCGGAGTGATGAGGCCGCCGATATGCACGAGCACAACGGCTGCTGTCTGCGGGGTGAGCGCGGCCTGCAGCGTCGCCGGGCTGAGCGCGAACGTCTGCGGGTCGATGTCGGCGAACACCGGTCTGCCACCAGCGCGCAGCGCGGCTTCGGCCGTTGCGAAAAACGTATTAGCCGGAACGATGACGTCGCGGCCGGTCACGCCGACAGCGCGCAGACTGATCTCCAGCGCCGCTGTCCCGCTCGAAACGGCCACTGCATGCGGCGGCTCGGCGCTGCTTGGCGAGTGGGCCGCGGCGAAGGCGGCCTCGAACAGCCGCGTATACGGCCCTAGCGTCAGGGTGCCGCTGGCTAAGATCTCGGCGGTGGCCGCCGCGATCTCCTCCCGGTCAGCCACGGGAAAGGTGATTCGTGCTGCTTGCACTGACAACCGGGTCCCCCTAGGCGCCGGGTGATAGCAACTGTCGATGGCAACGTTTCCATGATCCCAGCTAACCGACGGACAGGTCGGCACATTTTTGCGGCCGGGTGTCACTGTCTGGAGCACGTGGCCCTCGGCAGGCTAGCCTGACCGCGGGCTGACCTGCGACCAGTTGGTGAGGATACGTGGTGAACTTTTGGCCAGGCTTGACCAACGGCGGCTACGACGGCGAACGCCGGCCGAGTACTGCCCGCGATCACCGAACACCCCGCACGGCTGCGTGGCTGGCCGCCGCGGCGGCGGTAACCGCCGTCGCCCACGCCGGTCCTGGGATCACGGGATTTGGGCCAGTGCGCATGCTCGCCTTCAGACGGCTGGCGGGGCAAGGTGACGCCGACCACGTGGCGTTGACGTTCGACGACGGTCCCGACCCGGACTCCACTCCGCACTTCCTCGATGTGCTCGCCGGGCGGGCGGTCCACGCGACCTTCTTCATGCTCGGCTCCATGGTCAAGAAAGCTCCCGGCCTGGCGGCCGAGATCGCGGCGGCGGGCCACGAGGTCGGCGTGCACGGGTTTGACCATCGCTACCTCACGTTGCGCGGCCCGCGAGCGACACGGTCCGATCTCGTCAGAGCGACCACCCTGATTACCGACGTAACGGGCAAGCGGCCGACGCTGTTCCGGCCGCCGTACGGGGTGCTGAGCGGTGCGGCGCTACTGGCCGCTCGCGAGCTCGGGCTGACGCCGGTGCTCTGGCAGTCGTGGGGCCGCGAGTGGATTCCCGGTGCGTCACCGGAGTCCGTTCTTCAGGCCCTCGTCAGCGGCCTGGACGGCGGAGCGACGGTCTTGCTGCATGACTCAGGCTGCACATCCCCGGCCGGCGCCTGGCGAAACGGGCTGGCTGCGCTCCCGCTCCTTCTGGATGAGTGCGAGCGCCGCGAGCTGCGCGTCGGTCCCCTGGCCGAGCACCGCCTGCTGAGCCGCAGCTAGATGGCGACAAAACCGCGGCCGCGGCGCCCCGCAGCGAAGATCAGCCGCTTAGTTCGCGGCGCGGTCGGACGACGGTCCCCACCACGCCGGTCAATGCGTAGGCGACAGCGCCGTGCCACAGCGCCGTGAAGGCGCTGCCCAGGAGGCCGCTGCCGTGGAGGATCGTCAGGACGAACACCACGATTGCGGCTGCGGTTCCGGGCGCAACGGCGAACCGCCACGGCCTGCTCCGCGCCCACCGCAGCGCACGGGTATGCCTGCCGCGGACTAGCGCCCCGGCGCCTGCGACTGCGAAGAACGCGACCACGCCCATTGACAGCGCGGTTGCCCATTCCAGTCGGAAGCTGAAGAGGTGGAGGGCTAGGTGGCCGACCAGGTCCGCGCCTGCCACCGCGACACCGGTGGCTCCGGCGAGCTTCCAGGGCGCCTCGGACAGCGCCGCTCCGGAGACGGCCACTTCCTCGCGGCGAGACATGTTGGCTTGATACGTGCTCGGCGGTGCAGACATTTCGTCGACTCCTGCGTGCGGGTTCGTGTCGGTCTCAAGATATATCTTTAAGATGCCACTGACAAGATATATCGTCTTGCCGAGCGCGCGCTGCATCTTCCGGCGTGTCGCGATAGGCGATCCTCAGTGCTCATTCAGCTAACCTCCAGGTCCGTAGTGCTTACTGGGGCCCTAGCTGTGCCGCCGAGCGCTGACGACTGAATTGGGCGTGAGCGACCGGACATAGGCTGGCTTGCACTGGGCAGAGGGTGATGGAGATGGACGAGCAGAACAGCGAAGGCCAGCAGCCTGGCTTCTGGGAATCCTGGACGGGAAGCGCGGCTGAGTCCGGCCAGCCCGACGACGTCCAGGCCAAAATGCCCCCGAACACCAACGTCCCCGCCTCAGCCCAGCCGACGACGGCGCACGCCGGGCCAGCACGAGAGGAGCCTGCCCTGCCAGAACCGCCAAGGCCGGACCCGGTAACCGCCGCAGGCGACGGGTCAGAACAGGGCCCGGCCGGGCAGACTCAGCCCATCGGGTACCCGCAGCCTGGATACCGCCACGCGCCCCCCGGATACGGCCAGCAGCCTGGGATCGGCCAGCCGGGCTATGGTCAGCCAGGCCATGGTCAGCCAGGCCATGGTCAGCCAGGCCATGGTCAGCCGGGCCATGGTCAGCCGGGCTATGGTCAGCCGGGCTACGATCAGCCAGGCTACGGGGGCCAGCACCCCAGTTACGGCGGCTACGCCTACGGGCCAGGCGGTGGATTCGGCTACCCGCCAGGTGGCGGATACCCGCCGGGTAGCGGCTATGGCATGCCAGGCGGCTACGGCCAGCCGCCGCGACCGCGCCGGCGCGGCCTGACAACGGCGATCACCTACCTTGCCGTAGCCGCCATCGCTGCGGCCGCAGGCGGCCTCGTCGTCGCGTTCGCCGACAACGGAAGCCGGCCGCCGACAGCGAGCCCGGGTAGCGGCGCCTTCGGCAACGGCAACAACCCGTTCGGCGGCAACGGTGGCTTGGGCCCGGGTACCGCCCCGGGCGCCAACATTAGCCAGGGCACTCGGAACAAGGTCGAGCAGGCCGTCAAGCCGGGTCTTGTCGTCATCACGAGCAACCTGAGGTTCAACGGCAGCGGCGCTGCCGCGGCCGCCACCGGCATGATCATCAGCAAGTCTGGCCTTGTGCTCACGAACAACCACGTCATCAACGGCAGCACCAGCCTCTGGGCGACCGTCGTCACGACCAATCACCGGTACCCGGCCAAGTGGCTCGGCTACGACAAGAGTTCCGACGTGGCCGTCATCAAGCTGGTCGGGGCCAGCGGTCTGACGCCGATCCCGATCGGCGACTCCGGCAAGGTCCAGGTCGGTGACAACGTGATCGGGATGGGCAACGCGGGCGGCACGGGCCACATCATGTCGGTCCCGGGCAGCGTCACCGCGCTGAACCAGACGATCACTGCCAGCGATGACGGGAGCGGTGCGCCTCCGGAGCGGCTCACTGGCATGATCCAGACCAACGCCAACATCATCCCCGGCGACTCTGGCGGCCCACTGGCCAGCACCGATGGCAAGGTCATCGGCATGGACACGGCCGCGAGCACCAACAGTGTCACCAACAACCAGCAAAACGTCGGCTTTGCGATTCCAATCGACCGGGCGCTGTCCATTGCGCACCGGATCGTCGCCGGCCAGCAGGGCGGTGGCGTAACGATCCATACGACAGGGTTCGTGGGAGTGCTCGTGCCGAGCGGGCCGAACAACACTCAGAGCAGTGAGACGGACCCGCATGTCCAGCTGCAACAGCAGGAGGCCAACCGGCAGACGCCCGGTCAGCCTGGGACGGCGCCTAACACCTGCGTAGCGCCTGGCGCCGATCCTGGCATCCCCGGCAGCGTTGCCCCCGTCAACTCGGGAACGCTGGTGCTCGGCTCGATATGCGGTGGGCCCGCCGCCGAGGCTGGCCTCGTGCCTGGTGACGTCATCACTAAGGTCAGCGGCTCTCAGGTCACCTCGCCGGTCTCGCTCATGACCGTGCTCGGGAACTTCCGCGGCGGCTCCCATGTCACGATCACCTGGGTGACGCCGTCCGATCAGACGGTGACTCGGACCATCACGCTCCAGTCGGCGCCGCCGAAGTGAGCCGGAGCTAGACCATCTGCCCGGCCGAACGGGGCGGGGAGCAAGGCGTCCGGGCGCCATCGCTCCCCCGCTTCGGCTTCGCGGCCGCGGGTCCCGCCGCCTAGCTCGACGCCGTCGTCAGCCAGGCCAGCATTCGCCGCTCGCAGTCCTCAATCTGTGCGACTGGCACATGCTCATTCCGCGTGTGGGCTAGCTGGGGGTCGCCCGGGCCGTAGTTCACGGCCGGTATGCCGAGCGTGGCGAACCTGGCCACGTCGGTCCAGCCCAGCTTCGCTCGCGGCGCACCGCCGACGGCCGCCACGAATGACGTGGCGGCCGGCTGGTCAAGGCCCGGCCTGGCACCGCCGGCGAGATCAGTGACACGGACCTCGAATGCGTCAAATACCGAGCGCACGTGGGCCTCGGCCTGCTCCGGCGAGCGGTCTGGAGCGAACCGGAAGTTGACGCTGACCACGCACTCATCCGGTATCACGTTCCCGGCGACGCCGCCGCGGATGCCCACGGCGTTGAGCCCCTCGTGATAGCTGAGGCCGTCAACCACCGGCTGCCTGGCTTCGTAGCCGCGCAACACGTCGAGGATGCCTCCGGCCGAATGAATCGCGTTGCTGCCGAGCCACGACCGTGCGCTGTGCGCACGCTCGCCGCGTGCGATGACGTCGGCGCGCAACGTGCCCTGACAGCCGCCCTCGACCACCGCGCCAGACGGCTCGAGCAGTACGGCAAAGTCACCGGCCAGCACATCAGGGCTGTGCCGACTCAACCGCAACAGCCCGTTTCGCTCGGCCTCGACCTCCTCGCAGTCGTAGAACACGTACGTCACGTCCCGGACGGCGGTGGCCACCTGGGCGGCGAGCCGCAGCTGCACTGCCACGCCGGACTTCATGTCGCAGCTGCCGCAGCCGTACAGCAGCCCGCCGTCTAGACGCGACGGCAGATTGTCGTGCACCGGGACGGTGTCAATGTGACCGGCCAGCACAACACGTTCCGGCCGCCCGAAGTCGGTCCGCGCGACGAGCGCGTTGCCGTCGCGGTACAGGCTCAGGTGCGCAAGGTCGGCCAGCGACGCCGCGATGGCGTCAGCAAGTGGCTGCTCGTTGCCACTGACCGACTCCACGTCGACAATCTGCGCGGTCAGCTCGGCAGCGGAACGCGTGAGATCAAGTTCCACGGCGGCAGCTTAGACGGGCCGCCTGAGTGGCCAGGTAGTGCCGCTCCCGGAGGTTGCCGGTCCGAGCGGCAGCGGCGCTGAACTCCGCGACGGCGGCCTCGACGTCACCGGCCTGCGCCAGCAGGTGCGCGCGCACGGAATGCAGGCGATGGTGGTCCCCGAGGCGGGCGCCCAGGCCATCGAGCAAGGCAAGGCCGGCCCGCGGTCCATCGACCATCGCCGTCGCGACGGCCCGGTTCAGCCTGACCATCGGGTTTGCTGTCATGGTCTCCAGCAGTCCATAGAGGACCAGGATTTGCGGCCAGTCGGTGGCCGCGTGGGACGGGGCCTGGTCATGAATGGCCGCGATCGCCGCCTGCAGCTGGTACTCACCCGCGCGGCCGCCGCCGAGCACCCCGCTGATAAGCGCGACTCCCCCGGCGATCAGGCCGACGTCCCACTGGGCGCGATCTTGTTCAGCGAGGGGAATCAGCTCGCCCTCCGGCCCGGTACGCGCGCGACGGCGCGCCTCGGTGAGCAGCATCAGCGCGAGCAACCCCGTTACCTCTGGATCGTCGGGCACGGACGCCTGCATGATCCTGGTCAGCCGGATTGCTTCGCCGGACAAGTCGGCGCGAGCGAGATCGGGCCCGCTGCTCGTGGTGTAGCCCTCGTTGAACAGCAGGTAGAGGACATGGCGCACGGATCTCAGGCGGTCGGGGAGCTCATCGGCCGGGGGGAGCGCGAAGGCCTCAGCGGAGGCCTTGATCTTTGCCTTGGCGCGGCTGATCCGCTGCGCCATGGTCGCCTCCGGGACCAGGAAGGCAGCGGCGATCTCCCTGGTCGTGAGGCCGCCCACGGCGCGGAGCGTGAGCGGGATGGCCAACGCTGGCTTGAGGCTCGGGTGACAGCACATGAGCATGACGATCAACGTGTCGTCACGTCCCGGCGCCGGCTCGGCGGGCGAGATGGACCACGACGCCGCCAGCTCCTCGCGCCGTCGGCGAGCGATGTCGCCGCGGTGGAGGTTCGCCAGCCTGCGAGACGCGACGCGGATGAGCCACCCGAGCGGATTGTGTGGCACTCCCTGGGCGGGCCAGTCTCCGGTCGCGGCGATCAGCGCCTCTTGAACGGCGTCTTCGCAATCGGCGAAGTCGCCGTATCGGCGTACCAGCGCGGCGAGAGCCTGCGGCGCTAGTTCACGCAACAGGCCCTCGGCGCTCGCCGTCTCGCCTCTCGCTCGGCGGCCGGCCGCTCGGTGAGCGGCGCTCACAGCTCCGGGTCGGGTGCGCTTAGCACCTGACGGACCTCGATCGGCTGACGGATTGCCACTCCGCCCAGTCCTGGTGCAGCGGACGCACGGGCCGCGATCTCGATCGCCCGGTCGCCCGTCTCCACGTCCACCAGCCGGTAACCCGCGAGCAACTCCTTGGCCTCGGGGTACGGGCCATCGGTGACGACCGGGGCACCGCTGCCGTCCCAGACCACGAACTTGGCCAGCTCTGGGCCGGCCAGACCCTGGGCGTCGACCAGTTCGCCGCGCTGCGAGAGCTCGGCGTTCAGCGCTTGCTGGAAGTCGATGTGAGCCTTAATGTCCGCTGGGCTCCACTCGGTCATCGGCGGGCAGTCCGACTCCACGGCACCGTAGTTCTGCAGGAGCATGAATCGCATAGTTCTATCCTTCCCGGTCCGGCGCCCTGGCGACGCCGCTCACCTGGAAGTCACATCCGCGCACGGATTCTCGACATAGCCGCGCTATGAATCATCCCTGACCCGCCAGGCGTCGTTGCGGCCGTGGAACCTCTGCACGAAATGTTCCGTGTGTGATCGTCAGCTTGCCGCTTCAGTCGCGGGCGGACGTTTCACGCCGGTGTCTTGGAGCGCATGACACGGCAGCCAGCTACCTGAGCGCTGCACTGAGCAGATCAGACATGAACGCCACGGCCGCACGGAGTCCGGTATGAACGAAAGCTGCCCGCCGGGCCGGATCCGTATCGGAACGGCGGGCCTGTTAGCCGGTCATGAGGGCTGGCCCCAGAATGCTGCCAAGATCGCCAGGCGGAACGCCTGCCAAGATCACGAAGCTGGATTCCGATTAGCACTGGATTACCGTTCAGACCCAAGCTGTGGTTTTTGCGAAGGCGCCGTCTGGCCGCCCGCAGTGCAGGTTTCGGAGATTATTCGGAGAATAGACAGCCCTACGTCGCGGTCTGGTGGCTCTGCAGGTGGGAGGCCTGATCTGACCGCTCGAGTCCCGGCTCTGGCGACTGCTAACCGCCCGCCTAGATCAATTCGCGGGTTCATTGTCGCCGTGATAGGTCTGAATTTATCGGCTCGCGATTGCGTCCCCAGCGGTGCGAGGAGACCAGGCTAACTGAATACACAATCAATAGCCCGGCGCATATAGCGAGGAGGGCCTCCCGATGATCATCTACTGGGAAGACATCCGCTGGGAAGTGGATGACGCCGGCACATCGTGGGCGACCGTGGCGGACGAGGAGCACAACACCCTCACTCTGGAGAACCGTGGTGGCAAGATCACGTTCCACACCGACGGCAGTCCGAGTTTCGCCGCCAGCAGGGTCCTCGAGATCACGGCCCTCTGCACGGTCATGTCCGAGGAAGCCCTAGGCGAGCCCCACGCACCGCGTCGCGGCCGCATCGTCGCCGAGACCGCACAGCCTGGCGATGCGGACACATTCGTACCGCAACAGCGGCAGGCGCTCGACCCGAACGCTGCCGATATCGGGCCCGTGACCACGCGGCCGACCGAAGCCGGCTGATCGGCCCAGGCTCACCGCAGGCAGCCAAGCCGCCATACGTAGGCCAGCCGGGACTCGTCAGTCTCGCAGCTGCGCTGCGCTAACTGCGGCGTCGCCGCCGCTCTTAGCAGCGCCCGGTAGCCCGCGAGCCGCAGTGATGAGCGCCCTGATGGTGACCGCGATCGCTGGCCTGCCCTGCTGCTCAACCCTACGGCGCTGGAACGCTGCGGCGCAGGAACGCTGCCGGGCAGCGCGGCCGATCCGCTGCAGCTCCCATGGATCAGCTCCGCGATGACGAGGTTCCGCGACATGCTCGCTGACCTGGCCGCCTGAGCTGTTACGACGCCGGGTAGCAAACGCCCGGCAAAGGGTACTACCGAGAGCGGGGCCGCGGCAGCGGCCCCGCCCTTTGGCGTCTCTAGCCGCACCGCTGAGGGCCGCATGGGTTCCGTTAGGAATCCGGCCAGGCCTGCATGGGTCCCGTTTGGACCAGCTGTTTGCCCAGTTCAGCGCGATTTGATGAGGCGTCTACCTATGCAATGCCTAGGCGTCCGCTGGAGGACTCCATGCTCGACCTCGCATACATCGGACTCACGGTCCTGGTCTTCGCCGTGCTCTACCTCATCGTCAAGGGGGTCGAGCGCTTTGAGCGCTGAGAACTGGGCCGGCCTGATTTGCGGCCTCCTCCTGACGGTCTACCTATTCGTCGCGCTCGTGCTTCCTGAGAGGTTCTGATGAGTTCCGCAACCGCTGGCTGGCTACAGCTCGGCCTGCTCGTCGCCGCGCTCGCCGCGTGTTACGTGCCCATCGGGAACTACATGGCTCACGTCTTCACCAGCGACAAGCACTGGCGGGTCGAGCGGTGGATCTACCGGCTCGTGGGCGTGAACCCGGGCAGCGACCAGAAGTGGAGCTCCTACGCGCGCAGCGTGCTGGCGTTCTCCGCGGTTAGCGTGCTCTTCCTGTATGGCATCCAGCGGCTGCAGAGCTACCTCCTGCTGGCCGAAGGCATGCACAACGTGCCGCCCGCGCTCGCCTGGAACACCGCCTCCTCGTTCGTGACGAACACGAACTGGCAGAACTACTCAGGCGAGTCCACGATGGGCTACCTGACTCAGATGTCCGGCCTGACGGTGCAGAACTTCATGTCGGCCGCGGTCGGCATCGTGGTGGCCATCGCGCTGGTCCGTGGCTTCATGCGGTCCAAGACGGACCGGCTCGGCAACTTCTGGGTCGACGCCACGAGAATCACAGTCCGGTACCTGATCCCGCTCGCCGTCGTGGGCGGGATCATCCTGATGGCTAGCGGAGTCATCGACAACCTCGCCAGTTACCACACAGTGACGACCTTGTCCGGCGCGCACCAGACCATCCCCGGTGGGCCGGTCGCGTCGCAGGAAGTCATCAAGGAGGCGGGCAACAACGGCGGCGGCTTCTTCAACGCCAACTCCTCCCACCCATTCGAAAACCCCAACCCCTTCACCAACTGGTTCGAGATCTTCCTGCTGTTGATGACCGCGTTCTGCCTGCCCCGGACGTTCGGCAAGATGGTCAAGGACAACCGCCAGGGTTATGCACTGCTTGCGGCCATGGTGGTCATCTGGCTGGCAGCAGTCGGCGGCATCAGCTTCTTCGAGGCTCACTACGGCCTGGGCGGCGCGACCGCCGCACATCTCGCTCACGGTGCCACCGAAGGCACGGAAACGAGGTTCGGCACCTCCGGCTGCTCGTTGTTCGCAGCGTCCACGACGGTGACGTCGACCGGAGCGGTGAACTGCTTCCACGACTCGCTGACCCCCTTCGGGGGCGGGATAGCGCTGGCCGACATGGCGCTCGGCGAGGTCGCGCCCGGCGGCGTGGGCGCCGGACTATACGGAATCCTCGTGCTCGCTATCGTGACCGTGTTCGTCGGCGGCCTGATGGTCGGCCGGACGCCTGAGTACATCGGCAAGAAGATCCGGCCGGCCGAGATGAAGTACGCGGCACTGTATTTCCTGACGACACCGGCTACCGTCCTGGCGGCGGCTGGCCTCTCGATCGGGCTGAAGACCCCACGCGCGTCGATTCTGAACCCGGGCCCGCACGGGCTGACCGAGATCCTCTACGCGTTCACCTCGATGGCGAATAACAACGGCTCGGCCTTCGCTGGCCTCACGACAAATACCGACTGGTACAACACCATCGGCGGAATCGTCATGCTGCTAGCCAGATTCGCCCCGATGGTCTTCGCCATAGGCCTGGCCGGGTCACTGGCAAGACAGCAACCCGTACCCGTCAGCGCCGGCACGATGGAGACCCATAAGCCGCTGTTCATCGGCATGCTCGTGGGCGTCATCCTCGTGCTGATCGGCCTCACCTATTTCCCCGCACTCGCCCTCGGGCCGTTCGCAGAAGGACTGCATTGAGATGTCGGTGACAACAATGGATGCGGGCGGCAGGCCCGTGGCCGCCACCAGCGGACAGCCGCGGCGGATCGGCGGCGGGCTGCTCGATCCGAAGCTGCTGTGGAAGTCGACGCCTGACGCCTTCCGCAAGCTAGATCCGAGGGTCCAGTTCAAGAACCCGGTCATGTTCGTGGTCGAGGTCGGCGCCGTGCTGACCACGGCGACGGCCATCGCCAGGCCGTCGGTATTTAACTGGACCATCGTGGTCTGGCTATGGCTGACTGTCCTGTTCGCCAACCTGGCCGAGGCGGTAGCGGAGGGCCGGGGCAAGGCCCAGGCCGAGACGCTGCGCAAGACGAAGCGTGAGACTGTGGCCCGTCGGCTCGTCAACTGGGCACCCGGCCAGACGCAGACCGTCGAGGAGCAGGTACCTGGTACCCAGCTCACCCTCGGTGACTACGTGGTGGTCGAGGCCGGCGAGATCATCCCCGGCGACGGTGACGTCGTCGAGGGCGTCGCGTCGGTCGACGAGTCGGCGATCACCGGTGAATCGGCGCCCGTCATCCGCGAGTCCGGCGGCGACCGGTCCGCGGTCACGGGCGGCACGAAGGTGCTGTCGGACCGGATCGTCGTGAGGATCACCTCCAGGCCGGGCGAGACCTTCATCGACCGGATGATCGCGCTGGTAGAGGGCGCCAAGCGGCAAAAGACGCCGAACGAGATCGCGCTGAACATCCTGCTGGCGTCGCTGACGATCATCTTCATGATGGCCGTCATAACGCTGCAGCCAATGGCGTTCTACTCCGGCGCGCCGCAAACTCTGGTGATTCTGGTCGCGCTGCTCGTGGCGCTCATCCCGACCACCATCGGCGCGCTGCTGTCGGCGATCGGGATCGCAGGCATGGACCGGCTGGTCCAGCGCAATGTGCTGGCCGTGTCCGGCCGCGCCGTCGAAGCCGCGGGCGACGTGAACACGCTGCTACTGGACAAGACCGGCACGATCACCATCGGCAATCGCCAGGCTACGGATTTCTTGCCAGTCGCCGGGGTAACGGCGCACGACCTGGCGGATGCAGCTCAGCTGTCCAGCATGGCGGACTACACGCCTGAGGGCCGGTCCATCGCGGTGCTCGCGAAAGACAAGTACAACCTCCGCGAGCGTCATGAAGGCGAGCTGCGAGGCGCCGAGTTCGTCGAATTCACCGCCCAGACCAGGATGAGCGGCATCGACCTTGCTGATGGCCGGCACGTCCGCAAGGGTGCAGCTTCCTCAGTGGCGCAGTGGGTCAGGGACAACGGCGGTGCGCCGCCGGACGAGCTGGGCGGCATGGTCGACGGGATCTCCGCGGTTGGCGGCACGCCCCTGGTGGTCGCTGAGAAGGCCAACGGGACCGCCCGGGCTCTCGGGGTGATCTACCTCAAGGACATCGTCAAGGAGGGCATCGCCGAGCGGTTCGCCGAGATGCGCAGGATGGGCATTCGCACCGTCATGATCACCGGTGACAATCCGCTGACCGCCAAGGCGATCGCAGACGAGTCGGGCGTAGACGACTTCCTCGCGGAAGCGACACCCGAAGACAAGATGGCGCTGATCAAGAAGGAACAAGAGGGCGGCCGCCTGGTCGCGATGACCGGGGACGGCACAAATGACGCCCCTGCCCTCGCGCAGGCTGACGTCGGGGTGGCCATGAACACAGGTACTTCGGCCGCCAAGGAGGCCGGGAACATGGTTGACCTGGATTCCAACCCGACGAAGCTCATCGAGATCGTCGAGATCGGCAAGCAGTTGCTCATCACGCGGGGCGCACTCACCACGTTCTCGATTACCAACGACGTGGCGAAGTACTTCGCCATCATCCCGGCCATGTTCTCAGCCGTTATCCCCGCCCTCAGCAGGCTGAACATCTTGCACCTGCACAGCCCGCAGTCGGCGATCGCCTCGGCGATCATCTTCAACGCCCTGATCATCGTGGCGCTGATCCCGCTGGCCCTGCGCGGCGTCAAGTACCGGCCGTCGTCCGCAGCCGCCATGCTCCGCAGGAATCTGTGGATCTACGGCGTCGGCGGACTGATCATCCCATTCATCGGGATCAAGCTCATCGACTTGATCATCCAGTACATACCGGGCTTCAGGTGATCTGACCAATGAACCGTCTACCCTCCTTCGTCCAGCAGCACATTGCCGCGCTACGCGGCCTGCTGGTCTTTACCGTGATCACTGGCATCGTCTACCCGCTCGCCATGCTCGGCCTGGCGCAGGGCGCGTTCCACCACCAGGCCAACGGGTCGCTGGCCAGCTTCCACGGCCGGGTCATCGGCTCCAGCCTGCTATGTCAGGAGTTCACCGACGCCAAGGGCAATCCGTTGCCGCAGTACTTCCAGCCACGGCCGTCGGCAGCGACGAGCGGCGCGAGCAACGACTACGGCTGCAACCCGCTATTTTCAGCGGCGTCCAACCTCGGACCGACCAATCCGAAGCTGATTGCCCTGATCAAGCACCGGCAGCAGCAGATCTCCGCGTTCGACCACGTGCCGATCTCGAAGATCCCGTCCGACGCCGTCACCGCGTCCGGCTCCGGCCTTGACCCTGGCATCTCCCAGGTTTACGCAGCCATCCAGGTAAATACGGTCGCCGCCGCCAGGCACATCAGCTCGGCGCAAGTCGAGGCTCTGGTCAGGCAGAACACAAGGGCCCGCACGATCGGCATCCTCGGCCAGCCGGTTGTGAACGTCTTGTTGCTGAACCGCGCGCTCGATGACAAGTACCCAATCTGATGCTGGCCGCATCCTCATCGTCGAGGATGAGCCGGCCCTCCTGCGTGCGCTGCAGATCAACCTCCGCGCCCGTGGTTACGAGGTGACAACCTCGGCGGCCGGCCGGGAGGCCCTTTTCGAGGCAGCACGGCGACCCCCGGACGCCGTGCTGCTCGACCTGGGCCTGCCGGACCTGGATGGTACGGACGTGATCCGCGAGCTGCGCAGCTGGTCGGCCATCCCGGTGATCGTGCTGTCGGGCCGGGCCGGATCGGACGACAAGATCGGCGCGCTCGACGCGGGCGCCGATGACTACGTCACCAAGCCATTCTCGATGGAGGAGCTGATGGCCCGCCTGCGCGCCACCCTGCGGCGAGACTTCCACACCCAACCCACCATGGTGTACAGCATCGGTAGCTGCGAGGTGGACCTGGCCGGCCACACCATCGTGCGGAAGTCTCTGGGCGGTGCCGAGCCCGAGCCCGTGCGCCTGACCAGGACCGAGTGGCGGATGCTGGACGTGCTCCTGCGCTCGGCCGGCCAGCTCGTGCCCGCGAGCCGCCTGCTGACCGAGCTGTGGGGCCCGGGCGCTGAAAGTAGCACCCACTACCTGCGCTTCCACATGGCCCGGCTGCGCCGCAAGCTCGAGAAGGACCCGCCGCGACCGCGCCACCTGCTGACCGAGCCCGGTATGGGCTATCGCTAGGCGCCGTGAGACGCTCGTTCTAGAGGTTATTGTCATGAGTTCTGAACGCGGTCTCGCCGACCTACGCACCGCGAAGTCGCCGGGCGCACCTGGCCAGCTGCGGATTTACCTAGGTTCCGCGGCCGGCGTCGGCAAAACGTTTGCAATGCTCAATGAGGGCAACCGCCGCCGTGAGCGCGGCACCGACGTGGTCGTCGCGTACGTCGAGCCACATGGCCGCCCGCATACGGCCGAGCAGGTCGGCGACCTCGAGGTCATACCGCGGGCTACGCTGCCCTACCGCGGCACCAGCTTCGAGGAAATGGACCTCGACGCAGTCCTTGCCCGACATCCCGAGGTCGCGCTCGTTGACGAGTACGCGCACACCAATGTGCCGGGCTCGCGCAACGAGAAGCGCTGGCAGGATGTCAACGAGCTGCTCGACGCGGGCATCGACGTGATCTCTGCGATGAACATCCAGCACCTGGAGTCGCTTAACGACGTCGTCGAGAAGATCACTGGTGTGCCGCAGCGAGAGACTGTGCCCGATGCTGTCGTCCGGGCCGCCGACCAGGTGGAACTCGTCGACATGACGCCCGAGGCGCTGCGTCGCCGGATGGCTCACGGCAACATCTACCAGGCCGAGAAGATCGACGCCGCGCTCACCAACTACTTCCGCATCGGCAACCTGGCGGCACTGCGGGAACTGGCGCTGCTCTGGCTGGCCGACAAGGTCGACGAAGGGCTACAGCGGTACCGCGAGGCGCACGACATCCACACCACCTGGGAGGCCAGAGAGCGCGTCGTCGTCGCGCTGACCGGCGGCCCCGAAGGCGACACGCTCATCCGGCGCGCCGCGCGGATCGCCGCGCGGTCGGCCGGTGGTGATCTGCTGGCCGTGCACGTGACGACATCGGACGGCCTCACCGGCGCCGATCCGGCGGCCCTGGCGCGCCAGCGTCAGCTCACCGAGTCGCTGGGCGGCACCTACCACCAGGTAGTAGGCGACGACGTGCCTGACGCCCTGCTCACTTTTGCCCGGGCCGAGAACGCGACGCAGCTCGTGCTCGGCGTCAGCCGCCGCGGCTGGCTGGCCTCGCTGCTCACCGGGCCGGGCGTCAGCATGCGCACCATGCGCGAGTCGGGCGACATCGACGTCCACATGGTGACGCACTCCTATGTGGGCCGCGGCCGTGGCAGCGCGCTGCCGCGGGCACGCGGCGGCCTGGACCGCCGGCGCCAGCTAGCCGGCTACGCCCTGGCGGTCGCTCTCCCGCCGCTGCTCACCCTGGCCCTGGCCAACCTGCGCGGCAGCCTCAATCTCACCAGCGAAGTCCTCATCTTCCTGGCCGGCGTGATGGCGGTTGCGGTCGTCGGCGGCTTCGTCCCCGCGCTGATCGCCGCCGTGGCGGCCTCGCTGTTCCTCAATTACTACTTCGTGCAGCCGTTTTACACGTTCACGATCGCGCAGGTGAACAACGCCCTCGCGCTGATCATCTTTGTCGCGGCGGGCCTGGTCGTCAGCTCCGTGGTGGACACGGCGGCGCGGCGGACCAAACAGGCGGCACGCGCTAGCGCCGAATCCGAGCTGCTCGCGACGACCGCGGGCAGCGTGCTCCGTGGCCAGGGAGCACTCGCTGCCGTGCTCGACCGGGTACGCGAGGCCTTCGGGATGGAGTCGGTGACCCTGCTGGAGCGCGAAGCGGGCAGATGGGCGCAGGCCGGGGTCTCGGGCGAGCGCCCGGTGGCCCGGCCGGAAGACGCCGACGTCGAGATACCGGTCGGTGACGACCTCATCCTCGTCATGCGCGGCCGCCATCTGCCCGCCACCGACCGCCGGGTACTCGGCGCGTTCGCCGCGTACGCCGCCGCAGCGCTGGAGCAAGGCCGGCTCACCGAAGCGGCCGAAGCGGCCCGGCCCATCGCCGAGGCGGACCGCGTCCGCACGGCGCTGCTGGCCGCGGTCAGCCATGATCTGCGGACGCCGCTCGCCTCGGCCAAGGCAGCGGTCACCAGCCTGCGTTCTCGCGACATCCAGTGGGACGCCGAGGACGAGAACGAGCTGCTGGCCACCGCCGACGAGTCACTGGACCGGCTGGCTCGCCTGGTCGACAACCTGCTCGACATGAGCAGGCTCCAGGCTGGCGCGCTGGCCGTGTTCCCGCGGCCTGCCGACATCTCGGAGATCGTGGCGCGATCGCTCGATGACCTGGGCCCAGCCGCTCGGATCGTGGCGATCGACATCGCCGAGGACCTGCCGGAGGTCGCCGTGGACCCTGGCATCCTGGAGCGGGTCATCGCCAATCTCATCGCCAACGCGCTGCGGTACTCGCCAGCGGACTCGCCGCCAGCGCTGACCGGCAGCGTGCTGCGGGACCGGGTGGAGCTGCGCATCATCGACCGCGGGCCCGGCATCCCGGAAGAAAACAGGGATCAGATGTTCGTGCCGTTCCAGCGGCTCGGCGACACCGACAATACGACGGGCGTCGGCCTCGGGCTGGCGCTGTCGCGCGGGCTCACCGAGGCGATGGGCGGCACGCTCGAACCCGAAGACACCCCCGGTGGCGGGCTCACGATGGCCCTGTCGCTGCCTGCGGTGCCTGGCCCCAGCGGCCCCGTTCCCGGAAGCGCGGAGCGGGCGGTCAGCTCAGCGGGCCGTGACTACCCAGCCATCGACAGCGCCTCCACGGCCTGATCCGGCGGCATGGCAGCGCGGCGTGGCACTCTGGTCCCGTGACAACGGTCCTGGTCATTGACGACGAACCGCAGATTATCCGGGCACTGCGGATCAACCTGCGGGTACGCGAATACGACGTGCACACGGCCGCGAGCGGCAGCGAAGCACTGGAGGTCGCGGCGAAGCATCCGCCTGACCTCGTCATCCTGGACCTGGGCCTGCCGGACCTCGACGGCGTCGACGTCATCCATGGCCTTCGCGGCTGGACCGACGCGCCGATCATCGTGCTGTCTGGCCGGGCCGACAGCACCAACAAGGTCGAGGCGCTGGACGCCGGCGCCGACGACTACGTGACCAAGCCGTTCGGCATGGACGAGCTGCTCGCCCGGATGCGGGCCGTGACCAGGCGCGCGGGCGCGGACGGCGACATGCCGCAAGTCAGGCTCGGCGACCTCGTCGTTGACCTGGCCGCCAAGCGAGTCGTGCGGAGTCCGGTCGGCGCACGCTCCGATCATGACGGGAACGGGGCCGTTCGGCTGACTCCCACCGAATGGCACTTGCTCGAGGTGCTGCTCCGTAACCCCGGCAAACTGCTCAGCCAGCAGCAGCTACTCGCCGAGGTGTGGGGACCCGGGTACGCCGAGGCCACCGGTAACCTCCGCCTGTACATGACGCAGCTGCGGCGCAAGCTCGAGCCCGATCCGGCGCGGCCGCGCTGGCTACTGACCGAGCCAGGCATGGGATACCGGTACCAGCCAGATCCGGACGGTGGCTGATCCGACCATGGCTAGCCAGGGCGCTGCTGGCCGGGCGGTAGCTCGATGCGCGGCAGCTCGGGCCCGGCCTTGCCAGGCACCGCGCCGGGGCTGGCACCGTCGCCACCGGGCTGGCTGACGTCGGCCGCGATCGCCGCGAGCCGGTAGCGTAGCCGGCAGATCACCACGTTCTCCGTGCCGCGATGAATCGCCTGCTCAAGCACGAAGCCGCGCTGATTGTGCAGCGCGCGCTGCCATGGGTGCGCCGCCTGCACCTCGGGAATCAGCACCACGAGCTGGTCATGGGTTGCCGCTTGCTCGAGTTCGCGCAGGTACTCGACAACCGGCGGCCCGAGCGAGCGGTGACTCGTGTGCAGGGTCACGAGCGGCACGCCTGGGTTCCACTCGTCCCACTGCTGATGCAGGTGGAACGCCGCTTGCTCCGCCTCCTCATCGTCGTAGCACACGGTCACCGCCACTACTTCGTCGCCAATCGCCAAGGCAGCGGAGAGGCCGGCCTGTACGAGCCTGGACATGGTGCCCACCGGCACGACGACCAAGGCGCTGCGTGGTTCCGGTCGCGGCGGGATCTGCCCGATCTCCAGCGCCGCGCCGATCCGCCGGTAGATCTTATGTATCCGGTCGAACCACAGGACGAGCAGCGGTATCACGAGGACGACCAGCCAGGCGCCCTCCGTGAACTTGCTGACTAGCTCGATGACGAGCGCTGCCAGCGTGAAGACGGCGCCGACACCGTTGATGACGGCGCGGCCTTGCCAGCCAGGTCCGCGCCGCTCGCGCCAGTGCCTGACCATTCCGGCTTGCGACAGCGTGAACCCGACGAACACCCCGATGGCAAACACGGGAATCAGCGCCTGTGTACTGCCCTGCGTGACGACGAGCAGGATGGCGGCAGCAATCGCGAGCACGATGACGCCGTACCTGTGTACCTGCCGTTGCGCGCGCAGGAAGAACAGGTGCGGCAGATAGTTGTCGGTAGCGAGCAGCGAGGCCAGCACCGGCAGCCCGCCAAACGAGGTATTCGCGGCCAGTGCCAGCAGAATGGTGGTGATCAGCTGGATCGCGTAGAAGACGAAATTGTGCCCGAGCGCGCCCTGAGTGAGTTGGGCAAGCGTAGTCACCGTGGTTGACGGTTCGGCCTTGAATTTGTCCGCCACCAGCGCGATGCCGATGAGCATGAGGCCGAGGATGACGCCCAGCCCGACTTCGGTGTGCTGGGCCCGCCGTACACGCGGCGCCTTGAACTCGGGCACGGCGTTCGCGATCGCCTCCACGCCGGTCAGCGCCGAAGACCCGGACGCAAACGCCCTCAGCAGCAGCAGAATGCCCACCGTCAGCGTGCTCGAGGACGCCGATCCCTGGGGGAACGGCAGCGGGTGCGGCCGGATCAGCCCCCCGATGATGACCGCGAAGATGCCGATGATGAACAGGATCGTCGGCGCGATGAACAGTCGCGCCGACTCCGCGACGCCCCACAGGTTCGCGCCGGTGATCAACGCGAGCACGCCCAGGCACAGCCACACCCGATCCGCGTACAAGGGATGAAACGCGGATGTCAGCGCTTCGACGCCAGCCGAGACTCCGACAGCGGCGTTCAGCACGTAGTCGACCACGAGCGATGCGGCAGCGACCAGGCTCGGCTTGACGCCGAGGTGGGCCTTCGACACCGCGTACGCGCCGCCGCCATTCGGGAACGCCTCGATGACCTGCCGGTAGGAGATGACCAGCACGACCAGGAGGACCACGATCGCGAGCGTGACCGCCAGCGTGTAGTGCAGTGCCGCCACGCCCGCAGTCGCGAGCACGATGATGATCGCCTGCGGCCCGTAGGCCACCGAGGAGAGCGCGTCCAGCGAGAGCGCGGCCAGGCCCTCGAGCGCGGTGAGCCTGCTCTTCTCTTCCTCTGACTCTGTTCCGCCGGGAGGCTGCGCCGCCGCGTCGGCACCTCGCGAGGCGGTCATGACTGCCAATACAAACATGCCGTCGCGACGCTAGTCGCGACGGCCATGGAAGTAGGCGGCCGGGGCGGGGCCTGTTAGCCCAGGGTGGCGACGAGGATCGCGACGATCGCTACCACCACGAGCACGCCGACGGCGAGCATGGCGACCTTGGCCGGGTTACGGCCTGGCACCCGGGCGTCCCATGTCCCGGTGACCTCGGACCTGTCCTCCGCGAACGCTCGGAACTGAGCGGTGCTCGCCGAGGTATCCGGTGCGGCGCGGAACTCACCTGTGGTCATGCGGCGGCCGTTGCCTGGGGGGTCGTCATGACGCTCAGTCATGGCCAAGACTGTAGCCGATAGGAACGACCAGAACCGCCATTCGGCAGATATTCGGGACAAGCGTGCCGAACTGGCGCTCTCAGCCGCCCGTATCAGGCGGCAGCACGTCTGGTCGATGCACGAGTCTGGACAAGACGATGACGCTCCGTGTTCGGACGACAAAGGGTTCGGCCCCGATTCGCTCGACCACCTGCTCAAAGTGGCGCACGTCGGCGGCCCTGATGTGCAGGAGGGCGTCGGCCTCGCCGGTGATCGTGCAGGCGTCGATAACCTCCGGGTGCTTAGCCACCGCGGCCCCGATGTCACCTGGAGAGGTGCGGCCCCGGCAGAACAGCTCCACATACGCCTCGGTCGTCCAGCCCAGCGCCGCCGGATCGACCTGGGCGGAGTAGCCGGTGATGGCGCCGGAGGCGCGCAGTCGGTCGACTCGGCGCTTGACCGCCGGCGCCGATAGCCCCACGATGGCGCCGACCTCCGCGTACGTTGCCCGCGCGTCGTCGACGAGCGCGGCCACGATGCGCCGGTCTAGGTCGTCGAACGCCATGATCAGACGTTAGCTGACGTAACAGGACGGCTTGAGCCGGGCGAACGTTTGCTGGTCAGACCAGCAGCGCCACGCGAAGCCGGTCCAGGTCAGCCTCACTGAGTCCGCGGGCGAGCAGGTAGCCGTCGACCGAACCGCTGGCTTCGCGCGTCCAGGCCAGGACGTCAAGGATGAGCGAAGCCGGGCTGCTCAGCAGCGCCCTGGTCAGGTCCGCGCCGAGGCCGGTGCTCGCCTGAAGCTGCGCGATGGCAGGCGTGTTCTCGGTGTCGAGGTTGGCCGCGCTGAGCTCGTAATCGGCGGCGATCACCTCGTCCGGTACGCCGAGCAGGGCCAGGATCAGCGCGACGACGACGCCGGTCCGGTCCTTGCCGGCGCTGCAGTGCACCAGCGCTGGCATCGCGCCGGCCTCTGCCAGGACCTTGATCGCCGCCCCGATCGTGGCGCCGCACTCGTCGATCATGAACCGGTAGATCGCGTCGAGCTCGAGCGGAAGCGCCGCCAGGTCGCCGGTCAGAAGGGAAATGTGGGTTCGCTGGTCGGCCAGTCCCTCCAGCGCACTCGGCGC
>DATIOU010000042.1:0-62754 GCA_035472835.1 Streptosporangiaceae bacterium | reverse complement strand
ATCAGCTGCAGGCCATCACTAACTTCGAGAGCCAGTTCAACGGGCCGTTCCCGTTCGACACGGACGGTGTTGTGGTCGGCACTCCCCCCGCCAGCTTCGAGGAGGAGATGCAGACGATGATCACCTTCGCGGGCGGCCGGGCCGGCCTGAGCACCCTCTACCACGAGAACATGCATCAATGGTGGGGCGACAATGTTACCGAGAGCGGCTACACGATGACCTTCTTCAAGGAAGGCATGGCCACTCTGGCGCAGTACATGCTGGTAGCGCGTAACGCCGAGATCGCTGCCGGCGGTCCTGGCACCGCCGCCGGGCAGGCCGCCTTCCAGGCCAGCCTGATCGCTCGGTTCAACACGAACTACGCCAGGAGCAGCAGCTTCTGGGCCGAGGCACCGTCCAACCCCATGCCGGTGTCGCTGTTCGACAACAGCCCGACGTACGCGCGGCCGGCCACGGCCTACATTGCGCTCTGGCAGATCCTTGGCACCGACCGCTTCACCAAGGTGCTGCAGCACATCCAGCAGACCTACGGCGGCGGCTCGATCACCGAGACGAAGTTCGAGGATGCCTTCCAGAGTGGCCTGCCGAACAAGAGCGCGGCGTGCAGGAGCCTGCTCGGGCACTTCTTCACCGAGTGGTTCGACACGGCGTATCCGAGTGGTAACGCCGCTAAGCCGGACATCACCGGGCCCGGGCTCGCCGGTCCAGGCTTCTACGGCACCCACGGAGGTGAGTGCAAGAACGTCTAGCTCGAGGCACCAGGCGGACTGAGCCTGCTGCCCGCTTTCTGGGCGCAGGCTCAGTTTCGCGAAGGCTCTACCCAGCGTTTCGCGAAGGCTCTACCCAGCCAGGGCTAGGGTCAGCTCCTCGACGGCGAGCAGCGGCGCGACGTTGACCTCGAGCCGCTGCCGGCACCGCATGATGGCCTCGATGCGCCGGACCGTGTCGCCGGGACCGGCAGCGGCCGCCTGCGCCCGGAGCTCCTCGCCGCGCATCTCGTTAGCCAGTTCGACGGACGCGCCTAGCTGCAGCGCGAGCACGTCTCTATAGAACCCGGCCAGATCCAGCAGTGCCCGGTCCAGCGCGTCGCGCTTGAGCCGCGTCGCCCGCGACTTCTGCCGGTCCTCGAGCTCCCGCAGCGCTCCGGCGCCGCCGCGCAATGCCGCGGCCACACCCTTCCCGGTCGAGCCTTCGCCGAATGCGCGCCGCAGCGCCTCCCGCTCCGGCTCGTCTAGCTCTTCAGTCGTCACGGTGGCTTCCGCGTCGGCGGCTTTGACCAGAGCCGCCGCTGCCTTTAGCGCGTCGCCGAGGCTCTCGACCTGGCCTGGCACCCGCAGCACCTCACCGCGCCTGCGGGCTGCTTCCTCGTCGGTCGCCAGCCGGCGCGCGCGGCCGATGTGACCTTGCGCCGCGAGCGCTGCCGCCCGCGCCCGCTCGGCCGGTATGCCTTCGCGCTCGAGCACCTCGGTCACCGCGGCCGTGCGCGGTGTCGCCAGACCCACCAGCCGGCACCGCGACCTGATTGTCGTCGGCAGGTCGTCGGCGTAGGGCGTGCATAGCAGCCAGACTGTCCGCGGTGATGGCTCCTCGATGGCCTTGAGCAGGGCGTTCGCTGCCCGCTCCGTGCACCTGTCGGCGTCTTCGAAGAGCACGATCCGCCACCGGCCGTAGACCGGCGCGGCTGCGGCTTTGAGCACTAGGTCCCTGGTCTGCCGAACGCCATAGGACAACCCGTCCGGTCGAACAAGCAGCAGGTCGGCGTGTGCGCCGCCGGCGACCTGGCGGCACGACGGGCACTCGCCGCAGCCTTGCCGGTCACAGAGGAGCCCGGCCGCGAAGGCGCGGGCGGCCAGCGAGCGTCCCGACCCAGGCGGCCCGGTGAACAGCCAGGCATGCGTCATCCCCCGGCTCGCCGGCCCGCGGCCAACCGTTCCCGACAACGCAGACGGAGCCGACGAGACGGCAGCGACGGACGAAGCACTGGCCGCGACGGCGCGCTGAAGCTGCTCGACCACGATCTCCTGGCCGGCCAGCTCACCGAACACCGCCGACGGCACGGGATCTGTCACTCGCGTATCGCCGGGAAGGAGCCAGTGTTCTCTTCGGCGGCGAACGGGACGGGGTCCGGCAGCAGCTCGCGTACCCGCGTCTGGATGTCCCGGCTGACCTCCGTCTCGGACCGGGAGGCGTCGAGGAAGAGGTACCGGTCGGGAGCCGCGTTCGCCAGCGCCACGAAGCCGGTGCGCACCCGCTGATGGAATTCCACCGGCTCGGACTCGAGCCGGTCGGCCGAGCTCAGTCGCCTGCCTAGGCCGGTCAAGGGCGGCACATCCAGCAGGATGGTGAGGTCCGGCGTGAGCCCGCCGGTCGCCCACTTGTTCACGGCCGCGATCTCCGAGACGGGCAGCTGCCGCCCGGCGCCCTGATAAGCCAGCGAAGAGTCAACATAGCGGTCGGTGACGACGATCGCGCCGCGCTCCAGGGCCGGAATGATGACAGCCTTCACGTGCTCGGCCCGGTCCGCCGCGTACATCAGCGCCTCGGCCCGCGGCGACAGTCCGGCGTGCGCGGTATCGAGCAGCAGGGCCCGCAACCGCATGCCGACCTTCGTCGCGCCTGGCTCGTGGGTCGTGACGACGTCATACCCCTGGTCACGAAGCCAGATCGCCAGCAACCTCGCCTGAGTTGACTTCCCCGCGCCCTCGCCACCCTCAAGAGCGAGGAACCTGCCCGGATAACGTCGCACCGGGGTGATCGGCGCCGCGGGGACGCTGCTTTCGGTTCTGCGTGCATGTCGCCTGCGCATGCCGTTACTCCTGCCATTGCCGTTCACCGCCGGAGTGGCGTGCCGCAATGCCGAGCCGAGATCGGCCAGCAACGGCACGCCCCGGCGGTCATCCATCTGCCGGTACGAGGCGCGGCCGAGCAGCACAGCGACGGCCGCAGCGAGGAGGAGAACCAGGTTATAGCCGATATTCAGGTAAGCAACGTCGCCGATCCGCACTGTGGGTATGCCGATCGCGCGGACCACCGCGTTGAACGCACCGGCGAGCGCCGGCGCGATCGCAACCACTGCGAACAGGATGACCCGGATCGCCGACTGCAGGAACGCGAACGTGCGCCCCCGCGTGTCGTCGTCGACCTCCAGCCCCACAACCGTGTAGCCGGTCACGTACGCAACGCCCGCGCACGCCCCAAGCAGGATGACTAGGATCGTCACCACAACCAGGTTGGGAATGAGCGCGGCCAGCGCCAGCGGCAAGGCCGCGAACATGATGGAGACGCCGAACAGCCGCCGCCTGGAGAAACCCCGCAGCACGCGCAGGCCGAAGAACATGCCGAGGGCCAGCCCGAAGAAGATGGCGGCGAACACCGCTCCCCAGCCAGCGCTGCCGCCGCCCAGCGTATAGCGCACATACGACGGCCCAAGTCCGACAACAGCCCCGCCGGCCACGAACGCACCTGTCATGCCGACGACGATGCCGCGCACGACCTGGGTCTTGCCGAGGTACTTCCAGCCCTCCCAGATGGACTTCAGCACCGATGGGGTTGAGATGGAGCCCGCCCGCCGGCGGCGTAGCTCGCGCAGCATGACAATGGTCAGCGCTGACACCACGAATGTAACCGCGTTGAAGTAGAGCGCGAGGTTTACCTGGTTGGTCGAGAAGTAGTGCGAGATGTGGCCGAGCGCACGGCTGACGAGCGCCAGCAGGAAAAACACCAAGCCCGCGATCGGTGCTGTCCCGTACGTGGTGAACAGGCTGAGCTGGTTCGCCTGCTCGAGCTTCTCGGGCGGGACCAGATTCGGTACCGACGCGTCCTTCGCCGGGGTCCAGAACAGCGAGGCGCTGGAGGCCAGGAACTGGACTATGTACATCCAGGTCAGCTGGTTAGCGAAGCCCACCGACAAGTTGATCGGGATCGAGACGTACAGCACGGCCCTGACCACGTCGCCGATGATCATGTTCATCCGGCGATCGAACTTGTCGGCCACGGCACCGGCCAGCGGGCCGAAGATCAGGGCGGGCAGCAGCGATGTGAGCCAGACGCCGCTGACGGCGTAGGCGCTGCCCTTGGCGCCCCCCAGCTTCACGGCCAGTGTTGACAGCGCCAGCAGACTCAGCCAATCCCCCAGGCTGGACAGCGACAGCGCGATCCAGAGGCGCCGGAACGGCGTGATCGAGAGCACGCCAGTGCCACGAGCGGCCAAAGGGGATCTAAAGTTCACCGGGCCAGGCTATAGGCCTGGCCAAGGAAGGGTAGCGCACAGCCCAAAGCTGCGGTCTTTCCCACAGGCGAAATCGAATGGCAACGGGGCCGGCCCAGCTGGTCGTGTCTCACCGGCCTCGGCAGGCTTAGGCGAACCGGCCAGCCGGCGCCGAAGTAGGCCCGCAGGCTCGGGTCGTTGGCCCGAGCCTCGGTCCCGCGAATTCCTGACCTACGTGTCCTGGCCATCCTCGGCTACGGCTTCTTCGTGCTGCGGGTCCTGGTCCCGCCCGGCCCGGCTTTGCCAGCCGCGGCTTTGCCAGCCGCGGCCTTCCCAGTCGTGGTCTTCGTCGACCGCGTCGCGGCCTTCCGCTTGGGGGCGGGCGCGGCGGCACGGCGCTCGGCCAGGAGCTCGACAGCGCGCTGCGGGGTGATCGCCTCGACCGTGTCACCCTTGCGCAGCGAGGCGTTTGTCTCACCGTCAGTCACGTACGGGCCGAAGCGGCCCTCTCGCAGCACGATCGGCTTGCTGGTCGCGGGGTCCTCGCCAAGTTCCCGCAGCGGCGGCGCCGCCGCCGCCCTGGCTGCGCGCCCCCTGGGCTTCGGCTGTGCCAGCAGCGCCTTGGCCTCCTCCAGCGTGATCGCGAACATCTGCTCTTCAGACTCCAGCGACCGGCTCTCACTGCCGCGCTTGACGTACGGGCCGTAGCGCCCGTTCTGCACGGTGACCGGCTCGCCCTCGAGATCGCCGAGCGAGCGGGGCAGGGTGAGTAGCCGCAGCGCGTCGTCAAGCGTGACGCTGTCCAGGTCCATCGACTTCAGCAGCGACGCTGTCCGCGGCTTCGCTGCTGTGCTAGCTGACCCAGCGGTAGCGTCATCGTCCAGCACCTCGGTCACGTACGGTCCGTAGCGGCCGGCCTTGGCGACGATCGTCTTGCCGGTCTGCGGGTCCGAGCCAAGAATCTTGTCGCCGGTAGGCCGGTCGAGCAGCTCGGCGGCGAATTCCGGCGTCAGCTCGTCGGGCGCCGTGCCCTCAGGGACGTTGACGCGCTGGCCGTCCCGCTCAAGGTACGGTCCGTACCGGCCAACCCGCACGACGATGTCGGTGCCGGCGAGCGGGAACGAGCTGACATCGCGCGCATCGATCTCGCTCAGGTCGCTGACCAAGTCCTTGAGGCCCTCCTCGCCGTCCGCGCCGAAGTAGAACCTGCGCAGCCACGGCACGCGCTCGGCCTCGCCGTTGGCTATGTCGTCCAGCGCGTCTTCCATCTTCGCGGTGAACTCGTAGTCGACGAGATGCGCAAAGTGCCGTTCGAGCAGCGCCACCACGGCGAATGCGACGAACGACGGGACCAGCGCGGTGCCCTTCTTGAACACGTAGCCGCGGTCGAGAATCGTGCCGATGATCGAGGCGTAGGTCGACGGACGGCCGATGGCTCTGTCTTCCAGCTCCTTGATGAGCGTCGCCTCGGTGAACCTGGCCGGCGGCCTCGTCGCGTGGTCGGCGGACTCGAGGTTCGTCGCCGCGAGAGGTTCGCGCTCAGCAAGCGGCGGCAGCCGGCGCTGATTGTCGTCCAGCTCGGCGTTCGGGTCGTCGGCCCCCTCGACGTAGGCCTTGAGGAAGCCGTGAAAGGTGATGACCTTGCCAGACGCGCCGAACTCGGCCTCCCGGCCGGGAACGCTGTCGGGCGCCCCGTTGGCCAGCGCACCCTGCGCGCTCATGCCGACAAGGATGGGCTCGTGCGCGTCGGCCGCGCCAAGCACGCGGACCGAGACCGACTCGCCGGTGGCGTCCTTCATCTGCGACGCCACGGTGCGCTTCCAAACGAGGTCATACAGGCGGAGCTCGTCACCTGAGAGGCCGGACTGGGCGGGCGTCTTGAACTGATCGCCCGCCGGGCGGATCGCCTCGTGTGCCTCCTGGGCGCTCTTGACCTTGCTGTCGTAAAGCCGTGGCGCGTCGGGGACGTACTCCGCGCCGTAGAGATGGCGCGCCTGCGCTCGGGCTGCGTTCAAGGCCGTCTGCGATAGCGTGATCGAGTCGGTCCGCATATAAGTAATGTGGCCGTTCTCGTAGAGACGCTGCGCAACCTGCATCGTGTACTTGGCTGAGAAGCCCAGCTTGCGCGACGCCTCCTGCTGCAGGGTCGTGGTACGGAACGGAGCGTAAGGCGAGCGCCGGTACGGCTTGCGCTCGACCGACTTGACCGTGAACGACGCGGTCGAGAGCCGGTGGCGCAATGCCGCAGCAGCGCCACCGTCGAGGTGCAGGATCCGGCCGCGACCGTTCTCGTCGCCATCGCGCAGCTCACCGGTCGACGTAAAGTCGCGGCCTTGCGCCACCCGGCGTCCGTCGACCGACGCCAGCGTCGCAGTGAACGACGCGACGTCCGCCGCGGCAAGGCCGTCCTTGTTGATCTTTTCGAACTCGGCCTCGAGGTCCCAGTACTGCGCAGGCCGGAACGCGATCCGCTCCCGCTCGCGGTCTACGACCAGCCGGACCGCCACGGACTGGACGCGGCCCGCGGATAGCTGCGGCATGACCTTCTTCCACAGCACCGGCGACAGCTCGTAGCCGTACAGCCGGTCCAGCACCCGCCGCGTCTGATACGCCTCGACCAGGCCTTGGTCGACGTCGCGCGGCGAGGCGACAGCCTGCGCGATCGCCTCCGGCGTGATCTCGTGAAACACCATTCGCTTGGCAGGCACCCGAGGCTTGAGCTCCTCCATCAGGTGCCAGGCGATGGCCTCGCCCTCGCGGTCCTCGTCAGTCGCGAGCAGAAGCTCGTCGGCGTTCTTGAGCAGCTGCTTGAGCTTGGAGACCTGCTGCTTCTTGTCGGAGTTCACCACGTACAGCGGCTCGAAGTTGTTGTCGACGTCGACGCCCAGACGGGCCCATGGCTCGCCTCGGTACTTCGTCGGTATCTCGGCCGCTTTGTCAGGCATATCGCGAATGTGACCGATGCTCGACTCGACCGTGTAGCCCTTGCCGAGGAAGCCGGCGATCGTCCGCGCCTTCCGCGGCGACTCGACGATGACCAGCTTGTTACCGCCGTTGGCCCCGGCCCGGGGGCTCTCGGCGGTTTGCTCGGTCCCTGCTGTCAACTCTCCCACCCTCTACATCCACGAATCGCCCAGGAGGCTACCGCAGCGAAGGCTGCTGCAACCCGGCGCTCTGGCCTTTCTACTCGGGCACGGCTCCGGTCTTGTACGCGACCCGATCGAAGACGACCCCGTTCCCTCTCCAGCACGTTAACCAGCGGCCGGCGTCAGCCTGTTCCCTGGACCCGCCCTGGGTCTCCTCCAGGTGGCCGGCGGATTCCGTCAAGGTGATTGAACCATCCCGCTCAGCGCGCACAATAAGTTGATGGCGGAGTACTCGTACCTGGTGCTCTATTTGCCGCGCGGTACCTCGCGGGACATAGCGCGTCGGATTCTGACCGATCACGCCGAGTATGGCAACTGGGAGCTCTCCCGGATGCGTCTTTATCCCGACGGCAGCCGCAAAGCCACACTACGTCGGCTGATAATCCGGCAAGCCAGGGCCCAGCTCGCCCTTCAGTGGCCTCCCGGCCGTCGAAGCGGCTTAGGCGGGTACGCGGGACGAGTTCCCGGCGCCGAGCGCGGTGATCCGTCGCTGGACGGCGCCTGATTGCCCGGCCCGCTAGCGAGACGCACGCTTGCCGGCCAACCGGCTGCCCAAGCCCGATGATGGCGCTGCGTGACGGCCAGCGCCGCGCCGTCCAGCTGGCCGAGGCTCAGATGCGACCGCAGTCAGCGAGGGCGCGTCGCGATCATCGCCCTCCGCGGTCAAGATCTCGAAGCTGGCTTCCATCGCGGGGAAGGGACGGAGCAGCAGTTCAGCCGCTTCGTTCGCGAATGGGTCCGAGCTGGTCTTGGCCGCCGCGCTCGGCTGCGGTGGCGCGCTGTCCTCTTCCCGGTCCTGCGCTATCTCGCTGTTACGGCGAGCAGCAAAACCCTTCATTGGCTCTACCTCTTCTTATGTGTCAGCAACATGTGTCAGCAACAACAGGGCCGCCCAAACGGCGTTTAGAGATTAGGCCGCGACCCGGGCATGCGCTCAGGAATTGCGTTCGGTGCCAACCTTGCCTGGCTCAGACTCTGCAGCAGGTGGTGGCCACGGTCTGGGGCGCCAGCGCGACCCTGGCCGTGGCCACCGGAGCGGGCGAGTACCCGCCGCTGGCCGAGAGGGTCAGGTAGCCAGGACGCCCAATCCGCGCGCTGCTAGCCGCGGCGCCGTGCCGCCCCGGCCTGGCGCGGCTGCGGACCGGCAGTGGCTGGCTTCGACCCTGTTCCGGCAACACAGGCGACCCTCCTTGTCGGCCAGCTGGCGAAGGCCATAGAGATAGGTCGTCCCGATGACCCGCCAGGGCGCGAGACCGCTGACCGGGGCGCTGCTATGGAACAGGGATTGGCGCCCCGGGGATGCCGACCCCGCACAATGAGTCACGATAGCACTACTCATCGTGCATGCGCCAATAAACGGAACGGCCTTAACAAAGATCGATAAAATCGTCCAGCACGCGCACACCGAACCGGAGCGCGTCCACCGGAACCCGCTCATCGACGCCGTGGAACATGCCGGCGAAGTCCAGGTCGGGCGGCAGCCGCAGCGGGGAGAACCCGAAGCAGCGGATGCCCAGCCGGGCGAACGACTTCGCGTCAGTTCCGCCCGAAAGGCAGTACGGCACCATCCGCCCGTCCGGGTCCTCCTTGGCGAGGGCCCGCGCCATCGCGTGCACGAGGTCGCCGTCGAAACTGGTCTCGACCGCGATGTCGTGGTGCACGTCTTCCCGCTTGACCCCGGCGCCGATCAGCGCGTCGACCTCGCGGAGGAACTCCTCCTCGTAACCCGGCAAGAAGCGGCCGTCGACCTGAGCGGCGGCGACCTGAGGAACCACGTTGACCTTGTAGCCAGCCGACAGCATGGTCGGGTTCGCGGTGTTGGTGAGCGTCGCGCCGACCATCTTGGCGATCGGCCCGAGCTTGCCGAGCACAGCGGCGGGATCTTTCGGGTCGAAGTCGACGCCAAGGGCCTGGCAGGCCTCGCGCGCAAAGGCGAAGGCGGCCTCGGTCTCCCTGATCGGCCACTCATAACGCCCGATCCGGGCGACCGCCTCGGCGACTTCGGTGACCGCGTTCTCGGAATTGATCATCGAGCCGTGCCCCGCCTTCCCCTGAGCAGACAGGCGCATCCAGGCCATGCCCTTTTCCGCTGTCTGGACCAGGTACAAGCGCTTGCCGCCGATGGTGACGCTGAAACCGCCTACTTCGCCGATCGCCTCGGTCACGCCTTCGAAGAGATCGGCGTGCTTGTCGACAAGCCAGCGGGCTCCCCAGGTGCCGCCGGCCTCCTCGTCGGCCAGGAAGGCGACGACTACATCGCGGGGCGGGCGGCGGCCCTCCGTTAGTCGCTGCCGCAGAACGGCCAGCACGATGGCATCCATGTCCTTCATGTCGACGGCGCCGCGGCCCCACACGCAGTCCTCGGTGATCTCGCCGGAGAAGGGGTGCATCCGCCAGTCAGCCGCATCGGCCGGGACTACGTCGAGGTGGCCGTGGATGAGCAGGGCCGGCCTGCTCGGGTCGGTACCGGCGATCCGCGCTACGACACTGGCGCGCTTGTGGTGTGACTCGAGAACGGTGGGCTCTAGCCCCGCCTCAGCGAGCAGCCCGGCTACATACTCGGCGGCTGCTCGTTCGCCCGGCCCGGAGTGATCGCCGAAATTGCTGGAGTCGATCCTGATCAACTCGCTGGCGAGAGCCGCGACTTCGTCCTCTGCTGCGGAACCACGGGCACGTGGGGCGGGCATACTCTCGCTCATCTCGCCATGGTCGCACCTTCTGTCCGTACCCGCAGGCGGCGGGTCCGCTGCTCCTGACTCGGCGGCGTCGCCGGAAGGTGTCCGGATTTGCTATCGTGAGGCCGGCTCAGCTTCCAGGCAGAGCCCACGTCCGGGTGGCGGAATAGGCAGACGCGCTAGCTTGAGGTGCTAGTGCCCCAAAAGGGCATGGGGGTTCAAGTCCCCCCTCGGACACAGAATCCGCGTACGTCAGCGCATCGAAGCCAGGATCAGAACCGGCTCGTGCTACTCCGGCGCCTCGCCAGCTTGTCCTGGAACGTTCGATGAGCGCCGGGGGGGAGACCGGCAGTTCCTCAACGGAGAAGCCAACGATCTTCCGGTTCGACCTCTAGGCGCTTGCCGTTCGCATCCGCGGGCAGATGCGCACCGCGGGTTGTCCGTGGCGTCGGCTGGTCGGGTCAGGCCGGATCGCGTGGCAGCGAGTGCTGGCAGTACGTGCAGATCGGATGCGCCGCCACCGACGCTACGGCCTCATCGACGGGGGCGCCACAGTCCGGACAGTGCGCGGGAACGTGCCACAAGCCGCCGACCGAAGCGGTGTTCAGCAATACGACCTTGGAATGATGGGCCCGATTGAACCGCACGCGGACGCTCTGGCCAACCTCAAGGTGCCCCTTGAGGATCTGAGTTGTCGTCTCGAAAATCTCGCCATTATCTGGCTGGACCCTGATCGTGGCGGTGCGAGGGACGTCAGACCCAAGCGCCAGAATGGTCGCCGTGCCGGGACTGCCGTCCCTGGCCAAGCGCAGCTTTTCCATCATCAGCTTGTCGTGGGGTGACATCTTCGGGCGCTCCGGCAATTGGGCCTCCACCCCTCGATTGGCTTGACCGCAGCTTAACGGCCCGTTATGTCGTAGCGTTCGGACATTTCGCTGGACTGGCTGCCCTATTCGCCGGCCTGACCAGGGGTCGCGCCACCATTCTTCACACTCCTCGCGCCGGCAGGCCCGTAGCGCCTCGCCCGCACCCTGAGGCCGACGTGAGGGCCAGCCCGGGCGTCCGCCGCACCGCCTGACGCAGCGTTCCAATCGGAATACAGCTAGTCATATGCCGATATTGTCGGTTGTGGCACCGCGAATCATCAGTACGATAATCGCGCCGCGGTAGGAGCGGTGCCTGCCTAAGTTGGATAAGCCATGCGCAAGATCGTCAAACTGGTCGTCCCCTGCCTGATCGGGGCAACAAGCCTCGTCGGCCTTGTGCCGTCAGGCGGCGCGCAGGCTGCTCCGGCTGCCTCCCCGGCGTCGCTTCCGATCACCAGCTACTACCAGATGGTGGTGGATCCCGCCCACGGCCACATCTTCTTCAGCCAGGGCAGCAGCAGCCAGAACGGCGTCTTGGTCACCGACCTCGCCGGCCATGTGGTCACCACCATCACCGGCCAGACCGGTGTCATGGGTATAGCCCTGTCCCCCGACGGCTCCGCCATTTACGCGGCCCTCCGCGGCGCGGATGCCGTCTCGGCAATCAGCACCACATCCCTCATGCAGACCGCGTCCTACCCCCTGCCCGCCGGCGACGCTCCGCAAGACGTCGCCGTGCAGAGCGGCAAGATCTGGGTCAGCTATGACACCGGGACCGTCGGTCAGGCGGCTGTCGGCGACATCGACCTCACGGCGGCGTCACCCTCGTTTGCGCCCCAGGCCGCCACGGGCGGCTGGTATTCCGCCCCTGAGCTGGCCGCTGACCCCCAAGACTCCGGTGTGCTCGTCGCCGCCGAACCGGGTCTGTCTCCCTCCTCGGTCGCGAGTTACGACACGACGGTCGACCCGGTGACTGTGCGCGCGCAATCGTCGTTTTTCACCAACTGCGAGAACCAGCGAGATCTCGCTGTGGTCCCAGGGGGATCCGAGTTCATCCTGGCCTGCGGCGCGCCGTATGCACACTTCCGTTACAGCACGAGCACCCTCAGCCAGCTCGGCTCTTACGGCACAACGAGCTATCCGAACGCGGTCGCGCTCGACGCCAAGGGCGATGTAGCTGCGGGCAGTGCCACAACTCAGAACGCGCCCGATGTTTACGTGTACCAGCCTGCCGGCGGCACTCTCGCCAATACCTTCAGCCTGGCCGGTTCGAACGCGGATCTCGCGGCGCGCGGGCTTGCCTTGCTGCCGGACGGGTCGAAGCTGTTCGCCGTAATCGCCCAGGGAATCCCGGCAACGTCATATGCACTGACCGTCATCGCTGCCCCAGAGCTCGCGGCGACGACTCTCAGCCTGACCGGGCCATCGACTGCCATCCTCAGCACCCCCGTGACGGTGACCGGCAGCCTGGTCGCGAGCACGGGCCCGTTGCCGGCTGGTACGCCGCTCACTGTCGTCCGCTCGATCTCGGGTGGTACGGCGACCGCGACCTTCCACGTGACCACCTCGGCTACGGGCAGTTTCAGCCTGACTGACACGCCCCCATCGGCAGGCACATATATGTACGCCGCGAGCTATGCGGGGAGCGCGACCAGCGCGCCGGCCAGCGCCTCGCAAACCGTGACCGTGACGCGCATCCCGGCCTCGCTCAAGCTCACGACCCCCTCCACATCGCTCGTCTACGAGCCCACCCTCACCCTCACCGCGCACCTAGGCGCGACATACACGAACCGGACTGTGTCGATCTACGCACAGGCCGACGGCAGCAGTACCAAGAGCCTGCTCAAAACTGGCAGCGTGAACTCGGCTGGCAACCTGACAGTCAGCTATACGGCGCCGCGCAATACGACGTTCAGCGCGGTCTTCTCCGGCGACGCCAAGTATGTGCCCGCGACTGTCACTACGCACGTGATCGTGAAGGCCAAGGTGTCAGCCGCCGTCAGCGGCTACTACGGCAGCAAGCTGATAAGCGGGATCACCTATCGTCTGTTCCACCGCACGAAGCCACTCGGCATCAGCACCACCGTCGCCCCGAACAAGGCCGGGCAGTGCGTCAAGATCGAGATCCAGGAGTATTACTCGGGCGCCTGGCGGGCCAATTCCCTCTCTGCCTGCGGGAAGCTGAGTAGCACCAGTAAGGCCGCCGGGACTGTCAACGTGTCTCAGGCCGACCTCGGCTATCACTACCGGCTCCGCATCGACTACGCCGGCGACGCCACGAACGGCGCTAACAGCAGCCGGTGGCAGTACGTGATCATCGAGACATAACCCCCGGACGCTGGGCGAGTACCACGGCCGAGTAGTTGACGTCCTGGCTGTCCTCGATGAAGCGATCGCGGCCGTGGACAAAATAGTACGGCGTTGCTGACAGCGTTTTGGTGTCGACGAGTCCGCTGAAGTCCGCGCCGCCAGCCAGCAGCACCCGACCGCCGGGCAGCCATCTGGACCACGCGACGTCTATACCCACGAGCACCGAAACTCGCGGGACCAGCCGCGCGGCGCCGGTGCTGGTACTGATGATCGCCAGTTCGGCGGGCGCTGGATTACCGCCGAGACCCCGGGTGTTCACGAACGCGGCGACTCGCGAGCCGTCCGGGGAGAACGCGACGCCATACGCAAAGCCGTGGCCAAGCGGGCTCAGAATCGTGCGGGTCTTGAGCGTTGCCGTATTGGTGATCTCGATGCTGCAAGACTCAGGCAAACACGAGCCCCGCCACCACGCTACGAGGCTGTACTGAGCTCCTGGTGGAGTTACCGCACCGAGCAGCCCGCCATCAGCGCTGATGCCCCTCACGATCGGCGTCAGGCGACCGGTAACGGGGTTCCAGATCGCTAGTGTCGTAGCCCGCGCGGAGTCGGTGGAGTCGGTGGCCTGAACGAGGATCCCATCCGCTGCTGCGGTGGGCGAGGTGAAGTCATTATTGAGGCCCGCCACAAACCAGCCGGCTGGCAGGTTGAGGCTGCGCGACTCGCCGCCCGCGGCGTCGAGCTCTATCACCGCTTCCCCGGTCTGCGCTATGAACACGTGCCGGTTGTCGGCCGCAGCGAATACCGCCATGCCGAAGCCGAGACTCCGGACTCGGCCGGTTGCCAGGTCTAGCGACTCGATCTGTCTGTAGGTCCCGCCGGTGTTCGCCCAGTAAAGGTGACCAGCGACCGCGACCAGCGGGACAACGGGATTGGAGCTCGCTGCCGCCACCACGCGCTGCCGCCCGGTACCGAGGCTCCCGATGTGCAGGCGGCCGCGGTAGTCGACCCAGCCAACGAGCGCGGGCGCGAGGTGCCCGCTGGTCATGACGGACGGAACGCCAGCCTGTCGGCCTGCCGCCACGTCGTGGTGCCGCCAGCTCGCAAGAGCCCCCGCGAGCGTTCCGGCGAGTAGCAGCGCGACGATGCCAGCCGTCGCCCGGATGCGGCGGCGGCGGCGGCGCGCCTCGGCAAACAGGCCCTGCACGTCGACGGGCATGCCGGATTGCCTGTTCCGCTCGGCGGACGAGGCGATCACTCCGGCTCCTCCCGCTTCCGCTCGCCAGCCTTCTTGCTGGCCAGAGGTGATGGAGCTATTATCACTAGTACCATGTTGGACGTCAACGTTGACAGGGAGGCGGGGCAACCGCTGCACGAACAGGTTGCCACCCAGATCCGTCGTGCTATCGCTGACGGCGAGGCTGCGCCCGGCGAGCGGCTCCCGTTGGCTAAGGATCTGGCCGCGGTGCTGGGCGTGAACAAGAACACTGTCTTGCGGGCCCTCCATCTGCTCCGTGAGGAAGGGCTACTGGAGTTCCGCCGCGGCCGCGGGATCACCGTGGCCGGCACGCCCGAACGCGGCGCCGTCGTGGCTCACGTACGGCAGTTGCTGGAGTTCGCTCGGCACCATGGCTACGGACACGCCGAAGTGATTCAGATGATCAGGGAACTGCCGCAGGACACCTAGCCGCTGTGCAGCCAGCCGATCCCCGGCTGCTGGTGAGCGGCCAGGGGGACTTCTCGTGCGGCTGCGCGCTCCTTGCCTTCCCAGTCTTCGATAGTGCGCAGTACGTCCTCGGTATAGATCCGCAGGTGCTGCCGGTACACCTCGCTGAAGGTCCGCAAGTACGCGAGCTCCGCCTGCACGGCACGGCGCTCCTGGTCGGTCTGCGGTGGCAGGCCATCGTGGTTCATCGCGTCCACGGCCGCCGCGCGCGCCCTGGTCCGTGCCTCCTCAAGCAGCAGGTCAGCGTGCTGCTGGGCTTGGCCCATGATCTCATCACGGCGGGCGCGGGCTTCTTCCGTCAGCCGTCCGCTGTAGGCCTGCGCATCGGCAACGTACCGATCAGCGGTGCGCTGGGCATTGGAAAGGATCCGCACCGCATGGATATGCGCGTCGTCCTTGCCGAACAGGATGGCGTCGTTTCCCGTCTCCTTGCCGAGTATCCGCCGCCGCAGCCGCTGAACCTCCTGCCACAGTGAGGATCGCTCGTTGATAAGCCGTACCATCTCCGCGTGCACGTCGGCCAGGAATGCGCGAACTGGCTCTTCCTCGAAGCCGTGCCGACTCCATCGCGTCGGCGGAAACGTGACTGCGAGCACGTGATCGGGGGTCATTCGCCGCTGCTCGTCGTACCAGGCATCCGTTGTCATGGCTCGCTCCAGCCAAAGTCCTCGACGTGTATCTGCGTGACCGGCATTCCAGCGGCGCCCAGCCGCGCGGCCATGTCCGTCACCATCTCCGTGGGGCCAGCGATGTAGGCATCACATCCAGACCAGCTGCCATGACGCATCACGACGTCGGCGACCGGCCCGGCCTGTCCTTCGAATCGACCGTCCGACACCGCCGGCACCACGGTTAACCACGGGTGCTCCGCCGCCATCTTCTCCAACGTGGACAGGTCATAGAGTCCGTCGGCGTGCCGCGCGCCGAAGAAGAAATGCACGCGGGGTGGCTGCCGCAGCCCTGCCGCTTGCTCGAGCATGGCCTTGAGCGGTGCAAGGCCGGTGCTGCCCGCGACCATCACGACGTCCCTGCCCGATGCGGTGTCGAGCCGCAGCACACCGACGGGCGGCCCAATCTTCAGCTCCACGCCAATGCTCGTCGCGGCGATCAGCGCCATGCTGACAGCGCCGCCGTCGACGAGCCTGACATGGAACTCGACCGAACCGTCAGGGCGCGGCGCATTGGCTATCGAGTAGTAGCGCCACAGCCGCGGCCGCGCTGGTGACTCGATCCCCACGGACTGGCCTGGCAGGTACTCAAGACGCGGTTCAGTCCGGACCGTGAGGATCACGATGTCGAAGGCCTTCCACTCGCGGCCGACGACCGTCCCGGTCCAGTAAGCCGGATGGTCCTGCTCATCTTCCTGGGCGGCCGTAGTCATGATGCCCGCGATCAGGTCGTAAGCGGCTAGCCAGTCTGCCGCCAGCTCCGCATCCCACGAGTCGCCACTGAAGTGCGCGAAGGTAGCTAGCAGGCTCTCTCCCACCGCCTGGTAATGCGCGGCCAGCGTGCCGAACTTGCGGTGGCCGCGGCCTAAGTCACGGAGGAACGCAGCGAGGTTATCTACGTTGTCTGCGCTCGACACGATGGTCGCCAGGGCGTCGACCAGGTGTGCCCGCTGCGCCTGCATGGAGACCGGAAACATCGGCCGCGTCTCCGGGTGCTTGAGGAACAGGTCGGAGTAGAAGTGCAGCGGAACCTCGTCACCGTGCATCGCGATGCGGGCGAAGTTGTTCTTGAGCCGCTCTATGTCCACCTGCCCGCTCCGCTTAGCGGTTCAGGACGTCGTCGCGCAAGGTCTCAGCGACCGCGCCAACTGTTGCGACATCGCCTTCGGCGACGCCGTAATCGCGCAGGGTGCCTGCCAGGTGCGCGACGACGCGGTCGAAGTGCGCGTCAGTGAGGCCGCGTAGCCCGGCATGTGCCGTCCTCAGGTCGCGGCCCGTATATGCGTGCGGCCCACCGAACGCCATCGCAAGGAACTCGGCCAGCATCACCGCTTGCCGATCCATGTCGACGCTGGCGAAATATCCCGCGAGGATGTCGTCGGCGAGCACCCGCCGGTAGAACGCGCTGGTCACCGCCCGCATCGGCTGGCGGTCATCGCCAAGCAGGTCGTACACGCTTGTCTCGGCAGTCATGTCACCTCACTAGGCCTGCGGCCGGTCCTCGGGCGGTTCATGCGATGACGTTACGGCCGTCACCGTTACCGCACCGTTTCCCAGGCGCAACGCGCCTTGACATTGCCGAACACCGTGCCGACGAGGCAGACAGACTCCTTCGCGAGCTCGCGACGGCGGTAGCCCGGATCGCGCCCCTAGACTTCGCGTTCGAGCAGCTCGACGAGAAAGGCAAGATCGGCGAGACGGCCCAGATCTTCGCCTCGCTGGCGGATCAGTACGGCTCCTAGCGAGGCGCCGCCGGCCCGGTCAGTCGCCCGTGAAGACGGGCGGACGCTTGGCGGCGAACGCGGCGATGCCTTCGGCCACATCGGCCGACGCTGACCGCTGCTGCTGGATCCGCGCCTCGAGCTCGAGCTGGTCCTCGATGCGGCCGTAGAGCCAGGCGTTCAGCTGGCGCTTGGTCCCTGCGTAGGAGCCTGTCGGGCCATTCGCCAGCTCCGAGACGAGGGCTTCGGCCTCGGCCGTCAACTGGGCATCCGGCCATACCCGGTTGATCAGCCCCCAGTCCAGCGCCTGCTCGCTGGACAGCCGCGAACCGAGCATCGCCAGCTCCGCGGCCCTCGCGAAGCCAATGCGGGTCGGCACGAGGAAAGACGAGCCGCCGTCCGGCACCAGACCTACGTTGACGAACGCGAGTACGAAGTACGCGGACTGTGCGCTCACCACCAGGTCGCAAGACAGGGCCAGCGACAGACCGATACCAGCGGCAACGCCGTTGACGGCGGCGACGACTGGCTTTGGCATCGACCGGATGCCCGTGATGATCGGGTGATACCGCTCGGTCAGCACGGTGTAGACGTCCGGGCGGTCGCCCGAGCCAGCCTCCCGCAGGTCCGCGCCACTGGAGAAGGCCCGGCCCGCCCCGGTGATAAGGACGGCGCGGACCGAATCGTCGGCCGCTAGGTCTTGCACCGTGTCGCGCAAGGCCAGGCCGAGAGCCTGATTCCATGCGTTCAGTCGATCGGGACGGTTGAGTTCCAGCTTGGCTGCCGGGCCGCGCCGGTACAGGCGCACCGCGTCCAGGTCCTTATCCAGCTCAAATTCGGTCACAGAGGTCATGGCAAGCAGGGTAGCGGCGTGATCCCGACGGCAGCGGCACGCTGTCTCCTGGCGTACTGTCAGACGCATGTGCCGCAGCATCAAGACACTCCGCGAGCCCTACACCGAGCACGTCACCGACGCCGATGTCCGGGCCGCCGCGCTTCAGTACGTTCGGAAGATCAGCGGGTTCCGCGCACCGGCCGGGCACAACGCGCAGGCGTTCGAGCACGCCGTCGCCGTGGTGGCCGCCGCAACCCAAGAACTCCTCGACCAGCTGGAGGTTCGCGGCCAGCGCGCAGCATCTTGACGGCGCTACTTCGAGGCGGCGCCGGCGAGCCGCGCACTCCAGTTCTGCCCGTCAGTCCGCACGAATCCGCTACCGGGAGTTGCAATGGCTGAGAACGACTGGAACGCCAAGATCATCGAGGAGTTCCGGACCAATGGCGGCAAGGTCGGCGGCCCGTTCGAAGGTGCGCCGCTGCTATTGCTGCACACAACTGGCGCCAAGAGCGGCCGTGAACATGTCACGCCCGTGATGTACCGGCGCGTCGACGGCGGCTACGCAGTTTTCGCGTCGAAGGCCGGCGCGCCGACCAATCCCGCCTGGTACCACAACCTGGTGGCGAACCCGGGCGTGCAGGCGGAGATCGGCACGCAGACGGTACGGCTGAACGCGCGCGTCGCTGGCGACGCCGAGCGCGAGCCGATCTGGTCCGCCCAGAAGCGCGAGCACCCGGGCTTTGAGGAATACGAGGAGAAGACCTCGCGGCAGATCCCCGTTGTCATCCTGGAACCGGCAGGCTGACCCGAACCGCAAGCTGCCTGACCTGGCTAGCCCAGTAGCGTCACTTCTGACCGGCGTAGCAAGCCTGAATCACCGATCTCCAGCGCTAGTACGACACTGCCCGTCGGGCCGGTCAGTCGCACCGTCGCGCTGGTGTCGCCGTTCCCGGCCAGGTAGCAGTCGAGTGCGCACTGGCCGGCCCAGGCGGCGGCCGCGCGTAGCTGGCGCTCGCCGTGGTCGGCGTCGAAACCATCGGCGGTGCGCAGGCCGGCCGGCCAGCACGGAACCGCCGCGTTGACGGCACCGATGAGCCGGTCCAGCGCCTCGGCCAGCGCAGAGCCGCGAGCCGCCGGAATGGCGATGGCGAGCTCCTGCACAAGGGCCTGGCGTAGCGGAGCGAGCTTGATCTGGACTGCGACCGTGCCGGCCGACCCGGTCAGCCACCACCGGCAGTGAGCCGGCGAGTCGAACTCCGCTGGGCGGCCGGGGTCGGTCGCGAAGGCGCCAATCCGCTCGCGCAGCCTCTCGATATCGGCTTGCCGCTGCGCCAGCGGCCGGTCTAGCTCGATGTTGGGCGCGAAGATCCGCGCGGCGGCGTCCGCGTTCCAGGCCGCGAGCAGGTCAGCCACAGCGGCGCGAGCGGTTAGTGTCGCTGGCCACGGTTCCCCGCCAGGGAGCGGGCCGCGTAGCTGATAGCGACCCCGTTCCCTGTCTTGCTTGATTTGCGCGGTCAGCAGCGCCGACAGCAACTCACCGGCGAGCGCGCCCGCCGGTGCATACGTGCTGTTGGCCAGCACCACGGTGCCGAGGCCGGACGCCGGATGCCAGCGCATCTGGCTGCCGAAGCCGGGATACCCGCCGCTGTGCTGGACGATCGTGCCGAACGCGGGATCGTCCTCGGCGAACAGGCCGAAGCCATAGCTGAGCGACGCCGGCCCGGAGAGCCTGGCCACGACCGCGGAGCGTTCGTCCGTGATAACAACCTGACCGAGCTGCATCTCCCGACGGCTGAGGGTGGAGAGCGGATGATCGAAGCCTGCTGCGCGGGCAGATGCAGGCAGGAAGGCGCCCGTGAACCCGGCAATCCACCGGGCCAGGTCCCTTACGCAGCTGAAAATGCCGCCCATCGGCGCGAATGCGCCGTAGGGATCGAGCTCGACCTCGACCCATTCGCCGCCGTCGCGACGGTACCCGCGGGCCAGGCGCGCGGGGTCGACATCGGCCGCCTCGTACCCGGTCCGGTTGAGCCCGAGCAGGCCGAGCACCTCGGTCTGCATCGCGTCGGCGTAGCGAACGCCAGTCACCGATTCGATAACCATGCCGAGCACCGCGTAGCCAAGGTTGGAATATTCGAACTTCGTTCCCGGCGCCCACGCAGCCCGGATCCCGCCATCGGCGAGCAGGCGGGCGAAGGCCGCCGGATCAAGGCCTTGCTGCCGGTCGCCCCACGGATCGTCGGTCGGGAACCCCGCCGTCATTGTGAGCAGGTGCCGGATCGTGATCGGCGGGCTGTCGGGTGCCGGCGCCGCTACCCCGCGCAACGGCGCCACGTGCTCGACAGCCGGATCATCCAGGCGTAGCGCGCCGCGGTCCCGGAGCATCAGCACGAGCGCCGCCGTGAAGCTCTTTGTCATCGACGCGATCCTGAAGACGGTGTCGGCATCGGGAGCCGGACCGCCGCGCCAGCTCTCGCCATGGCCGCCGGCGTGCACCAGTTCTCCGCTCGCGATGACGCCATAGGCAAGACCGGGCTGGCCGCCGCGGGCGGCGAAGCGCGCGGCGATGACCTCCAGCGCGTCGGCCTCGATCGGCATCATTGTATTCAGGCTGCTCGCCCCCCGAGTCCGGTTCAGTTTGCCGGACCGGCGAGCAGCGCGTCCTCGGCCACCGCTACGTCCGGCAGGTCGAGCAGCCTGCAGCCGACACGGATCTCGAACCTCGCCTGAGCGGGTGAGGACACGCCGGCCAGCCAGCGCCGCGTCGCCGCCCCAAAGATGGCCTGGACCACGGGGAGTAGCTGCCGCTGCTCGGCGCTGATCGGCGCGCCGCCGCTTGCCACGTGCTCTAGCATCTGCAGGTGCAGGTGCTCCACCTGCTCGATCACCTCGCTGTAGCTGCGCCGGGTCTCGCTGATGACCCGGCTGAGCGCTGCGGTCAGCCGCGGCTCGCGCTGCTGGGCCCGGAACTCCCGCAGCAAGTGGCCAGTCACCCGGTCGCGCGCCGTCGCGCCGGGCGTGATCTCGGCGGTCACCCGGGTCAGTGCCGACGAATACCGGCTGAGCAGGATCCCGAGCAGCACGTGGTCCTTGGCCGGGAAGTACCGGTAGAGGGTAGCGACCGAGACGCCGGCCCGCTGCGAAAGGTCCTTCATCTGCAGGGCGTCTTCACCACCTGCCGCCAGCATGGACGTCGCGGCAGTGAGGATCCGGTCGTGCCGGCCATGCTGCGCCGCAGTCGACGGCACGGCCGGCCCTGCCTGTGGCACTCCTGCAAACCTGCTTTCTGGAATCCGTTCTGTTTTTGTGGTCGCGCGCGCTCAGGGCGCGCGCCACCACGGCCACCGGGCCATTGCTGCCGCCTAAATCCCGAGCGAATCGGCGAGCCGATCGAGCTGGTCGCCGGGGCCGCCGAGCAGCACGCGGTTCGAGAGGCCGTTCTTGTAATACAGGTGCGCGTCGTGCTCCCAGGTGAAGCCGATGCCGCCGTGCAGCTGGACGGTATCCACGGCGGCGTCTGCGTACGCGCCGGCGAGCAGAACCCGCGCCACCGACGCGGCGACCGAGAACCGGCCAGGATCGGCGTCGCCCGCCCTGGCGGCGTCACGCAGCGCGGCGTAGCCGAGCTCCCAGGATTTTTCGATGTCGGCGAGCTTGTGCTTGACGGCCTGGAATGCGCCGATGGGCTGGCCGAACGCGACGCGGATTCGCGCGTAACCACTGGTCATGTCCAGGCATGCCTTCATCGCTCCGGCCGATTCGGACGCCAGCGCGAGATTGGCAACGTCTGCGGCCGCGGCGAGCGCCGCGTTGGCGTCAACGGCGAGCGCCCGGCCGGGCGTTCTGCTCAGCTCGACGCGGGCCAGCGAGCGGCTGTGGTCGACGGCGGTGAGCCTGGTCCTGGTCAGGCCGGGAGCGGTGCCGTCGACGATGAAGATACCGGTGCCCTCCGCGGTGTCAGCGGGGACCAGCAGCACACTCGCCTCGGCGCCGTTGAGTACCGGGGACATGCTGCCGGTCAGGGTTACGCTTGGGCCGTCGCTCGCCGCCGTCACGTGTCCGCCAGCTCGGCTCGCGAGGGCCAGCGTCGCGATCAGCTCGCCGCCCGCGATGCGGGGCAAGAGCTCGGTTTTCGCCGTCTCGTCGCTGCTGCGCAGCAGAACCTCAGCGGCCAGGACGGACGCCAGGAGCGGCGAGGCCACTAGCCCCGCGCCAAGCTCGGTCTCGGCGATGGACAACGCCGACATTCCGGCCCCGACGCCGCCGTATTCCTCGGGGATGGTCAGGCCGGCCAGGCCGAGCTGAGCAGTCATCTGCTTCCACACGTCCGCGTCATACGGCTCGCCCGAGCTGATCAGCTGGCGCAGCGACGTCAGCGGGCTCCGGTCGGTGACAAACTTGCGCACCGAGTCGGCGAGCGCCTGCTCTTCGTCAGTGAGTATGAGTGCCATCGGGTGTATCCCTCGCTGCCTTTCCGCTGCTCAGTTCTGGCGCTGCGTGCCGACGCGCAGCTGGTTGAACGGGGTCGCCCGGTCGACGCCGGGGTCCTTGGCGAGCCCGAGTACGCGCTCACCGATGATGTTCCGCTGGATTTCGCTGGTACCGCCGGCGATCGCGCTGCCGGGCGCCGCGATGATCGACGTCGTGACGGCGTACATCTCGTCGGAGTCGAATCCGGCGAGCTGGTCCCCTAGAACGTCCGCCGCGACCGTTCCGGCGAAACGGCCGAGCTCCGAGCCCGCGAGCTTCGCGACCGAGCCGCGGGCGCCGGGCAGGCGTCCAGCCTGCGTCTCCTCGCGCAACAGCATCGCGAATAGCTGCATCGCGCGTCCCCTGGCGTACAGCTCGGCGAGGTCACGACGAACACCCTGGTCGCTCGTTCGGCCGAGACCAGCGGCCAGGTCGCGCAGCGAGTCGAAGCCCAGCGGGTTAGTGCGCGACGCGCCCATCGTGCCGATGGCGATCCGCTCGTGCCGCAGCATCACCACTGCGGCGTCCCAGCCCTTATTCTCCTCGCCCATGAGAGCATCGCCCGGGATCCGGACGTTGTCGAAGAAGACCTCGTTGAACGGCGAATGCCCGGTGGCTACCTTCAGTGGCCGGACCGTGACTCCGGGCGCGTGCATGTCGACGATGAACATGCTGATGCCGTTGTGCTTTGGCTTGGTGGGGTCGGTCCTGGCCAGGATGGCGCCGTAGTCGCTGAACTGGGCGCCGGACGTCCACACCTTCTGGCCGTTCAGCACCCAGCTGTCGCCATCGCGGACCGCGGAAGTCTGGAGGCTGGCCACGTCCGAGCCCGCGCCCGGCTCTGAGAAGAGCTGGCACCAGATCTCCTCGCCGCGGAGCATCTTCGGCAGGTAGCGCTTCTTCTGCTCTTCAGTCCCGAGCTCGACGAGGGTGTTGCCGGGCATGCTGATGCCGATGAAGAACGCCCCGTTCGGCAAGTCGTAGTCGCGCGATTCCTGGCTCCAGGCGATCTGCTCGACGCCGGTCAATCCCTGGCCGCCATACGCGCTCGGCCAGGTGATGCCTGCGAAGCCGGCGTCGTACAGCTTGGCCTGGAACGCCTTCTGGTCTCCCAGCGTCGTCTGACCGGACTCGCCGTCGTCCTCCCCAGACGAGCGTCGCGGCGCGTTCGCCGCCAGCCAGGCCCGCGCCCTGGCGCGGAAGTCGTCGTTCATCGGGCCGTGCCTCTCGTCGATATCTGTGGCGCGCTGCTAGGCCGTCTGTGCCGTGCCGCTGCGACGCAGCGGCGGCTATGCCAAGGCAGCCTAAAAACTGAAATCAGTTATACTTCTTAACCTGGCTCCGAGCGAAGCATGGCGCCAGATCCCATGTCAACCGGAGCGTGCGTTATCCGCCACATTCTCGTCAATGCCGAGCATGGCGGGCTAGGGCACCCTGGCTCGACTCGCGGATCGACGGGCTGGCGCGAAGGGACTTCGCAGGTATGCAGGTAACCGGCACACGGCAGCGTGACGCGTGGCAGCGTGACGAGTTCCCGCCGGTCGAGAACGTCGCCAGCGGCGTCTGGTCGATCCCGGTGCCCATCATCGGCAACCCGTTGCGCTACGTCCTCAGCTATCTGATCGAGCACGACGCGGGATTTGTCATGATCGATCCGGGCTGGAACCACGCCGACAGCTGGCAGGCGCTCACACGCGGTCTCGCTGAGTCCGAGATCCCGCTGGCTGCCGTGACCGCGGTCGTCATCACCCACGTGCACCCCGATCACCACGGCCTGTCCGGCAAGGTGCGTGACGTATCCGGCGCCTGGGTCGGCATGCACCCGGCTGAGGATGCATTCCTAGATATGCAGCGCAACCGCGGGCTTATGCACGATGGGATGGCGACGTACCTGAAGTGGTGCGGCGCGCCGCCGAGCCACCTGGACGAGCTGATCCGTAGCCGGGAAGGCACCGGGGAGGTCGAGGCGATGGTGCGTGCCGATCGCATGATCGAGCACGGCGATCTCATCGACGTTCCGGGTCTCCGGCTTCGGGCCGTCTGGACGCCTGGCCACACGCCCGGCCACCTGTGCTTCCACGACGAGACCCGTGACCTGCTGCTCACCGGTGACCACATCCTGCCGCGCATCACGCCCAACGTGTCGTCCTACAACCTGACGGACAACCCCTTGCACGATTACCTCGATTCGCTCGAACGGCTGCGCGGCCTTCAGCCGGGCGAGGTCCTGCCTGCGCACGAGTACCGGTTCACTGACCTGGACTCGCGGCTCGATTTCCTGTCCGAGCACCACGCAGAACGGCTTGCTGAGACCGCAGCCGTGCTGGCGGCTGGGGGCGAGGACGGCGTGACGGCCTGGCAGGTCGCGCAGGGAATTACCTGGTCGAGGCCGTGGGCAAAGCTCGTCTCGTTCCAGCGACAGGCAGCCGTCGGTGAGGTGCTGTCGCACTTGCGGCATCTCCAATCGCGCGGCCTGGCCGGCGAATCCGACATCGACGGAGTTGGCACCTGGACCGCAGCCCAGCCCGGATGACTGGCTAGCTTTCGCCAGCTGGCGGGCCGGCGGCGCGTGCCGTCCGGCGGACTCGTGCCCGCAGCGCGCGCCGGGCGACAGGTCCGAGGTCGTCGATCACCTCAGAAAGCACGGCCAGCTGCTCGAGGGTGTCGAGTGCCGCGGAGGCGCCCGCCGGATTCACGCCCTCGTACAGCACGATGCCGATGAACGCGGCCGCGACGCCCTGTGCGAGGCCCCCGGCGTCGGCGACGTCAGCAACCGGCGAGCCTGCCATCAGCCGGGTGAGCGCGGTCTCGATCTCGGTTGTCCACATGGCCAGGGTGTCCCGCGCGGTCGCCGCAAGGCGCTCGTCCCGCTGCGCACCGGCCAGCACCTGCGCGAGCGCGACGACGTTTCCGGCTCCGCGTTCTGCCTCGCGTATTTCGCGGCCGATCTGCAGGAGTGCGCGAAGCGACCCGACAGTCGCGAATCGCGGGCTGTAAACGGCGACGCGCTCGGCCGTCGCCTCCCGGCAGGCGACGTCAACAAGGTCCTCGACGGACCCGAAGTGGTAGAAGATCAATGCTTGGTTGACGTCGGACGTGGCCGCGATCGCCCGGGCTGACGTGCCAGCGATGCCGCGTGCCCGGAGCGTCTCGATCGCGCCATCCATCAGCTTGCGGCGGGTATCAGCAGACCGGGAATCGCCCGGCCGGGCGCCGACGGAACTCACGGCTCGCGCCTGACTGAGCTGGGTCGGCGAGCGCGCCGCCGGCGTCGCGGGTTGCCGTAGAAGGCGTACGGGCCGAGAGCCGTAGCAAGCGCGACCACGACGAGAGCCAGCGCGTCAAGTACCGGTAGCCACGCGTGGCCAGAGCTGACCATCGCAGCGACCGTCCAGGTGGCCGGAACCAATCCTGCGCCGGCCCCGGCGATGAACCGGGCCGCCCAGCGGCTTGCGCCAGCCTGCCGTCGGAAAATGACCAGGCAAAGGCCGGCGATGAAGCCGCACACGGCGCCGACGATAGCGCCGACCGCTCCTGCGATCGCCCCAAGGAACAGCAATCCGAGAACGTACGCGGTGACGAAGGCCGCCGGCAGGACGGACGCGACCGCACCGATCGCCGCGCCCCAGGCTGCGCCGTAGCAGACAGATCGGACGAAGATCTCACTCCGCGACGGCAGGACGAGAAGGCGCCCGTTCATTTGTTTCCCTTTGGCTCTCAGGCTGCACTTGAGCGATCGCTCAAAATCCAGTCTACGACGATTTGAGCGATCGCTCAAGCTGGTGATGTTCCGTCTGCGCCAGGAACGCGTAGGTCGACGCGCCCCTAGAAGGTTAGATGATCATGGACAGCTCACGTTTCACGGCCGAGGTGCTCCCGAAAAGGGCGAATCGGGCGTTCAACCGCACCTCCGCCGTGAAATGCGGGCGACACAGATCATCTATGCACTTTGCGGGAGCTGCTAGGTAACTCAATGCGATTCGGCGGAACCCATCCGTGGCGGTGGCACGGGAGGTGTGCGTTGCGCAAGCGCAGCGATGGCATCCGGCGGATCAGGCTCGCAGGCCAGCCACACACCCGGCCACACACCCGGCCGCACGCCCGGCCGCACGCCCAGAAGCAAACGGAGCCGCATGCGAAGCCGGGCAGTTGACCGGCACCGTTAGCGCATGCCGCCCGGCGCCTCGGGGCCAGCCTGACCCGACGGGGCCATGCCCATCTGGTCTGCGCCAGTACCTGTGAATTGCGGTCGGCCCTGGACGGCCGAACCGGTCGAGATCACTAGCGTGCGTCCGAGGTGGTCGCCGATCCGCTGCCTGTTACGCGACGCAAGGATCACGATGAAGCCGACTAGGCCCGTGAGTGGCCAGGTGTACGGCAGCGCGTCGAAGATCAGGCAGATCCACCGGATGAACAGCTGCGCCAGGTTCGCTGGGCCGCCCTCTTTGCTGATGACGCGGAGCCCAAGCAGTCGCATGCCGAAGGTCTGGCCCGCGTTCCTGTGCGGCCTGACGACCCAGTACCACAGGCCGATCAGCACAAAGAGAACGAACGCCACCAGGCCGCCGACGATATGGATGATGGTGCTGTTGCTGAGATCGAACGGTATCGATACAAGCGAAGGGATGAGGTTCACGAGGAAGCTGTCGATCAGGTACTGCACGACACGACGGCCGGTTACCTTCGTCTCATCACGGTGTACGGGGCTGGCATTCCCAGGCTGACTTCCCCACTGGCCGCGCGGCCGCCCGTAATCGCCCGGCGGCTGCCTGTATTCACCCGGCTGCTGCCCCGAGCCGCCCGGCGATTGCCCTGAGCTGCTGCCGGATGGTGAGCTGCCGAATTGCTCGTGGCCAGGCGTGCTCATCTGATCCCCCCGATCCACGCCCGCCGTGACGACGTTTGCCGCGGCTTCATGGCGGGCCGCAGACAGGCGTTATCCGACAGATACCCGCGACAACGCTTAGAACACCCATGCTTACTGCGTGTGACTGCATGAACGAGGGCGCGGCGTTGACCTGGGACGCTTACCAGCCGAAGCGCCGTGAATACTACTGGTGTCCAGGCTGGAGAGGGAAGCCATGAACTCGCGGGTCGCCGGTACCGTTGGGACCGTCGCTGTGGCGCTCGTGGTCGCCGGCTGCGGAGCCGACAGAGCGTCATCGGCAGGCCAAGCCCCTGCCAACAGCCGGGCCAGCACCACCGCGACGATCGGATCAGCGGTCTCAGGCACGCACCGGGCCGCTGGAACGCACCGGGCAGTTGGACGAGGATGCAACCGACTCTCGGCAACCGGACCTCCGGGCATCAGCGGCATGGCGCCCGCTCCGGTCGTAACAGTGTTGCAAGGCAATCCGCTCCTCACCACAATCGCGCGCGCGATCAAGGCGGCCGGCCTGACGAGCCGCCTGAACGCAGCCAAGGCGATCACGGTCTTCGCACCGGATGACCCTGCCTTCATGGCGCTCGGCCGCGGCAATCTCACCACGCTCCTGGCGAGCAAGTCGGACCTCGCCAAGGTGGTTCAGTTTCACGTCGTCAAAGGCCGGCTGACGCCGGCCGATCTAGCTAGCGGCCGACACCTGACCACCTTGCTCGGGACGGTCATCGTGCCCGCCAAGCTGCATGGCAGGTACCGCGTCAATAACGCCCAAGTCGTCTGCGGGAACATCCGGACCGCCAACGCCACCGTCTACATCGTCAACAAAGTCCTCGTTCCGATCCCATAGCCTGGTTTGCGGACCGCGTGGCGTGGCGCTGCGCACCCGGAGACAGGCATGAAGCTCAAGCTCGACCTGCACGACATCTACAACCGCGGGCAGGACATCGACCGCGCCTTGCGCGGCATCATCGACGAGGCAGTCCGGACGCGTGCCCCGCTGGTGGAGATCATTCCCGGCAAGGGTTCTGGGCAGCTCAAGAAGCGCGTGCTGCGGTTCCTCGAGCAGAAGGAGATCAAGGCCAAATACCACCGGGTTGAGAAGGACACCAAGAACTTCGGCCGGATCTTCGTGCATTTCCGCTGGTAGCCGCGGAGCCCAGCTGATGCCGAGGCAGCTGCTCTAGCTGGCTGTTTCGGAGGACGTTCCGGCTGGGTGTCCAGGCGAGCCTGTCCTCGACGCCGCGTGGGCGCCGCGAGTGCCTGGCGGGCGGCGGGGCCGGTTCCGCGGCGTCCGGATCCGCGGGTAGCGCTCAACGACGCCCAGTCCGCCAAGCACGGGCTGACCCCTTCTTGGCCGCGCATGCCGGCCCGGCGCAGTCAGCGGGCTGGCCGAGGGACGCCCGCTCTTCGCCATCCACGCAAAACCCATCGCCGATCCCCCGAGTGAAGTACGGTCGGTCTGCCGCAGCGTTCGTCCCCCGCAGCGATGGTGACAGGGCCGGTCGGCGATGTCCAATACCGGCACCGCTTAATTGCAGGTGAAGGCGCAAATGCGAATATATGAGCCATGTGGAGGTCACCCTGTTGGCGGCTTCGCGGCCTGTCCGCGCCGTTGGTCCGAGATCGCCATGTGGCACGCCAGCCGACGTGGCTGCACTAGGCCTTCTGCCTAAGATTATGGGTGTTTGAGTAGATCATGACAGGATGACGCCATGAAGCTCGTGTTGCACGTCCTGATCGTGGCCGCCGCGCTGTTCGTCGCCCATCTGGCAGTCTCCGGAATCGAGCTGCTCGGCAACAGCGCTCCCAAGAAGATCGGCACGCTCATCGTCGTCGCCCTGATCTTCGGCGTCGTCAACGCGGTGATCAAGCCCGTCGTCAAGACAGTCGGTTGTCTCTTCTACGTGCTCACCCTGGGTCTAGTCGGGCTCGTCGTCAATGCGCTGCTGCTGTGGCTGTGCAGCTGGGTGGCCGGCAAGCTGTCGCTGCCGTTCCACATCACCGGCTTCTGGCCCGCGTTCTGGGGCGCCATCATCGTCGGCGTGGTCAGCTGGGTGCTCAGCCTTGTCCTCGACGACCGTAAGAAGTCCGCGCGCACCGGGGCCGGGGCCCACGCGCATTAGTCCGGGGCTCGGCCGCACCTGATCGCCCGCGTATCGCGCTCCGGGCGGCGCCATAGCGTCCGCTACTCTGTCGATATGCAACGACAGCCCAGCACCGGCTGGTGGCGGCCGCTCTAGCGGCCGCCAGTCCTTGCTATCTCGACGGCGTGCTCGCTGGGCGCGCCGTTTCTGCATCTTTGGCGGCGTGACGTCCTGGCGGGCCTATCCGACCAGGAGGTTCTGCCATGTCTACCAGCACCATTGCGCGATCTCAGCTTGTGAGCCAGCAACGCAGCGATGATCTCGAGGCAGCGATCGAGCGCGATCCGCGCGCCTTCCGCGTACTCAGCGGTGACCGCCCGACTGGCGCGCTGCATGTCGGCCACTACTTCGGATCGCTGGTCAACAGAGTCCGGCTGCAGGACGCGGGCGCCGAGCTGCTGGTCCTCATCGCGGACTATCAGGCCATTACCGATCGTGCGGCGCCTGCCGACCTGCCAGGCACAGTGCTCGGTCTGGTGGCGGATTACCTCGCGATCGGGATCGAGCCAGAGCGCGCGATCATCTTCGCGCACAGTCAGGTCGAAGCGTTGAACCAGCTTCTTCTGCCGTTCCTCAGTCTCGTCAGCGTCGCGGAGATCGGCCGCAACCCAACGGTCAAGGAGGAGATCGCCGCCACCGGTTCCGGCGCGGTCTCAGGCCTGATGTTCACCTATCCCGTGCACCAGGCGGCCGACATCCTGTTCTGCCACGCCAACGTGGTGCCCGTCGGTCGCGACCAGCTGCCGCACCTGGAGCTGACCAGAGCTATCGCGCGCCGGTTCAACGACCGGTACTGCCCCGGAGAACCTTACTTCGCTGCACCCGACGGCCTGCTGAGCTCCGCCCCGCGGCTGCTAGGGACCGACGGTCAGAAGATGAGCAAGAGCCGGAACAACTCAGTTCCGATCCGGGCCACGCCGGATGAGACGGTGCGGCTGCTGGCGACTGCCAAGACGGACTCCGGTCGACTGATCGCCTACGAGCCGGAACGACGGCCCGAGGTGGCAAATCTGCTGCTGCTGACCGCCCTTTGCCGGGGAACCACGCCGGAAGCCATCGCGGCGGAGATCGGCGCGGGCGGCGGCGCGGCCCTGAAGGCGACGGCCGCCGACGCCATCAACGACAAGCTCGCGGACGTTCGCGGCCGCCGGGCCGAGCTAGTCGCGGAACCCAGCTACTTGCGAGCGGTACTGGCGGCCGGCAACGAGAAGGCGACCGGGATCGCTGACGTCACCTTGCAACGTGTCCGCGAGCTCATGCACCACTCCTACTAGGCACAGCGCTGCGCTTTGTCACCGCTGTCGTCTGTCTGGATCACCATATATCTGCTGCCACTTATATATGCTAAGGTTGATGTTATGAGTCAGCCGAGCACATTCGAGATCGTGGCCGAGCCGACCCGGCGGCGCATCCTCGATGTGCTGCTCACCGGCGAGCGGCCGGTAGGTGATCTCGTTGAAGACCTGGAGATGAGTCAACCCGGCGTGTCGAGGCATCTCCGGGTCCTGCGCGACGCCGGGCTCGTGACGTCCCGAACGGACGCGCAGCGCCGGCTGTACACGATCAACCCTGGCCCGCTGGCCGAGCTGGATTCGTGGCTCGCGCCGTACCGACGGCTATGGGCGGGGCGCCTGGATCAGCTCGCGGCGCACCTGGATGACATGACCGACGAGCCGGGCGAACGCTGACCGGCTACTGCGGAAAGGAACACCATGATGGGGAGGAACGAACCCGAAGGCGCCGACCCTCGGAGTGCTGGAGCGCGGCCGCGACCAGGTGACTGTCCGATTCATCCGGCGGCTTCCGCATCCGTCGACGAAGGTCTGGCGCGCGCTCACAAAGTCAGCGCATCTGGCGGCCTGGTTCCCGACAACGGTGGAGGGCGACCTGACGCGCGGTGCGACGCTCCGCTACAACTTCCGCGAGCTGAACCTTCCGGGTTTCGACGGCACCGTGATTGCCTGCGACCCGCCACGGCTACTGGAACTCAACTGGGGCGATGAACGCCTCCGCTTTGAGCTGACGCCCGAAGGGCAGGACACGGTGCTGAGCTTCTCGGCCTCGTTCGCTGAGATTGGGCGCGCGGCTCGAGACGCGGCCGGGTGGCACACGTGCCTCGATGTGCTGGCCTATGACCTGGCGGGTGAACAGGCGCCCTGGGCGCAGGACGACCGGTGGCGACACGTGCACGGGAACTATGTGCGCGAGTTTGGCCCGGAGGCCTCGACCATCGGACCGCCCGTGGAGTGGGAAGATGCCTACGGGCCCGCTGGCGCAGAGCCGCACGGGTAACCGGCGGCGGAGCCTGACGCCGACGCGAAACCGGCGGGCCGCTCGCGCGGCCCGCCGATTCCGTGGTTGCGACTGTCAGGCGATCAGGCTGATACGTCCTGCAGCTTGGCCAGCTCGGCCTGCATCATTGCCTCGTGCTCTTCCTCGTCACGCTTGGCGTCACTTGGCCGCCAGCGTCCGCGCAGGAGCGGGATCGAGAGCAGGAAGACGATGATGCCGCCGAAGCAGATCCAGTACCAGGTCCGCCACTGACTTGGGGACTTGGCTGCTGCGCTCGCGACATCGCCGCCGTGCGCCTTCATGAAGGCCGTCACCGCCGGCGGAGCGCTTTGCAGCTGTGCAAGCTCCGCGCCGACACCGGGGGCTGTCACGTCCGCGATGACCGAGGCCGGAACCTTGGATAGCGCCGTGAGCTGAGCCGCGTACGGCGCAAGCTGCAGGAGCTGCGACTTTACAGCGATCACGCCGAGTATCGCGGGCGTGTTAGCACCGATCGTGGTGAGCATCGAAATGCCCTGGGCCCCACCGCCTGCCGCCTTGATGAGCTTGGCAAGCAGCGCGGCCGGTATCTTGTTCGTCGGATACTTGGCCGCCTGGGTAAAGAGCGCCGGGTTAGCTTGCATCACTGCCAGTTCAGGTGCGAACTTCTGCGAGTTGGCGAGCTGCGTCGGATACTGCTTCACGATCGCGATGATGGCCGGGTGCGTCGCGGCGAAGGTCAGCGGGGCCGCGTACTGCTGGGCCTCGGCGAGAACCTTGCCGTGCGACCCAGCCCAGACGAAGGCCGGGTACTTGGCCGAGTACGCCGCCACCTGGCCGCCGTAGTTGACCAGCGGGGTGACAGTGTTGATCACCACGAGCAGCAGGAGCGAGGAGGCGAAAACGACGACCCGGATGATCCAGCCCCAGATGGCGAGGCCCGTGGCAACCGCCGCCGGGTTGTAGTGCTCGACTGTCTCGGTGAAGCTGGCCATCCACGGCGTGTAAGCGACACCGAGGAAGAACAGCATGACGGCCAGGATCGCCGCGATCGTGGCGAAGCTCGGGTGCCCCGTCGTCGCGTACACCTTCGATTGCAGCAGGAACAGGACGATCATGACTGCTGCACCGACGCCGCCGATGACCATGAACGGCTTGCGCACTCGGAACCGGTCCGACGTCATGCCGACCAGGATCACCGCGCCGGCGTTGAAGGCCCAGCACCAATAGCCGAGGTTGTTGGCCTGGTTCAAGGTGAAGTGGAACACCGTCTGCGCGAAGATGACCAGGAACCCGACCAGCGCATAGTAGATCAGCAACATGATCGAGACGGCGAGCGCCGAGACGATGATGTCGGGCTTGAGGAGCTGCCGCCAGTGGTTCTTCATCAGCGCCTCGACGTCGAGACCCTTAGCCCGCGCCTCGATCAGCGCCCGGTCCCGGAGCGTGACCATGAGCTGATCGCGCAGCTGCGGCGATAGCTCCCGCAGGCCGAATAGCGCGATCAAGAACACGACCAGGCCAACAACGCCGCCGATGCGGAACTCGTGTGTCCAGAACCGCTGGTTGGCGATGATGCCCGTCGGGATCGTGATGGAGCCCACGATGGCCACGATCAGGCTGCCGAGCACCGGGCCACTAGTCCAGAAACCCATCGCGGTAGCGCGGCCGATCTGCGGAGAGAAGTCTCGAATAAGCGCTGGAGTCGCGACCAGGCAGATGCCCTCGACCACGCCGACGACAAAGCTCTCGATCGTGAAGGTCCACTTGTTGGTGGCGGCGGGCAGAATGAACGTCACGAAGACGCCCGAGAACAACAGCCCGAACACCACCATGTTGGCGCGGCCGTATCTGTCGGTGACCCCAGCGAAGAGTGAGCCGAAGGCACCGAGCAGGTTACCGAACGCGACAGTCACCACGTAGAACGTGAAGCTCATTTTCAGGTTGCTCAGGATCAGTGTCGCCACCGAGCCACCGACATACAGCTCGTAGTACAGCGTGATCGTCGCTAGTACCGTAATGGCCAGGTACATGACCCTCGGGCCGTTGTTCGGATAGCTATCCAGCTGCCGGTGTATCAGCCCGGAGAGCACTCCCCGTTGCCCGGAGACTGGTTCTGCGGTGGTAGCTGTCATGCGGCCCTCCTTGCTGTGACCGATGTTGCGCGGGAGTTAATTACATGCCGACTAGACGGTATCCCCACCGTCACCACGAAATCAACGGTCTGTTTTGCGCTAAGACATGGCCGCGCTAACTGCTGTTGCCTTGGCGAATCGTCCACCGAGGCCCACCAAGTGTCGCCCAGAATGCGGCTAAGCGGTAGATCTAGCCGCTGACCCGGTGGCCGTGCTGGCTTAACTCGGCTCGTCGCCGTCGGCCGGCCACGCTGGATTCCGGCCGAACCAGCCGGCGAGCCTGTCGTAGCTCGGAGCGTCTGCCGCCACCGGGACCTCGGGCCCGAAAGCCTTTCCCGCGCCCCGATATTCCGGCTTCAGCACTTGGTGCGACCAGCTCAGGGTGTGCTCGGCAACCGTCGGATCCAGCGGCGTGTCCTGACCGGTTGCCTTGGCGAGGTCCCACGTATGAACGGCAAGCTCGGCAAGCTGCTGATCCGCGCGGCTGCGCAGCGGAGCCTGACCACCGCCCGATGTCACCATGCTGTCCATGTCCGCGGCGCGCCACGCGGCCAGGAGTTCGCCGGCCTCTCTCCGGTAGGCCCCGGACCAGTCCGCCGACACCGCTTCCGGCTCGGCTTGCCAGTCCGGTGCGCCGCCGCCCGCGGCCACGATCAGGTTGGGCACGGAATGGCCAACCAGATGAGTCAGCAGCGCCTTGACGTCCCAGTCGCCACAGGGCGTGGGCAGCGCTTCTTCTTCGGGTCCGACGCGCGCGATGACGGCATCAAGCTGAGTCACGGCTCGTTCGAGAAGATCGAGCTTGCTGGCGTCTGTGGTCACCAGGATCCCTTTCCCCGAACCGGCTGGAGTTAGCCGGCCGATTACTGGCCTGGAAGCTTGCGAACCCCGGATCATGCAAAGGCGAGCACGGCTTCGAGCGCGTGCGGCAGCCGGTCCAGGTCGACCGACCCGGCGAGAAGGCGCGCGTACCGGAGCTTGCGCGTGGCGCCGCTGCCCAGGAACCGCCGTAGCTGTGCCCTGGCAGGCTGACTGCGCCACTCAGGCTGCCGCTGCAGGCTCTGAAACGAGCCGAGATCGCCCTGCGAGTCAATGAGCGCTTCAACCTCGTCGGCGCCGATCGCCCGGATCAGCTCGTCTTCCAGATCCTCGACGCAAACGAAGAAGCCGAGTCGCTCCATCTCAGCTCGCGTCTCTGGCAAGCCGATGCCGCCGCTGGCCAGGCCACGCCGGACGACGTACTCTTCCCCGCTATCGCACAAGCCCGTGAGTCTTAGTCCAGCTCCAGCCGGACCGAGCTGCCTGACGTAGCGCGTAATCGCATGAGCCCCGCCAGTCGGCAGGACCACCATGCGCTCCGCAGCGAGGTCCCGGCCGCGGCGGGCGGCGAGCGTCTCGACCGCGATCTGGTCGCTAATTCCTTCGACCAGCACGACGGCGTCGGCTGCCGCCACCTTTGCCAGCGCTCGGGCCGTGGCCTCGGTCGCAGCCGCCGGGCCATGCACGTAGCCGTCCAGCAATTTGCTGGCAAGCTCACGGCGTCTGGTTCTGTCCATCGAAGTCGCTTCTATCGGGGCGCAGAGTAGCGAACTATGGCGCGCTCGGAGGGACTCGAACCCCCAACCTTCTGATCCACAGGCAGGACCACCCCATGTTCGCGCGGACGGCTCCTAGGCAAAGCGACCTAATCGGGAGGTCATCGCCATGTGCAGCACTTTAGGACCGCCGAACGGCACGGTGCGAGGAATCGCGCCCTATGACCTTGAGGCCGTCCTGGCCTTGCATCACGACTGGGGCGAGCTGTATGTCGTCGCAGAGGGGCGGTGCCCGTCCGTAGCGGGCACCGCCCCTGTCCCTGCGGGGTGCCTGACCTCGCCACCCCTTCTGACCTGCGATTTCTGCGCGCCTGGAGGGACTCGAACCCCCGACCCCTTGGTCCGTAGCCAAGTACTCTATCCGCTGAGCTACAGGCGCATCCTTGTGTTCCGTAGTCACATGCTCTATCCGTTGAGCTACGAGCGCAGGTAGACCCCGGTTAGTGTACGGCACCTGCGGGCTGAGTGGCGGGCCACGTGCCTGACCAGGGCTTTTCGGCCAGGCGCCGAGGCGACCTACCCCGTGGCCTGGGTGCGGCCAGCCGCGCCGTGGAAAGGTAGCGGTATGGCGACACGCCTCGTTCACATGGTTATCGATGCCGGCGACCCGTCAGCCCTGGCCGCCTTCTGGGCCGCCGCCCTCGGCTGGGGCGTTGCCCTTGACGAGCCGGACGAAGCGGCGGTATGCCCGGCCGGTTTCGACTATCCCGGGCCCGAGGCCGTCCCGCTGGTGTTCGTCCCGGTGCCGGAGCCCAAAGCCGTGAAGAACCGCATCCACCTGGATCTCGCCTCGCAGTCGGCGGCGGATCAGGCCGAGCAAGTCAGCCGGCTTCGCGAGCTCGGCGCGGTTCCACTTGACATCGGCCAGGGCGATGTGCCATGGGTGGTGCTCGCCGATCCGGAGGGCAACGAGTTCTGCGTGCTCGAGCCACGACCGCACTATCGCGAGACCGCTCCCGTCGCCGCGATCGTGGTTGACAGCGCGGTACCCGCCGGACTCGCCGACTTCTGGACGGTCGCCTCAGGATGGCGTCTTCACAATGATGGGAACGGGGTCGTGTCGCTGCGATCACCGTCGGAGGCCGGGCCGTTCCTTGAGTTCTTGCCCAGCGGCGACCAGAAGCGGGTGAAGAACCGCGTGCACCTGGATGTCGCGCCCCACAAGGATGAGGACCACGCGGCGGCGGTCGACTCGCTGCTCCGATCCGGGGCTGTGCGCGCGGACGTCGGTCAAGGCGCCGTGAGCTGGGCCGTCCTCGCCGATCCTGAGGGCAACGAGTTCTGCGTCCTAAGTCCGCGATAGCAGCGTCAGAATTTGTGGTTCGCGATCTTGAGCAGTTGCTTGAGAGAAATCGTGTCGGACGCGGCTGGCGCGGTGATCTTCACCGGCACCCCGTAGTGCGTGAAAGTGACGTTGACGCGCACGCTAGCCGACGAGGCGGCAGTCGGCGCACCGAACGGCATGTACACGCTCTCCTGGCACGCTACCTGCCGGGTAGGGTCGAACCAGACGGTGATGGTCGGCGGTTGCAAAGCTTGCAGCACCTGCAGCGCGCTGTTGGTATGCGCGGCCGGGAGCCCGAGCCTCGCGTATTCCTGCTGGGCCGCCGCCAGCATCGCGTGTCTACTGGGTGTCACCGCGTATCCGCTGCAGGTCCGCCCGGCAATGCTGCTCGATCCGAGCGAGGTCACCTTGGCGCCCGACTGGCTCAGTAGCGATAGTGAAGCTGCCAGCGAGTCATTGCTGGGCGCGCCGGACTGCGCGACCGGAACTTCGATCCAGTGGCGCCCGCCGGTAACAGCGGCCAAGCTCTGGCCGTTCGAGCTCAGATTCATGTAGAGATTCCCGCCGACCAGAACTTCTGACACAGTTCTCGAGCCATTGGTCAGACTTCCGCCCATGTTGAGCGACGTAGCCCTGGTGGCAAAGTCGACCTGGCCGCTTCCGCCTATTGCGACCGACTGGCCGCCAACGTTCACGGTGCCAGACAGCGTGAAGTCAGCCGTGTGCTGGGCCAGGGTTCGCTGCGCTGCCTTGGTCACGAAGGCGGCCGGCGCGATCCCCGGCTTCTTCGACCCGCCACCGAGTATGACGAAAACAAGCACGGCGACAACCGCTCCGATGGCGACGAAGGCGTACTCCATCCGGCGCCCACGCGGTCGCGACAATCGTCTCTGAGCTGCACCAGGTAGGAAAGCTGCACCGTCGGCTCGGCCAACGGCCTGCTCAACGTCGACGGCTACGGCCTGAGCGGGGCTCGCCGCGCTGGCCGTCGGCCAGTCGTCTGGCGGTTCGTGATAAGCCTCGACGCGGCCGTCTCGAACGAGCTTGGTCGGCCTGCCGACGGAAAAGTAGCGCATCTCGTGCAGCCCGAAGGGGTCGGGATGCCACCCCTGCAGTTCCCTGCTTGCCACGCCATAAGTATGACGTTGCGATACACGGAGAGACAGTTAACGGCTGTTGAACCCTGGGTGCCAGATCCAGCGCGACACCATGAGTGTGAGCTGGCCCGCGGCTGGCGGGCAGAGACCGACTGAAGCATCACATCTCTGCTCGGGCCGCAACCGGGCGCGGCGTTCGCGTCCTCGCGCCCCGAGATCTAGATCTTTGCGGGTATTGCATGATTCATATACATCTGATCAGATAGCGCCCATCGAGGATCAGGTAACCGGCCGGTGACAAGGTCAGCGGCGAGAAGCGCGCGAGTTTCAGTGGAGCACGACGGCCCTGGCGTCCTGGACGCGGATGCCCCCGCAGAAGACACCGCGGGCTGGCTACGTGACGCGACCGTCGCCGTCCCCGTACAGCTAGGCCAGCTGCCCGACGGCCGACTGAGCGTGACCATCGGCGATGTGCGCGGCAACGCCGTATTCAACCACCTACAGGGCGACAACCCCGAGCATGACCGTGGCGACTGCGGCATCGTCAGCTGTGCCGATGTGCTGAACCAGTTCGGCCTCCGGCTGACCGAGGCCGACGCTTTCCGGCACGCCGCTCGATGCCACGAGTTGCACCTAGTGCCGGGCCGCCTGGATCAGTCCGGCTGGACGCTCCCGGCCGAGCAAGCAGCGATCCTCACCGATTACGGTGTCCCGGCCCACGCCGAGGAGGCCCAGCCGATCGAGCGGCTTGCGCTCGCGGTCCAACACGGTCACGGCGTGATAGCTATGGTCAACGCCGGCGTGCTGTGGAGCAACCCGCGGGTGCTCGGGCACGGTCAAGCCAACCACGCGGTCACCATCACTGGCATCGCCTGTGACCGTTATGACGGCGCGTTGCTGGGCTTCTATATCAACGACAGCGGTACCGGGCAATCGGGCCAGTTCGTTAGCGCGCACCTGATGACGACGGCGTTTGAGCACGAGCGCGGATTTTGCGTCGTGACGGACTGCGGGCAAGCAGCTGGCCGGCTCCGCGCGGCGTCTGATCGGGGCGCCACCTAATAGCGGCGCCGGTCGAGGTCGATCGTGTCGCGCAGTTCGGTGACCGCCGATGGTCTCAGCCATCCGCTTGGTGGCGGAGGGCGAAGATCGCTGCCTGGACGCGGTCTTGCAGGCTGAGTTTGGTCAGGATGCTTCGGACGTGTGTCTTGACGGTCTGCTCGCCGATCGCCAGGTCGCGGGCTATCTGCCGGTTGCTGTGACCGTGCGCGATCGCCCGAAGTACTTCGCGCTCGCGCGGAGAGAGCGGCTGCAGCGGGTCCGGCGGAGGTGGCCGGCGGATCGCCTGGGTGAGTCGCGTCAGCAACTCAGGACTCAACCTTGCGCCGCCTGCAGCCGCTTCGCGCACGGCGGCGATGACGTCCTCGCCCGAGGCGGTCTTGAGCAGGTAGGAGGTCGCGCCGCTGTGAATGGCGCGGACCAGGTCTTCGTCGTCAGTCGCTGAGGTCAGCACGACGACGGCCGGCTTGCGCGCCGTGTCATGCAGTGCGGCGAGCACGGCATGGCCGTCCAGATCGGGCATGTACAGGTCGAGGAGCAGCACGTCCGGGCGAGTAGCCGCGACGACGTCTAGCGTCTGCCGACCGCCTCCGGCTTCGCCGACGACGTCAACGTCGGGTTCCTGGCCGAGCAGGTAGCAGAGCCCGTCACGGACGACGCGGTGGTCGTCGGCAATTACTACGCGAATTGTCACGGCACCGGCACCCGTACGGTGATCGCGGCACCGTGCCCAGGTGCGCTGACGATGTCCACGGTGCCGCTGAGCTCGGCGACCCGATCGCGGATGTGGGCCAGCCCGGAGCCGGCGTGCGGGGCGGCCGGGTCGAAGCCACCGCCGCTGTCCTTTACGGCAAGCTCGATATGGCCGTCTTGTCGGGTCATGGAGACTGTGAGCCGGCGCGCATGACCATGCCGGACGGCGTTGGTGCACGCCTCCTGGGTGATGCGCAGCAGCGCGTGCTCGACAGACGCAGGAACGGTGACATCGTCCAGGCGAGCGTCCACGACTACGCCAAGCCTTTCGTGATACGCCGCGCAGATTTCCTGCAGGGCCGGGCCAAGCCCGGCACAGTCCAGTCTGGGCGGGCGCAGCTCCGTCAGCAGCGCCTGCATATCCCGCAATGCCTCCTCGCTGATGCGCTCGATGGCCTGCACCTGCCCATTGCCGGGATCGGCCCGGCGCAATCCGGCGGCGATCATCCGGAGGCCGAACAAGTGCTGAGAGATCGCGTCGTGGACCTCCCGCGCGAGCCGAGCTCGTTCGGCGGCACGCGCGTCGCCTGTGGCTCGCTGCCGTTCGGCGGCCAGCGCGGAGCCGAGCTGCCTGGTCATGGTGGTGAAGTTGGCTTCCAGCCGGCCGACCTCGTCCCGGCCGGAGACGGGCAAAGTGACGGTGTAGTCGCCGTCGGTGACTGCGGCGGCGGCTCGTTCCAAGCGGCGAACCCGGCGCACGAGGCGGCGCGAGGTCAGCAGCCCAAACACCACTCCGACGGGCACGATGGCGATGAGCACCGCGAACGGGCCCGACAAGACCTGGCCGCCCTGGCCGAGCTGACGCAGCTCGCCCCAGGCGCGGACGGGGTTGATGAACCTGGGCGACCATGGTGCCTGGACATAGACATAGGCGACCCGTCCCGCGGCGCCGGCCGGGGGCGCGCTGATGTGGGCCCGGCCCACCGGCCAGATCATCCAGAGCACGTTGCCGTACGGCGTGGACAAGCTGCCGTGCTTGATGGCCGGCTGGGTTGCGCCGAGCTCGACAGCCTGGGCCGCCTGGGCCGAGAGTTCGCTGGCCGCTGCGAGTCCGGGCGGGTACCTGGATGGCGCGGACGACGCGACGACCGTGCCATCGAGAGCCAGCGCGACCACCGCAGTGACCGAAAGCTGGCTGTGGATCGAGCCGGTGATCGCTGGAACGACCAGTGTGCCGTCTGGGGCCGACCGGGCCAGCCCCGGCTGCGCCGACTGGCGCCGCTCACCAAGCACTGTTCCGGCCGGCACGCCGCCGGGATAGCGCTGGCCGAGTTGCCGGGAGTAGTCCTTCGCGGTGGCGTTCACCTGGGCCTGCAGCTGGGTGCCGTTCACTAGCGAGGGTACCTGGAAGCCGAGCACGAGCGCCTCGACCAGTACCACGACGGCGAGCGTGACGATGATGTAGGACGCAGTCAGGCGGGCCGATAGCCCCCACGCCCGGCGTGGTCCGCGGTCCCGCACATCTGAACGCTACCTCCGCGCAAGCCTCCGGCGTATCCCTCCGATGAGTGACCCTCTCTACCTCCGCCGCGTGAAGCGCCTGCCGCCGCCGGCCGGGACGCTGGCTGCCATGAATACGCAATCACCGGCCTCAGCCAGCCAACAGGACGCCCCCGTAAGCGAGACGACAGGCGGCCGCCGGCGTTGGCGACGGCGGGCGGCTGTCCTGGCCATCATGGCCGGCCTCGTGCTGCTGACCGCAGCGTGTGCCGGCGGCGCATCACCTGGCCGCGGCCCGTCATCGACTAACGGCGGCAGCGGGTTGTCGTCGTATGTCTCGCATGCACTCGCGTTCTCGCGGTGCGTGCGCGCCCACGGCGTGCCGAATTTCCCCGACCCCGATAGCAGCGGAGACCTCTCTAAAGCAGCCATGCGGCAGCTCGGGATCAGCGCGTCCCGGCTCCGAGCGGCCATCAATCCCTGCCAGAACCTGCTGCCCGGTGGGCCGGCTCCGCTCAGCGCACAACAGCAACACGACTACCTGACGGCCGCCGCCTGCATGCGCTCGCATGGCATCACCAACTTCCCCGACCCGACCTTCTCCGGCGGCGGCGTCCACTTCCTCATACCGTCCGGCACCGATGTCAGCTCAGCGCGGTTCACGCAGGCCCGGCAGACCTGCTCGCGACTCATCCCCGCTGGACACCCCTACAGCGGATCACGCTGAACATGGCAGCGGCAAAGGCAGGTGGCGGGTCGTGAGCGGCACGGTTGCACGTGGCGGGGCGGCAGGCCAGCAGCAGGTTGCCGACGTGGCTGCGCAGCACACCGGCCCGCGCCGGCGGCATCGGCGAGTCGCCGCGGGCGTGACTGTGCTGGTGGCGCTCAGTGCGGGGGCGGCGGGTGCGTGGCGTGCCGGCGTGTTTTCTTCGGCGGCATCGGCGACCCTCGGGGAGCGCGGGATGCCCGCGCCGGCAACGGCGGCGGTCGTCCGGCAAGATATCGCGGCCACGACACCGGTATCCGCGACGCTGGGCTACGCCGGGTCCTACACGGTGGCCGGGCAGGGCGGCGGGACGCTGACCTGGCTGCCTCGGCCGGGGCAGGTGATCAGCCAGGGCCAGGTCCTGTACCGGACCGGCAACGGCAGCCCGGTGGTCCTGCTGTGCGGCAGCGTGCCGGCCTGGCGGAACCTAGTGGAAGGGCTCACGGGGGCTGATGTCTCTCAGCTCAATCACGACCTCGTGAAGCTTGGCTATGCGCACCACGCGGGCATCGCCGCGGCGGGCTGGGACTACTTCTCGTGGGAGACGGCGGACGGGATCCAGCGACTTGAAGAGCGCCTGGGAGTCTCGTTCCCGCCGGGGTCGCTGTCGCTTGGGCAGGTGGTATTCGAGCCGCAGGCGATACGGGTCACCCAACTGACCGGCAGCCTAGGCGGTGCGGCGGCGGGGCCGGTGCTGGCGGCGACTTCCAACCGGCACGTAGTGACGATCGCACTGGATGTCTCCCAGGAGTCAGAGGTCAGGGCGGGAGACGCAGTGGCTGTGACGCTGCCGGACGGAAAGACCACGCCCGGTGTGGTGTCCTCAGTCGGCACGGTGGCGACCACGACACCCGGGTCTCAGGGGCAGAACCCCGTGACGACGATCCCCGTGCAGGTGAGGCTGACCGACCCAGTGGCGGCCGGCAGTCTGGACGAGGCACCGGTGACGGTGAACATCACCACCGCTACCGCGCGTGACGTGCTGGCTGTGCCGGTGACGGCTCTGGTTGCCAGGTCGCCGGGCGAATACGTGGTGGAAGTCGTAGGTGCAGGCAGCATGCGGCGCTACGTGCCGGTCAAGGTCGGCCCGGTCTTCGACGACGCTGACGGTCTAGTGCAGGTGAGCGGGCCTCTGACCCCTGGTCAACGGGTCGTAGTGGCCGCGTCATGACCGCCAGCGCGCAACTAGTTCGGTCGTCGGTTCCGGTGCTGGAACTGAAGAACGTGTCGAAGGAGTATCCGGGGCCGCCGCCGGTGCGGGCGCTGAATCGCGTAAACCTCGCGGTCGGCGTTGGCGAGCTGACCGCCATCGTCGGCCCGTCGGGGTCAGGCAAGTCCACGCTCTTGCACCTGATCGGAACCCTCGAAAAGCCAACCGGCGGGTGCGTGCGGGTCACCGGCCTAGACGTAGCGCTGATGACTGACCGCGACCTGTCCGGGCTGCGGGCGGCCCGGATCGGGTTCGTGTTCCAGCAGTTCTTCCTCGCCGAGCACCAGAACGTGGCGGGCAACGTCGCCGATGCGCTGCTGTATGCCGGCATCCGCCGCGCCGACCGCCGCCAGATTGCCCTCGAGGCGTTGGAGCGGGTCGGGCTGGCGCACCGTGCCCGCGCTCGGCCGACCCAGTTGTCGGGCGGGGAACGGCAGCGGGTAGCGATCGCTCGGGCGATCGCCGGTCGGCCGGCTGTGGTCCTGGCCGACGAGCCCACCGGCAACCTCGATTCGGCTACCGGCGCCGCGCTGCTCGCCTTGCTAGAGGAGCTGAACGCCGCCGGTACCACGGTGGTCATCATCACTCACGACCGTGCGGTCGCCGCGCGGACGCGGCGGCGCATCGACATGCTCGACGGCCACATCGTCGCCGACACCGCACGTATCCAGCCGGGAGGGGAAGGACCGCCATGATCACCACGCCGCCACGACCGGCCAATCCCTCGGCTGCCCGGCTACGGCCGGGCGACCTGGCCGCGCTGGCCAGCATCGGGCTGCGGACCCGCAAGCTGAGGGCGTCGCTGTCAGCCCTAGGCATCGCGATTGGCGTCGCGGCAATCGTCGCCGTCCTCGGCCTTGCCGCCTCCTCCACCGCCACGCTGCTGGCCCAGATCCAGGCGCTCGGCACCAACCTGCTGACCGTCACTAATGGGCAGACCCTCACCGGCGATCCTGCGGAGCTGCCAGTAGCGGCGCCGGGCATGATCGCTGGGCTCCCCGGCGTCACCGCAGTCCAGTACACCGGCACCGTCAACGGCGTCAATGCCTACAAGTCTCCCTACATCCCGCCGGACAGAACCAACGCCCTCACCGTCGACGCCGCCACCGTGAACCTGCCAGCCACTGCGGGGACCAGCCTCGCGCAGGGCCGGTTCCTCAATGCCGCCACGGCTACGGAGCCCGTCGCCGTGCTCGGCGCCGCCACGGCGCGGCGGATGGGCATCGATCGGATACGGCCAGGGGAGCGAATCTGGCTCTGCGATCAGAGCCGCCAATGCCCGGTCGGCGGGATGTGGTTCTACGTGACCGGAATCCTCGACCAAGACACCTACGCCCCCGAACTCGACTCGGCCGTCCTGGTCGGCTTCCCCGCCGCCGAGCGCTACCTCGGTCTCGACGGCCACCCGTCGCAGATCTACGTGCGCACCGCTAGCGACCCGGCCGTCACCACCGCCGTCGACAGGCTGCTGGGTGCCCAGGCCAATCCCGAAAACCCGAACCAGGTGGGCGTCTCCCAGCCCTCGGCAGCGCTCACCGCGCAGGCGGACGCAAAGGGCGCGCTCGATACCCTCTTCCTCGGCCTCGGCGCAGTCGCGCTGCTGGTCGGTGCCATCGGGGTAGCCAACATAATGATCATCTCGGTGCTGGAGCGGCGACAGGAAATCGGGCTGCGCCGCGCGCTGGGCGCCACTCGCGGCCAGATCCGCGCCCAGTTCCTGTCTGAGGCCGTCCTCCTGTCGCTGACAGGCGGCGTCCTCGGCGTGCTGGCCGGCGCGGCCGCCACCGCCGCTTATGCCCGCGCCCACGGCGAGCCCGCGGTAATCCCGCCCGCAGCGTGGGCCGGCGGGCTGGCAGCAGCCCTGCTCATCGGAGCCCTGGCAGGGTTGTTGCCGGCTGTTCGCGCCGCGCGCCTGTCACCGACGCAGGCGCTACTGAGCGTCTGACCTAACAAGCAACGGGCACGACAAACACGGGTCATGGCAACTCGTCCGCGGCGAGCGCAGCGAGGATGTCTTGCGGGCGGCTGAGGATCGAGAAGTGGCCCTCGCCGGGGTGGATCTGAAGCCGCGCACCTGGAATCGCCTGGGCATAACGGCGTGCGTGCTGGACCGGCACGGTCGTGTCGGCATCCCCGTGGTGGATTGATGTCGCCGCTGTGATCGAGCCGAGGTCGAAGCCCCATGGACGGGTGAGGAGCCGCAAGTCCTGTGCAACACCCCAGCTGCCGCTGCGGAACGCCTCGACGTAGCAGGCGAGGAAGGACTCGCGCATGTCAGGCCGCCGAAGGGCGCGAATGTCAACGTCGGGTTGGTTGGTAGCGGCCAGCCGGAGAAAGATGTCCGGGCTGCGGCGCGCCAGCGTGGCCAGCCGGCCCATGGCCCAGCCGCCCCACGCGGGAGCGTGGACGGCGAGCGCCAAGGAGAGTCGCTCCCCTTGCGCCATTCCGTCGGTCGGCCACTCAGCCCGGCCAAGGGGGCAGACGAGCATCAGACTGCGTACCCGAGCGGGAATCCGGGCGGCACACGCCGCCGCGAATGGACCACCGCCGGAGACGCCCAGCAGCGCTGCCGAGTCCACTCGCAGCGCATCCAGTACGACCGCTGCATCGTCGGCCCAGTCCGCTAGCTGACGTAGCCAACGACGGTCCGTGCCGCCGATGCCGGGGCGATCTGGGGCGATAACGCGAAGTCCGAGGTCCCGCGCCGCTTGTTGGAGTGACTGCGCAGCCAGCCGCGAGTCAGCCAGGCCATGGCAGAGCAGGACAGGCGTCGCGTCGTGGTCGCCGACCACCTCGAGAGCGATTACACGCCCATCACTTGCCCGCAATTCCATCGACTAATGGTCTCGCGTCGTGCGGCGCGAGTCTTGCCGGACTCGCCTAGCAGGAGTAGCGCCGCGGCTGCCTCGTGACTTGGGTCGACGCGGGTGGCGCTGTGCTGGCCGCCATGCTTCGGGCGCCGGCGCAGGCGGCGCCCGAAGAGGTGGGATCAACTCGCACACTGACTAAGCGTCGCCGCGCCACATCCGCGCGGCAGACATCGCCAGCACCACTGCGGCGTAAGCGCACAACACGCCGAATCCGGTCCACGGCTGGAGCATGGTCGGGTCTGGCTGGACGGTCGTGACCGCCTGGCCCGCGCCGGTCGGCAGGAACTTGGTCACGTCCGTGGCAATGCTGCCCGGCAGCAAGCCCACCGCTAGCGGGAACCCGTACAGCAGGCCCAACAGCACCGCTATCCCGCCGGCCGCGTTCCTGATCAGGGCGCCGAGGCCGAGGCCGAGCAGCGCGACCGCAGCTAGGTAAAGCGCGCAGCCGATGACTGCGCGAGCGACGCCGGGATGGCTGAGCGGCACCGACAGGTGCCGGCGGCTCAGGATCGATTGACCGCCCGCGAAGGCTGCGAACGCGGCGGGCAGGCTGACCGCGGTGATGGCGGCAGCAAGCAGGACCGCCTTGCCCCATAGCATCGGCAAGCGACGCGGGACGGCGGCGAACGTGGTCCTGATCATCCCCGTCGCGTACTCACTCGTGACCACCATGACGCCGAGGACGCCAACGGCGATCTGGGCGAGCTGCACGCCCGAGAGGCTGATCGCTGCCGGGTCAAACGACGCTATCGCCGTGCCGTGCGGTGGCCTGGCTACACGCAGCAGGCTGTAGCCGATGCCGAAGCCGACGACAAGGATTACCGCTGTCAGCAGCGCCCAGTAGGCGGACGGTTGAGTTCGCAGCTTCGTCCACTCTGCGCGCATCACGCGCAGCTGTGTGACGCGCTGCGGCTGCTGGTAAGACGACAGCCCAGAGTTGACCGGGAACGTGGCGTGGGCGGGGGTGTCAGTCATGTTTGCTCCTTATGGTGATCAGGTCGGTCAGTTGCCCGCGCGGTACTCGATCGCGTCCTGCGTGAGGGAAACGAAGATGTCTTCCAGGGATGCATGCTCGGTGGCGAGCTCCAGCACGGTGATCCCGGCGGCGCCGGCCACTGAGCCGACCTGCCCCGCGGACGCGCCCCCGACGATCAGCGCGCCGTCTGCGGCCCGGGTGATGGTCACTCCCGGAGCCCGCAGCATCTTCGCGAGCGCATCCTGATCAGAGCTTCGGACCCGCACCATGGTGGGCGCGGCAGTGGCCATGAACTCATCCATGCTGGTGTCGGCGATCAGTTTCCCGCGGCCGATGACGATCAGGTGCGTTGCGGTCTGGGCGATCTCGCTCATCAGGTGCGAGGACACGAAGACGGTCTTGCCTTCGGCCGCCAGGTCCTGCAACATGCTGCGGATCCAGCGGATGCCCTCGACATCCAGCCCGTTGACCGGCTCGTCTAGGACGACGGTGGCGGGGTCGCCGAGCAGCGCGGCGGCGATTCCCAGCCGCTGGCTCATGCCAAGCGAGAACTTGCCTGCTGGCCGGCTCGAAACGCTCCGCAGTCCGACAGCGTCGATCACCTCGTCGACACGGGTTTTCCGGATGCCCGAGGTCTGCGCGACCGCGAGCAGGTGATGGTAGGCACTGCGAGAGGGGTGCACCGCACGTGGGTCAAGCATCCCGCCGATCTCGTGCAGTGGCGCAGCGTGACTCCTTGGCGCGCGGCCGTTGACTAGAACCGAGCCGCCAGACGGCTGATCCAGGCCAAGGATGATCCGCATCGTCGTGCTCTTTCCAGCGCCGTTGGGGCCGAGGAAGCCGGTGACCACGCCAGGCTGGACGGTGAACGTGAGGTCAGCGACGGCAGTGGTGGATCCGTAATTCTTTGTCAGTTCGTGTATCTCGATCATGGCTACGACGGTCCCAGCGCGCGGCACTGGTGTCGTTGGGGTGCACAGCCGGGCTTTGGTGGGGGAATCCACACCCGGGCCGCAGGATTGCCTGATAGTGATGCGCGGAACGTCCTTGTACGTTGAGGTCATGACCCCGGCAGATCCGACAGCCTCCAGCCGGATTGCAGCAATGGTCAGCTCGTTGTGGTCGAAGCCGACCTGGCGGGCGACCATAACCGGGATGACCGCGTTGCTGGTCGCGGCTGTCGGCACCGCACTGCTCGGTGTAATCGGCGTCGTCTGGGGCGCCGCAATCTATGCCCTGGTGACCGGCGCTGGCGACGCGGCTCATATCGCCGTTTACGTGGCAGCTGTTTTCGTCGGACCTGTCGCCGAGCTCTCGGCCGTGCAAGGAGTCACTGCGCTGCAGCGTTCCAGGCTGCGGGCGGTTGCGGGAAGGGATATCCCCTTGGGCTCGCGCACAGCCGAGCGCAGGCCGTGGCCTCTGGGGCTCTGGCTGTCAGCTAGTACCTGGCGGCAGATCGCGTTCCACCTGTTGTCCATCGGCGTAGGCCTTGCGGCTTGCATAGTGGTTGTCTGCTGGCTCGCCCCCGCGCTCGCCATTACGTACCTGATCGTCGGCGCGCCATCGGCCGCGACCGCAGCGGCCAGCACCGCGGGGGCCATCGCTCTGCTATTCACGGCCCCGTGGCTCGCCGGGCACGTGGCTCGCCTCGACGAGACGCTGGCGAGGGCCTTGCTCGGACCCAGCCAGAGCGAGGAACTCGCGCTCCGCGTCGAGTCGCTCACCAAAAGCCACGCCGCGATCGTGGCAGCAACAGACGCGGAGCGTCGCAGGATCGAGCGCGACCTCCACGACGGCGCACAGCAGCGGCTTGTGTCGCTGGCGATGAATCTGGGCATCACCAGGGCCCGTTTCAACGATGCGCCCGAGCCCGCCAAGCAGGTAATCGTCAAGGCGCACGAGGAAGCGCTGCTCGCGCTGTCCGAGGTGCGCGAGTTCATCCGCGGGCTGCACCCCGCGGTGCTGAACGATCGGGGCCTGGACGCGGCGCTGTCGGGGCTCGCGGCGCGCGCGCCGCTGCCGGTCAAACTCACGGTGGACATGCCGCAGCCGGCGGCGCCAAGCGTCGAGGCCGTGGCCTACTTCATCGTGTCCGAGGCGATTACCAACGTGGTCAAGCATGCGCACGCAACGCAGGCGGAGGTGACAGTTGCCAGGGATGCAGATCTGCTGAGGATCACCGTTGCCGACAACGGCACGGGCGGCGCAGTGCCAGGTGGCACGGGCGGCCATGACGGCGGCACGGGGCTTAAGGGGCTCGTTCAGCGGGCCGCGTCCGTGGATGGCACGCTGACGATCGACAGCCCGCCGGGCGGACCGACGGTCATCACCGCGGAGCTGCCATGCGAATAGTGATCGCCGAGGATTCAGTGCTGCTCAGAGACGGGCTGACCAGGCTGCTCTCAGACGGCGAGTTCGAGGTGGTCGCGGCCGTACCGGACGCCGAGCAGCTGCTCAAAGCGGTTGCGGAACATGAGCCGGACCTAGCCGTTATCGACGTCAGAATGCCGCCTGGGTTAACCGATGAGGGCATCAAGGCCGCGCTCGTGATCCGGCGCCAGTATCCCGACGTCGCGCTCCTCGTGCTGTCCCAGTACGTGGAGGAGAGCTACGCGTCCGACCTGCTGTCGGAGGCCACGGACTCGGTCGGTTATCTCCTGAAAGACCGGGTCGCGCACGTCAACGACTTCCTTGATGCAGTCCGGCGCGTGGCCGCCGGAGGCACGGCGCTTGATCCTGAGGTCGTCGCACAGCTGCTGGTCCGCCGCAAGGACGACCCGATGAGCAAGCTAACACCCCGTGAGCAGCAGGTCCTGCGGCTGATGGCCGAGGGACGTTCCAACGGCGGGATCGTCCAGCTGCTGAAGGTAAGTCCGAGCGCGGTGGAGAAATACGTCACCAACATCTTCGCTAAGCTCGATCTCCCGCCCACCGGTACTGATCACCGGCGGGTGCTCGCGGTGCTGAAGTACCTCGGCAGCTGACGTCGAGCGCCTACGTGCGGAACCGACGAAGCGTCTGCGCTAGGGCAGCTGCGAGGCCGGAATGTGCTGCATGGTACCTCGATGCGCGACAATGACGTGGCTTGGAACACACGCGGGCCAGCCGGAGGTGAAATGGTCAGCGACCTGCCATGGGAGGAGACCCACTTCGGTCCTGGCTCGCGGATCGGCAAGTACGTGCTGGAGCAGCAGATCGGCCACGGCGGCATGGCGGTGGTGTTCAGGGCGCGCGACGATCAGCTTGGCCGGCCGGTGGCGCTGAAGATCATGGCCCGGTCCGTTGCCTCGGACGCGGAATTCCGGCAGCGGTTCATTCGCGAGTCGAAGGCCGCGGCTGCTGTGGACGACCCGCACATCATCCCGGTGTTCGAGGCCGGTGAATCGGCCGGCGTGCTGTTTATCGCCATGCGATACGTCGCCGGCGGCGACGTTCGGTCGCTGCTGGCTCGCGAGGGCCCGCTGAGGGTTGATCGCGCGGCCGCGATCCTGGTATCGGTGGCGTCCGCACTCGACGCTGCGCACGGCGCTGGCCTGGTGCACCGAGATGTCAAGCCAGGGAACATGCTGATGGACGTCCGCAAGGGCCGGCCGGATCACGTCTACCTGGCGGACTTCGGGTTAACGAAGGCCACATCGGGGGCGGTCACGCTGACCAGCACCGGGAGATTCCTGGGAACGGCCGACTAGGCCGCACCTGAGCAGATCAGGGGACGGCGCGTCGACGGCCGGGCCGACCAGTACGCGCTGGCGTGCGCCGCCGTCGAGATGCTCACCGGGCAGACGCCGTTCCCCTTCGAGAACGTCATGGCCGTCCTCACCGCGCACATGTCCGAGCCTCCGCCGCCACTGGTGGCTCGCCGTCACGGGCTGCCTGCGGAGCTGGATGCGGTCCTCGGCCGGGCGCTGGCCAAGTCACCCGGTGATCGCTACCGCACTTGCGGCGACTTCACGGCGGCGTTCCAGCGCGCAGCCGGCGTCGGCCAGTCCGAGGCTCGCGTCGCGGCCGGAGCATCGCACCACAGAACCGACGGGGAGGCAGCCGGCCTCGCCGCTGGCGGACCCGGTGGTGTTCGCACGGAGCCGGCTGCTACCAGGCCCATCGCGCAGCCGCGCTCGATGGAGCCGCCCGCCCGGATCGACGTCTTTCGGCGCCGCAGGCGCGGCGGGCCCTTGGTGATCGCCGCGACAGCGGCTGTTGCCGTGTCCGTGGGCGTCCTCGCATTCCTCACGCTCGCGCAGCCCGGCCGCGGACCTGGCACCACGACTGGCACCAATCACCCGGCCGCCGGGCGAGCGGTGCCGGCGCCCCGCTGGCACACGTACCACGACCCCAGCGGGTTTGCTATCGGTCTGCCGCCTGGCTGGGCCGTCGCCTCGACGACGCCTGGCGAGGTTCAGTTCACTGCGACGCCCGGCGGGTTTGTCGTGGTGGTCGCGTGGAGTACGCACCCGCAGGCCGATGCCCTGGCCGACTGGCAGCAGCAAGCAGCCGGGAAGGCTGCAGCCGATTCCTCGTATCGGCAGATCTCGATTCGCCGGGTGAGTTACCGCGGCTACAACGCGGCCGACTGGCAGTTCAGCAACATCTACCGGGGCGTCCGCATCCGCGTTATCGACCGGACCTTCATCGTCCGGACCGGCCGGCTCAGCTACGCCATCGAGCTGTACGGCCCGGCCAGGCAGTGGCTCGCGGTGTACGCGAGCATCTGGCAGCCTCTGGTGACCAGCTTCCGGCCCGCATCCTGACGGGTTCGCCAGCGATCCGACCGCGGCGACGTTCCGGCGGCTGGACGACAATGAGGACACGGCCAGCATTTCCAGTGCTTAGGCGCGAATTGACCGTCGTGAGTTGGCTGCGCTGCAACGATGCATCGGGCGGGTACTCCAAGGGACGGTGAGATGGAAAGGCTTACGTGCCGTGCGGCGCGGCTTCTCACCACAGGAGACTCGCTGACATCCGGCGCCCCAAGGCTGCCTTCCCTCCGCGTGGCCAGGAGAAGGGTCAGCGCACACGTACAACGCGATGATGTCGCCGTAGCGGTCGTACACGTTGGGGGAGGTCTTCCGACTAACGTTCGCGCCCGGGGCGTCGCTGGCCGAACCGGCCCTGGGCCTTACCAGCTGCAGGCCGCCATCGCCGCTACGCACGCCGACGCGGCCACGGCCGAGAAGACCAAACTGGCCGCAGGGGCACCCGTTTACCTGATTCTGGAACGGATCGCGCCAGACCCGATGGTCACCCTTAACCGGGCGATCGCGCTCGCCGAGACCGAGGGCCCGCTGGCCGGGCTGGCCCTGCTGTCCTCATTGGGCAGTGACGAGCGGACGGCCGGACATCACCGGCTGCTTTCCGTACAGGCGCATCTGCTGGAGAAGACCGGCGACACGGCCGTGGCGTACGAGCACTACCGGCGCGGCGCGAAGTCCACAGCCAGCATCGCCTAGCGCCGTTGCTGCCACAGCCGCGCTGAAGAGCGGGAGGTTCCCCAGCGCCAGCAGCGAGAAATCCGCCAGCCCGAGCAAGGCCGACGGCCCTCCTGAGTACAAATACCCAGGGAGCCGCCAGGCCGAAGTGAGTATTCGAGCGCATGTGGTGGCACACCGCCGGTGCATGAATGAAGACCATGACTGAGGCATACATCACCGGCGTCGGCGCGTACCTGCCTGGCGACCCGATTGACAACGAGCAGCTTGCGGACCGGTTCGGCGACGGCACCGCACGCGACGCCGTGCTGCGGCGGCGAGCGCTGGCTGCCAACGGCATCCGGACGCGGCATTACGCCGTGGACGGCGACGGCCTGACTGTGATGCTGAACGAGGAGCTGGCGGCACACGCCGCTGAGCGCGCGCTGGCAGACCGCGGCCTGCCAGCGACCGCGGTGGGCATGCTGGCCACCGGCACGACCCAGGGCGATGTGCTTGTTCCCGGGTTCGCGTCGATGGTGCACGGCCGGCTCGGCGGCGGGCCCATGGAGCTGCTGTCGGCCGCAGGCGTGTGCGCATCGGGCATGGCGGCGCTGAAAGGCGCGGTGTCCGCGGTTCGGCTCGGCGACCATCCGGTGGCCGTGGCGGTTGGCTCGGAACTGGTCAGCCGGTCGTTCGGGATCGCGCCCGCGGACACGCTGGACACCAACTTCCTGCGCTGGACCCTGTCGGACGGCGCCGGCGCAGTCGTGGTGGAGCCGCGGCCTCGGCCCGACGGCCTGAGCCTCCGGGTGGACTGGATGCACCTGGTCTCGCACGCGCACAAGCATCCGGTGTGCATGAGCGCCGGGCTTGGCGAAGACCGAACACCGGCAGCCGGCGAGACCTGGCTTGACCGGCGTCCAGGCTGCGCGGTCGAGGTTCCGCGACTGCGCCAGGACATGTCGGCGCTGCCCGACCTCGTCGACGTCGGGATCGCCGAGTTCTGCTCGCTGGTCCGTGCCGGGCGCATCGATCCCGGCACCGAACACATCCTGTGTCACTACAGTGCTGAGCATTTCCGCGGCAAGCTGTTCGCCCGCCTGGCCGACGCCGGCTATCCAGCCGATGAGCGGCACTGGTTCACCAACCTGCACACGGCCGGGAACACCGGAGCGGCAAGCATCTTCGTCATGCTCGCCGAGGCCCGCACCCGGATGCGCCCCGGTGACCGCGTTCTGCTGATCGTCCCTGAGTCGGGCAGGTTCACCCTCGCCTTCGCCCACCTGACGTGCGTGGGCTCCACGAGCGGCCCGAGCCCGGCCGAGCTCGCCGCATCCCCGCTCGGCGCGCCGGTGCCCGGCGACGCTCCGGCGGTGAGCCGGGCGTTCATCGAGCTGGCCGGTGTGTGGTCTGAGCTCGAGCATGCCCTCGGCCGGGTGCCGGTGGTCCGCAGGATCGAGGATGGCACGTCGACGCTGGATGACTACCAGCGGCTGCTGGTCAACCTGCGCCAGCAGGTCGTGGACGGCGGCAGGTGGATCTCGCTCGCCGCATCGAACTTCTCGACCGAGCTATTTTGGCTGCGCAGTGCCGCGATCCAGCACGCCGCGGCCGAGCACCGCGACTTCCTGATGCTCGAACGTGACTTCGCGGCCGTCGGCGGAGACCAGCAGCTCATGACCGGCACGCCCGCGAACATCGGCTCGGCCGCGCTGTCGTCCTACGTTTTCCACCGCGCCGGGCAGCCGGATCCGGTTGACCTGCTGGGCGCCATGTTCGTAATAGAGGGCCTCGGCGTGCGGAAGGCGGCCCGCTGGGCCGACTGTTTGCAGCAGAACCTGGGTCTATCCGATGACCAGGTCAGCTTTCTGCGCTATCACGCCGCTGGCGACGATGAGCATTTCGGTGTCCTGCGGGCCTCGCTGCGGTCTGGCCTGTTCGACGACGCCGCCATCACCAGGATCGTCAAGACCGCTCGCGTGGTTGCGCGCCTGTACGCGCTGCAACTTGAGGAGCTGGATCATGTTTGATGCATCAGCCACGCTGTCGGACTCTGCGGCCGACTCGCTCTGGGATGTCATAGCGGCCGACCCGTCTATCCCGATGGACGCGGATACGCTCAGCCTCGTCATCCGCGATCAGCGAAGCCGCAGCCGGACGGCGCTCTACCCCTGGATCCGGGTCCTGTGCCGGCTGGCGGTCACGCTCATTCTGGCTGGCAAACGGGCCTGTCCGGTCAGGTTCTCCGCACACGCCACCATGGACCGAATGTGCTTGTGGTTCCTGCGGCACTTCGTTTCCCAAGATGCAGTAACGCTGCTGATCAGGCATTTCATCATCGAGACGAACCTGCTGAACTTCTGCCTGCGCAACAGCCCGCACGCTGACGGCGCGGCTAGCAGCGAGGTCACCCTGCGCCCGATCAAGATCGCTGACCTCGGCAACTGCGCGGTTATCGAGCACGACCTAAATGTCTACCGGGTGCTCTTCGCCCTCGGCAACCATGGCCGCAGCGGCGAGGCTGGCATGCTGCCGCAGCGGGACCCTGCGAACCTGGACTTCACGATGCTCGGCATTCCGGCCATCGACCCGGAACCGCACGCCTTCCGGATTCTTCGCCTCGACATCCAGACGGCCCTGTGCCTGATGAACATCCCGTTCGCCGGATGCTTGACGCCCGACGAATACCGCCGGGCGGTGCACTCGCTGCGGCTCGATGCCACGCTGCTGCACATCCTCGCCGATCTAACGGGCGACGGCACGTTCCTAGCCTGGCGCCCGGCCGGCCTGCAGATCCGCGTGGACAGCAGCGTGGATGTGCCGCTCCTCGTCTACGAGCACGCTGTCCTCTGCGAATACGCGCACTTCCGGCTCGGTCAGCTGCGAGCCATGTCGGCGCCGGCGGCGGGCCGGCGGCGCGCTCCAGGCGCCGACGGCCTCGACCACGGAATGGTAAGCCTTGTCGCCTCGGGCTAAGGCTGGGCGAAGCCCTCGTGCAGCGGAACATCGGCGGCCGGATCACCCCGGCGATCATCCGGGATATTGCTGATGCGGGCACGCTCAGGGCCACTGCCGGTGCAGTGGTACTGCCGCTCTCTGGCGTGGAGCGGACGGCCGGGCCGCTACAGCGATCCGGCTGCAGGAGCGGATACCGACGCGCGGTGTCTCACCGTTTTGTCCTGGAGTTTGTCTCGCTGTTCTGTCACCTCCTTGAGGAACAGGCCGCCTGAGGCTCTGACAGGTGCCGACATTAGTCGCAGCGGCAATCAGCGAACGACGAGGACCGTCTTGCCGGGACCGCGGGCCGCTTGGCCGCTCTCGAAGGCCTTCTGCCCTTCGGCCAGCGGGAAGGTCTGGCTGATCACCGCTCGCAGCTTTCCCGTGCCGGCCATTTCCGCCAGCCTGGCTAGCTCCTTAGCGTTCGGCTCGACGATGAAGAACATGGCGTGGATCTTGTACCTGCCCGCCAGCTCCTGGTCCGGCGGCGCGCCTAGGGTTACCAGCCGGCCGCCCTCGCGCAGCAGGCTGTAAGAGCCGTCAAGCACAGCACCGCCGACTGTGTCGATGACAACATCGAACTCGCCCGCGGCCTGGTTGGTCTGCCCAGCTTCGGCGCTGATGAAGCGGTCCGCGCCGAGCTCACGTACGAAGTCGGCGTCGGCGCTGTGGCCGGTGGCGGTGACGTGGCCGCCGAGGATGGCCGCGAGCTGGACGGCGAATATGCCGACTCCACCGGCCCCGCCCTGGACCAGCACCCGCTCGCCGGGTTTGAGGGCCGCGTGGTCCGCAAGCGCCTGCCAGGCGGTCAGCGCCGCGAGCGGCAGCGTCGCCGCTGCCACGTGGGAGAGCGACTGCGGCTTGGCGGCAAGGCTGGCAGCGGGCATGACCACGTACTCGGCGGCGGCGCCATCGCGATCGAAGTCGACTAGGCCGATCACCTCATCGCCTGTGGCTAGGCCCGCGGCGCCGACACCTGCCACGATGCCCGACATCTCATGGGCCGGTATGATCGGCGTCCGGTCCTTACCGTCCCGGGTGGTCCACTCCAGATCCCAGGTCAGCTCCGCAAAGGTAATCGCCGCAGCGTGCACGGCAATGAGCACCTCGCCCGGCACGGCGGACGGCTCCGTTGCCTGCTCGTAGACCAGCTGTTCGGGTCCGCCACGAGCATGCGCCCGTAGCGCCATCATGGTGCCCATCGTGGACCACCCTCTGTTCCTGCGATTCGCTACAGGCTTCTCTGGCCGAGCCAGGCCAGGGGTCTGGTGCCGGGATCATCTTCCTCATGCCCACGAGCCAGAGCTTCAGCCTTATGACTTCCCGTAGTGCCCGTTGGGTGTGCTCGACCTGCTCTGAGGTCGGCCTGGTTCCAGCGGCGGGCGATGACCAATCCGATTCCTCCGGTGCCGATGATCGCGGTGGTCATGACCGAACTGCTCAGCGTCACGCGGTGGATCGACGCTCAGTGCCCGAAGACTGACCACCGCCGATTCCCGGCCGTTGGCGGTGAACTCGGCATTCACTCGGAGTCGCCGGCGTGCATACTCGGTGGCCAGTGCGCGGGCGACCAGTCGCCCACCGGGTCCGTCGTTTGCCCCACTTCGATCAGATGACCGTCGGGGTCGCGGATGTAGCAGCGGATCTCGTACTGATGCTGTTTCGGCGGCGTCAGGAACTGAGCACCCCGGGCGCTCCACTCGGCATACACGGCGTGGATGTCTTTGACCCGGATATTGAGGAAGCTGTTGACCCGGTCGGGATCCCGTGGCGTCTCGAGGGTCACCGACGGCTTGTCGTCGGTAGGGCCTCCGCCGACATTGATGATGATCCAGCTGTTGGCCAGTGCGACATAGGTCACGCCTCCTGAGAAGACCACCCTGCCGCCGAGTACTTCGGTGTAGAAGCGCCGAGAGCGCTCGACATCGTCCGCCACGATGAAGTGGGCCAGCACAATTTCCTCTGGCGGTGGTGGGAGCTCGGCCATCTGGCACCTCCACTGTCGGGCCTCACAGGCCCGCTAGCGATGGGGCCTGCAGGGGATGTTACTAGGCGTAGGCCCTCGCTCTCTCTCCGCAGTCGGCGTGGCGGTCCGGGCCGTTAGCGGCGGCAAAGGCGGCGCTGACCGCGGGACTGGAGGCGACGGAGGCGACGGCACCGTCGCGCCATATTTGCTCGCGCTGGGTCATAGGAGTACTCAGCCGAAGTAGTCCCGGAGTACCTAGGTGAGATAGGCAATCGTGCTCTGGGTGCGGGCACGCATGGCGTCAAGACTAGAAGTGTGAGCACATTCCGAGTCCGCAAGCCCGGCGTAGCCAGCACGGGCAGGCGTGTCGTCATCTGGACGACCGTCGGCCTGGCCCTAGCTGCTTTCGTCTGCCTGCTGGCGGCCGGCTTCTTGACAGGTCCGGCCAGCAATGCCCGTCCGACGACTCCCCACAGCGTGTTGGCCATGATTGCGCTGACAGAACTCGGGATCGCGGCTGCGCAGGCGAGCTTTGTCCTGTTCGCTGGCCTGGGCCTGGCAAGCGGCCTGGCCTCGCCCCCGTGCCGCAGACGGCGGGCCCGCGATCCGTCTGGCGATGAGCTTGGCCAAGCGGATGCCCGCCTGGCCGAGGACAATCGATCGCCGCTAGTTCCGCAACCGGTCGCGCTTGCCGCTCCGGGCAAGGTCTGAGATTCGGAGGTTGGCTGTGAGCGTCCCCGCGAAGCGCGCTGGCGCGGCACGCGCCAAACCCACGCCGCCGTGGGCGGCACAGGTCGCGACGTGCCTGCTGGCGACCGCCGCCATTGTGGCAGGGCCGTTCGCCCTCTTGCTCATCGGCCTCGCCGTCTTGATAGTTGCCAGCCAGTCGCCCATGGCCCTGATCATGTTCTACGTCTTGGCGGCAGGGCTGGTCGCAGGCGCCATCGCGGCCCTGTGCATCGCGCTGGCCCGTGGCGTGTGGCACGGCAGGAGGTGGGCCCGGATCACGCTCACTTCGGTGATGGCCGCGCTGACTCCGCTCTTCGCCTGGGCGTTGACCCGTCCGCCGAATTGGGGGCTGGACCTGTTCTACTCGGAATGGGCGCTCGGGGCCGCGGCGGCCGGCGCGTCGTGGCTTGGGTCCTCCTCTGGCGACCTGCGCCGCTCGGCCAGGGCAGCCGCCTCATCGCCGGTGAGGCCAGCGCCGCCTGCCTCGGCGCGGCGAGCCGCCGCCCTGATGCGCGCCGGCGCGGCGCTCTACGGATTGCTCATGATCGCAGAAGCCGTCGCCATGCTTTCCGCTGGCTTGAAGTCCTGGTTCGTCGTGGCGGTCATGGTCGTAATGAGCCCGGGCCTGGCAACGTGGATGTGGATGGCAGCGGCTAGCAACCGCGGCCGGCCATGGGCGCGCGTTGTGGCGACGGTCCTGTTCGGCGCCTACACATGTTGCGTCGTGATCGGCGTACTAACCGGCCTGGCCGCTCCCGGTGGAACCGTCCGCACGGTCAGCCTCACGGTCAGCCTCTCGCCTCCATGGTGGGCGAGCTCACTTATCTGGCTCATCAGCTACGGCGTCGCGGCAGGGGCGACGATCCTGCTATGGCGGCCACAATCGACCGAGTTCTTTCAGGCAGTGGGTCAGGAGCGACGCCGCAGCGTGAGCGGTTCTTAAGAACGCTGACCACGCCTACGCCCCGGCCACCGTAAGCAGTGATCGCTTGCGCGCACTCCTCGACGGTGCCTGGCAGGTGCCCGGTGCGTCCGGCTGCGCTTGAGCGAGCAGTTACATACACGGTCCAGCCAGCCTGCCCCAGCGCTAGGGCGATCCCACGCCCAACACCTCGGCTGGCCCCGGTTACCCAGGCCACGCGTTCGCGGCCGGAAGTCACGCATCCCGCTTGTCAATGAGGCGGACTGCCGGTGTCGCCGGCGGAGCCGGCGTTCCAGTACCGGCGGTAGCGGATCCGCGTGATGATCCGCCCGGTGTTCATCAGCGCCATCTCGAGCAGCTTGGATGTCACGCCGGGGCGGTCGATGAGGCCCGGCACCGGCACCACGCCGGCAAGCTGCCCCTGGCATACGACCACAATGCGGTGCCCGGCCTTCGGCTCGTCCTGTCGCTGCGCGGCTGCGTGCTCAGCTTCCTGCGGACTGGCGGGCTCAACGAATACCGTTGCGGGCCACGCACGGCGGCACGCGGAGACCCGCTGGCCAGGATGAGAAGCTTCGAGGGTGCTGACCGGCACGACAGCACGGAACCGGCCGCTGTCATCAACGGTCACCGCCAGACGTACGCCGGCGACGCGCACCGCGGACAGCGCATCCTCGGTCAGGCACGTAACTGGCACCGGGACCGCGGGCTCGAGCCCACCCGACGCCGACAACGGCTGCTCGATCGAAGTCACGTTACTCACTCCTCGCCGTTAGCACCGCCCCGGTGCTTAGGGGCGTGCGATGTGCCGGGCCTCGGCGACTGGCGGTCGGGGCGCGCAGTCCGCGGCTCTGCGGTCAGCCGCTGACCCTTTTGCGGCATGCCCTGGACTTCAAGGATCTCTCGCGCCCGCCACTTGAGCCATGCCCTGTCGGCATGCCTCATGCGAACCGGGGGGAGCGGCAGGGCCCAGCTCGTTCCGCAGCTGATCCCAGGGCAGGCGGGAGCGTTTGTCAGCCCGCCGGCACCGTCGGGAACTCTCAGGTGGCGACCACCGGGGAGATCAACCTGGCGGTTGACGGGGCTGGCGGGCCGGCTGGCGGGCCGTCCGGCGGAGTCAGCCACGCAGACTCTCCGCGTTGCTGGCAGCCTCACGGCCGGAGCTCCCCGTCGCCTCCAGCCGCGTCATGAGCATCCGCAGGGTCGCGAGCTCTGCGCCCAGAGCCCGGCGCCCGTCGCCGGTAATCGAGGCCAGGGTTCGCGGCCGCCGGCGATGGTATCCCTTGCTGATCATGATGAGCCCAGCCTCCTCCAGGACCTGCAGGTGACGGCCGAGGTTGCCGTCAGTCAGTTCCAGCAACGACCTCAGGTACGGGAAGTCGGCCTGGCCTGCCTCTGCCAGCACTGCCAGGATTCCCAGCCTGGTCCGCTGGTGCACGACCTCGTCAAGGCCCATGGCTGGGTGGCCATGCCGTGACTCCTCCGAGGCTGACTGACGGCGGCCGGCTTGGTCTTCCGGCTCCGTCATCGGGCCCGGTCCTCGCGCCGCCGGGCGGCGAGCCCTGCGATCACCGTCGCGATCGCGAGCGCCAGGTAGATCGCCGGATGCTCCCACTGACGCGCCACCGAGGAAGGCAGTCGGTTGGTGATCCCGAAGAATCCCTCGAATATCCCGATGCTGCCGATCAGCACTGCCCAGATAGCAAGGAACCGGTTGCGCTGCCACAGGCCGGCAGTCAGCAGCCCCAGGCCGAACACGAGGAACGGGCCCGCGAATACCATCGCGATCACCCCGACCGAAACGGTAAAGCACAGCGCCAGGACCGCCGCCGCCCCGAAGCCTGCCGGGCGACCAACGCCGCGATGGACGGCCCTGCTTCGCAGGAACAGCCACATGACCACGAACGCAACCGCCATGAGCAGGCTCGTCAGCCAGTCTCCCACGCCGAGGCCAGACCAGCCCGTGTCCGCGAGCATCTGCGGCAGCACGCCGGCTGCCGTAGCGCTCCCTAGTAGCAGCAGCGGAGCCGACGTAGCGCGCAGGTCACGGCGCACCTCAGCCCTCAAGGCGGAGACGCGCGCGACGGACTCTTCCGGCGATCCGCTGGCATCGGCATAGATCATCGAAGCGCTCCCGTCCGACATACTCTGCAATGCAGAGTGCTCTGTCTATGACTCTGTAAGGCAGAGTACTCTGCAACGCTCAGTTGTCAACTCCCTCGCGCAGTGCCCGGCTGCTAATGATCGCGGCGTCATCGAGCGGGATCTCGGCGCGAGACGATTGATCGTCCTGCAGTGGCCTGCCGCCGAGGAACGGCAGCTGCATCTCGGGGCCACAAGCTGCTCAGATGCGGTCGGCCGGTGATTCTTCGGAGCCGGCCCGCAGTACGGATTCCCCGGCGTCGCGCGCGTCCGTGGCGGGTGCGGGGTTCGATGGCTGAACTGCTCGGCGCGGATGACCTGCTCGAGGACGCGCTGACCGCGGCGCTCGGCCCGGTCGGCCAGCGTATAGGCGAGGCGATCGCCGGGATCTGCAAGCCTGCGCCCCGCGACGTCCACCGGCCGGTCATCATCAGCGCCGTACATGCAGATCACCGGCTGCTCGCCCTGATCGCGCACTGGGCTTGGGACCTTGCCCACGGGGTGCAGTTCCAGAGCCAGGCCGGAGCCTGAGCCTCCTACAGTCGAGCCAATCGCGCGCATCGGCCAGCGCCGCCTCAGCGATCACGCCGCCCGGAGGTTCGCAGAAGCCGTAGATCTCGCTGCGGTGCTCACCTTCGACCGCGCGCTGGGACAAGTTGCCGGGCCGGTCGGCGAAAATGATCCGCAAGAACAAGAACATGCTGGAGCCAATCCTGGCGCTAATCGGCGCGGTCAGGCTCCGCGAGCTGGACGCCGCCTCGGTGGACAGGGCGCTCAAGACGATGGCGCAGAGTTACCCTTCGGCCGTCAGCATGGGTCGCCTCTCAAGAGAGCGATCCGCTTCGCGGCCGCCGCGATCAAGGACGCGGTCCACCTCGGCGACCCGCAGGCCATTGCGCCGCGGCCGGCGAACGTCGCGGTGTGGCGGTCAGCGCGCCGCGATCAGCTGATCCGATGGGCCGTTGAGCGGCGTGGCTGAGGACGACCGCCGGGGCGCCGTGATCTCGCCGGGCAACTCCTACTTCAGCTGCTACGTGGGGAGGACTGGGCATGCCGGCCTGACCGCCACTGTTCAGGCGACGAGCCGGAGCTGAGGGATGAACGATACGCGTGATCGGTGCAGACCTGTGTTGTACCGGGGACCCTTGCTGGTCGATCCGGCCGCTTCTTCGCAGGCAATGGCTGGACTATCCTCTTAATCAAAGGGACCGCCCGCGGGAAACCCACCCGCTGCCGGCGTGGTCATGCTGGCATGGTATTGGTATACGCCGCACCTGGTTACGTCCCTGCGTCCGCACCCGAAACCGGCACCTCCTGGGGCGCCATAGGAGCGAACGATGACTGTGGGACCCGGGCATGGTGCGCCACCTGACCGACACGGTAACGCGCGGACTTCGGCTGCGGACCGGGAGCGCGCGATCGACGTGCTCAAGGCAGCATTCGCAGAGGGGCGCCTGACGAAGGAAGAGCATGGCGAGCGGGTCGA
>DATIOU010000041.1:0-48965 GCA_035472835.1 Streptosporangiaceae bacterium | reverse complement strand
GCGGTGTTCGCCGGTGCGGCATTCGGTCTTGCTTGCGGCTGATCCGCTCGAGCAGAACTCGGCAGCAGGCGGCGCCTGTACTAGAGCGCACGAGCTCGGATACCAGAAGCGCGATCATCGCGCCAAGATCCCGGCGCCTTTCAGGAGGATTGGGGCTGGCGACTCGTATCCGTTGTCCACAAGGGGACGTTTCCGGCGTCGCTCCGGCACTTATGACGCGACAGAGCGTCGGATGCAGACCGGTTTCGCATCGCAGACGTGCGCGGGAACGCGCTTGCGTCAGGCCGGCGATGACGATCTGCTGTGGCTCGACGAACGCGACAACGCCTGAAGCTCGATGCCCAACACCTGCCGCTACCTGTGTAAACGCCCGCTGATCTTCGCACAGCCGCCGACCGTAATCGACCGGTCCGGACCAGGCAGCCCGGACCAGCCGATAAGCCGGAGCGTCATCTGAAGCCGAGCGCGGATGCGGCCCCCTCAGGTCAGCTGGGGGTGGCTGCCCGGCGGCGGTTGTAGAGGCGAACCGCCCAGAGGTAGCTGGCGAGCGCGATAGCGGCGCTCCAGGCGATGGCGGGGATGACGTGCGGCGCGACAGGACCACCGGTGAGGAGCCCGCGGACGGTCTGGGTGACCGGGGTGAAGGGCTCGTATTCGGCGAATTGGCGCAGCCCGGCCGGCATGCTGGCGGTGGGCACGAACCCGCTGGACAGGAACGGCAGCAGAGTGAGGAACATGGGGGTGTTGCTCGCGGTTTCCACGCTCTTGGCGGCCATGCCCAGGGCGGCCGACAGCGAGATGAGCGCGAACGCGAAGAGCGCGAGCATACCGGCGGCGGCTAGCCAGTCAAGGGCGCTGGCGTCGGACCGGAAGCCGATCGCCAGGGAGACGCCGAGAACGAGCACGAGAACTGCGAAGGTTTGCAGCAGGCTGCCGATCACGTGGCCCGTGAGTACGGCGCCCCGCGAGATGGCCATGGTGCGGAACCGGTCGATGATGCCTCCGGTCATGTCGGTCGCGACTGAGATCGCGGTGCCGAGGGCGGCGGACGCCACGGTGATGATCAGGATGCCGGGAACGACGTAGGTAAGGTAGGCCGCGCGGCCCCCGGCGCCGTGTCCGCCGAGGCTGGTGCCGAGCTGGCCACCGAAGACGTAGACGAACAGCAGCAGGAACACGATCGGGAAGCCAGCCAGCATGAGCGTCAGCGACGGGTAGCGCAGCTGGTGCTTGAGGTTGCGGCGGAGCATCGTCCGCGAGTCGGCGAGTGTGTAGGCAAGGGATGTCATCGCTGGAGCGCTTCCTCTTGCTGGCGGGCAGTGGGCTCGGTCGTGGCGCGGCCGGTGACGGCGAAGAACACGTCGTCGAGATCAGGAGTGTGGATCGACAGGTGCTCGACGTCGATGCGGGCGTCGTGCAGCTCGTCGAGCACGCGCCGCAGCGAGGCGATGCTGCCATCGCCGGGGACCTGCAGAATCAGCTGATCGTCGTCCGGGGTCGCGTTCGGGATCAGGCGCGTAGCCGTGCGCAATGCTTCGGGTTCGGCGAAACGGAGTTGGATGTGCCCGCCGGGGATTCGGCGCTTCAGCTCGGCGGGAGTGCCTTCGGCGACGATCCGCCCGTGATCCAGCACCGCGACGTAGTCCGCCAGCTCGTCGGCCTCATCGAGGTACTGGGTGGTGAGGAAGATCGTCACGCCGTCGGCGACCAGCTCGCGGATGATCTGCCACATGGTGCGGCGGCTGCGCGGGTCCAGCCCGGTGGTGGGCTCGTCGAGAAAGATCACTGACGGGCTGCCCACCAGCGTCATCGCTAGGTCCAGCCTGCGCCGCATCCCGCCCGAGTAGGCCGACAGCGGCTTGCGCGCGGCGTCGGTCAGGTCGAACCGCTCGAGCAGCTCCGCGATCCGGCGGCGCCCGGCTGCGCGGCCGAGGTGGCGAAGGTCAGCCATCAGGCGCAGGTTCTCCGCACCGGTGAGATAGTTGTCCACCGCGGAGAACTGGCCGGTGACGCCGATCAGCGCGCGCACCGCATCCGGGTCGGCGGCCACGAGGTGCCCGCCGACCTGGATCTCGCCGGTGTCGGCCGCGATCAGGGTCGACAGGATGCGCACCATCGTCGTCTTCCCGGCACCGTTAGGCCCGAGCAAGGCGAAGATGGTGCCTTCGGCGACGGTCAGATCAACACGGTCGAGCACGAGGTGCTCGCCGAAGGATTTGCTGACGGCCTGGGCGCTGATCGCCGGCCTGGCCGGGTCGATTGTCACGGGGTATCTCACTTTCAGTGATGTGATGGGGGGTCGGGGAGTTCACCAGCGGCGCGCAGCGACTCACGGTGGGCTGTCCAGGCCTTCTCCAGCTCCGGCAGCCGCGCAACCAGGAAGTCCGCGAACGCCGCCCACTCCAGCAGCGCGGCACGCCGCTGGGGTGGGGCATCGGCCAGCAAGGTCAGGCCTTTGCGCGCCAGATCGGCCTGTTCCTGGTACTCGGTCACGTCGAAGCCCGTCGACCGGGGAGCGCTCATATCGATGTGGATTCGGTCCATCCGCTCCCCCGCGGCACGGGACCGTTGGATCAGGCCGAGAGTTTCAAGGGTGCTTACCGCACCGGCAATCGCGCTCCGGCTGGCCAGCAATGCCTCGGCCAGCTCCGCGATGCTCTGCTCGCGCGGGTCGCAGATCGCCAGATAGCCCAGCAGCCGGCCCACCATCGGCGCCATGCCGTAGCGGCGGGCATACAAACGACCGGCGTGGTCGGCGAACGTGATCTCAGCATCACTCGGCATGCGTTAGAGATTACAGGTAGAACTGAGATAACACAAATTTGTGTTATCTCAGTCGGCGTCGGCTTCCTGGCTCGCTGGGAGTTGACCGGCTCCAGGCCGCGAGCTAGCGTCGGCCAATGCGCGATCTCGGCAAGCTCGTCGAAGGCGATGTCCGGCGCTACGGACGACTCTCCGACAGGCCTGCCACGCTCAATCCGCTCGATGAGTTCGGCGGGCTTTCGCGCGCACTGCACCGCCTGCGGCTCAAGGAGTGGGTGGGCTTCACGCTGCTACACCCCGACATGTACGCCTCGCTCATCATGCAGGACGCGCAGTACCTCGCAAGCTCGGAGATATACGCCTATCTCAGCGCTCGAAGTGCGCTATTCCAGCACGCAGCCAACGCGCGGGGTGGGTCGCTGAATCTCCCGGCCGGACTTGCCGGCAGCCACCCCGCATTTGACCGCCGCGGCTACCGGCTGGAGTACGAGTTCGCGGGCACGAGCAGCGGGAGGCACACGCTGCGGTTCGATATCGCCGCAACTGATAAGGCTCCCGCGTTCCAGGGCGAGCTTGAGCTGGATGCAGCTAAGGCTTCCGCGCCGCTGTCGGTCAGCTCGCGGCTGCCTGGCGGGCGCATGTACACGCACAAGGCGATCTATCCCGCTGAGGGCGTCATTCGCGTCGGAGATCAGAAGGTCGCGTTCGAGGGCGCTCGGGATCTGGCGATCCTTGACGAGCACAAGTCGCTGCTCCCGTACCGGACCACTTGGCTTTGGGGAACCTTCGCCCTTCGCGTCGCGGGCGGGATCGCCGGGGCGAACTTTGCCGACCGGCCATCAATACCGGGCGACGAGGAGGAGTCGTGCATCTGGACCCCTGGCGCGTGCGATCCCCTGGCTGACATCGAGTTCAGGCAGCAGGGCCATGGCACGGGTGCGCCCTGGCAGATCTGCTCGCGCGATGGGCGGCTCGACGTAATCTTCGAGCCCGAAGGCAGGAAGCAGGTACGGCACCAACTTGGCATCTTCGCCGTCGACTATTTCCAGCTCTTCGGGCACTACCGCGGGACCCTGCGTGGAGCTGACCGCACTTACGAGATCCATGACGTTCATGGCGTCTGCGAAAGCATGCGGGCACGCTTGTGACTGCCGCGAACCGGGCTAGCGGTTAATCCACCGCTCGGTCTGCTCGTCCCACGTCGGCGGCTCTCCCGGCAGCGGCGTCTGCTGCCCCGAGCGCAGTCCGTCAATAATGACCGCCAGGTGACGCTGCCGGAGTTCGGCAGTCCGGCTGGAGTCGCCGAGCTTAACGCCGGCCAGGAACTCAAGCAAGAACTCGATGTCGAGGAAAGTGACGTCTTCTCGGAGCAGGCCAGCGCCGCGAACTCGCTCGAACATCTCGATCGCCAGTGAGCGCATCTGCTCTGCGAGGTTCATCTGCTCCTCGCTCGGCACGAACATGCCAGCGAGCCTGACGGTCAGGCCGTGCGTGTTCGCGGCCACAATGCGACGCAGGAAGGCGGTGAAGGCCGCCCAGGGCTCGTCGTCGGAGGCTAGCGCCAGCTTAATCTCGGCGAGGTAGATCTCCTGTCCGTTCCGGCACAGGGTGCGCAAGAGGTCCTCCTTGCCGGCGTACCGGTGGTACAGAGCGCCGATGCCGACAGCAGCTCGTTCCGCGACTGCGGAGATCGGCGCGCCGGGATCGGTCAGGAACACCTCACGCGCCGCCTGCAGGATCAGCTTGTCGTTCTGCGCCGCCTGCGCCTGCCGCCCGCGCAGCGGGCCAGCGCTGCTCGGCATATATATACATCCTCCGCCGCACTTGAACAGATCGTTCAGTTCAGCTAGTCTTGAACTGAACACTTCGTTCAGTTTAGTGACCACGGGAGGATTTGGCAATGACAAGCTCGGCCTCAGCGGAAATCTGCGAGTTCCAGATCAACATCCCGCAGTCAAACCTGGACGACCTCGCCGCACGCCTCGGCAAGACGCGCTGGCCGGCGAGCCTGCCCGGCGCCGAATGGCAGCGCGGTGTGCCAGTCACTTACCTGCACGAGCTCGCCGAGTACTGGCGGAGCGGCTTCGACTGGCGGGCAGCCGAGGCGCGCCTGAACGCGTATCCCCAGTTCACGACCGTAATCGACGGGCAGGTGATCCACTTCCTGCACGTGAAGTCCCCGCAGCCGGACGCGACGCCGCTGCTGCTCATCCACGGCTGGCCCGGGTCGATCCTGGAATTCGTGCACGTGATCGGTCCCCTCAGCGATCCTGCCGCGCACGGCGATCCAGACACCCACGCATTCGACCTGGTGATCCCGTCACTGCCGGGATTCGGATTTTCAAGTCCCGTCACCGAGCCTGGCTGGACAAGCAAGCGGATGGCGCAAGCCTTTGCTGAGCTCATGCGCAGGCTCGGCTATCAGCGCTACGGCGCCCAGGGCGGGGACATGGGCGCATTCGTGGCACCTGATCTCGGCCGGGTCGACCCCGAGCATGTCATCGGAATCCACGTCAACGCGGCGACGATGGGGTTCATCCCGTACGGCGACATCGCGGAGCAGGAGCTCGCAACGTTCAGCCCGCAGGAAAAGCAGCGCGCGGAGCGGCTGCAGAAGTTCATGTCCGATGGCAACGGCTACTTCCAGGTTCAGGCCACCCGTCCGCAGACGCTCTCTTACGCGCTTACAGACTCCCCGGCCGGACAGCTGGCGTGGATCGTCGAGAAGTTCAAGGAGTGGACGAATTCGGGCCACGAGCGTCCCGAGGACGCGATCCCGCGGGACGAAATACTGGCCAACGTCAGCCTCTACTGGTTCACCGGAACCGCTGGCTCGGCGGCGAACGCTTACTACGAGAACATGCACTCAGGCGACTGGCCAGTCCCATCGCAGGTGCCGACTGGCGTGGCTGTCTTCGCCGAGGACATCGCTATCCGGCGGTACGCCGAGCGGTCGAACGACATCGTGCACTGGAGCGACTTTGAGACCGGCGGTCATTTCGCTGCGCTCGAGGCCCCCAGCCTGCTAGTGCGGGACATTCGCGCCTTCTTCACCGGCCTGAAGGTATAGCGGGTCCACACCAGCCGGCGCCGCCGACCATCTCGTCATACGGCCCCTGGCCAGCACTTCCGGTGCACCACTGGCGCGCAGTCTGCCCGACCGGCTTTCGCGGCGGCAGAGCGTCCACTGCTGCGGCTCCGATGAGCGGGTGCGCCACAGAGAGCCGGCGTGCTGGCCGGGGACACGGTCGGCTTCGTGGCCTTCTTCGTCTGCATTCGCGTGGTGCAGCTGGCGCTCTGTGCACGGGCCCGCCGGCACATCCCCGCCACCAGAGCGCTGTACACGTGGTACCTAGTCTTCTTCAGCGCTGGCGGCGTCCTGTGGCTGAGTTCGCTCGCCGTAACCGGGCCGGGCCGGTACGCGGTCTGGGCGGCCGCACTGCTCACGACACTGTCGGTGCGGTCGCGATGATGGCCCCGCGCCGCCGCGTGCCGGTGAACACCACGCACCTCGCCGACCGGTTCCAGATCTTCGTGCTGATCGTGCTCGGCGAGTCCGTCGCCAGGCTGATCAGCGCCGCGACACAGCGGCCCTGGAGCGTAGGGCTGGGGGGTCGTGCTCAGCGCTGCGCTGCTGACGCTGGCGGCGATATGGCGGGCCTGGCTTACGGCGGCCGACCGCAAAGCGCTCGACGGTCCGCGACCGATCGCTGCATTCACTGCCCTCAACCTGCCGATCGTGGCCGGAATCGCAGCCGGAAGCGCCGGCCTGCACATAGCGATCCTGGCAGCGGACGGCGCATCCACTATCGGAATCGGGCCACGGGCGGCGCTGTATGGCGGCGTCAGCGTCGCCATGCTAGCCAGTGCGTTTCTGCCGGGACGCAAGCTCTCCCGGTGCGCCAGAGCGACCCGCGTGGTCACTGCCATGGCGGCTCTCGGCCTCGTCTTCATGGGCGCGATCGTGCTGCCCGTCTACCTGGTCCCCGCCCTGACGGTGGTACTTGGGACCGGGCTTGCGGTCGAGTCACATCCTGGCTGCGTTGCGGCCGCAGGGGCCCTGGCCAGGCGGTCGGTTGCGCTCACCAGGCGCCGAGGCAGGTGACCAACGATGGATGTGCCCGCTCATGCCGGGCCGGACCACTTGAACCGCCCGCCCGATCAGCGGGTCCGGGTGTTCGTCGGCTCGGTGCAGGTTGCGCACCGCCCAGGGCACGGCCGAGGCTCTGGTCAGCTACTGGAGCCCGGCGCGGACCGACGTGATGCGCTGGGTGTTGAAGCCGAGCCAGTGCATCCGGCCCACGTACCGCGCGTGCTCAATCTTGAGGCAGCGGTCCATAACCACGGTCAGGCCACCTTCTTCGGCGATCCGCGCGCCCTCCTCATTGATCACGCCGAACTGGCACCACAGAGATCCGGCGTGGATGGCGACAGCGTCTCGCGCTATGCCCGGCAGGGCATCCGGGGCGCGAAAGACGTCCACTACGTCAACTGGCACAGGTACGTCCAGCAGGCTCGGATAGCACTTCGCACCGAGGATCTCTGTCTCACGGGGATTCACGGGGATCACTTGGTACCCATGACGCTTGAGGTAGTAGCCAACGAAGTTGCTGGCCCGCAGCTCGTTGGCCGACAGGCCCACGATCGCGATTGTGCCGGCGGTGAGAAGCACGCGCTGGATGGTCAGCGGGTCCTGGTAGCGGGAGAGATCGATCATGCCCTCGCTGCCTGCCTTCCCGCTAGTGCCGCGACGCGCGCGAAACCTTGCTCGAGGTCCCAGATAAGGTCCTCGACCGACTCGGTCCCGACCGACAGCCTAATCGTCCCTGGTCGGACGCCGGCCGCCTGCAATTCGTCGTCGCTCAGCTGGCGGTGGGTAGTGCTCGCCGGGTGGATGATCAGGCTCTTCGCGTCGCCGACGTTCGCCAGGTGGGACCAGAGCGTCACGCCGCCAATGAGGCCCTGCCCGCCGGACCGGCCGCCGGCGCAGTCGAAGGAGAACACCGCGCCAGCGCCGCGCGGCAGGTACTTCGCCACAAGGGCCCGGTACTTGCTGGTGGGCAAGCCGGGGTAGGTCACATTCGACGCCAGCTCATGCGACTCGAGGAACTCGGCAACCTTCCGCGCGTTCGCGACGTGACGCTCCATCCGCAGCGAGAGCGTCTCCAGTCCCTGCAGGAAAAGGAACGCGTTGAATGGCGCGAGCGTCGCGCCGAGATCACGCAGGGTCTCGGCCCGCAGCTTCATCAGGTACCCGTACGTGCCGAATGTCTCGTGGAACTGCAGTCCGTGATACGCAGGCGACGGATCGGCCACCACCGGGAATCGCCCGTTTGACCAGTTGAACGTGCCTGCTTCCACCACGACACCGCCGATGCTCGTGCCGTGGCCACCGAGGAACTTAGTCGCCGAATGAATCACGAGGTCTGCCCCCCATTCGATCGGTCGGCACAGGTAGGGCGTTGCGAACGTGTTGTCCACGACCAGCGGGAGCTCGTGTTCGTGGGCGATAGCGGCCAGGGTCTCGATGTCGAGCACGTTGCCGGCCGGGTTGCCGATCGTCTCGCCGAAGAACGCCTTCGTGTTTGCGCGGACCGCCTTCCGCCACGCTTCCGGATCGTCGGGGTCGACCCAGGTCAGCTCCACGTTCATCTTGCGCAGCAGGTGCTTGAACTGGTTGACCGTCCCGCCGTACAGGGCCGCTGACGAGACGACGTGATCGCCCGGCTGCAGCAGCGTGAAGAGCGCGGCTGCCTGCGCGGCGATCCCGCTGGCGAATGCCACCCCGCCGCAGCCGCCCTCCAGGTTCGCCACTCGCTCCTCGAAGACCGCGACCGTCGGGTTCATGATGCGCGAATACGTGTTCCCGTACTCCTGCAGGTTGAAGTACGCGGCCGCTGATTCGGGGTCCTCGAACACGTAGCTGGTCGTCTGGAAGATGGGCACCGCACGTGCGCCAGTGTTCGGGTCGGGCCGCTGCCCCGCGTGCAGCTGCCGTGTCTCGAAGCCAAACTCGCGGGACTCTTCGGTGCGGGAAAGCTTGTCGGTCACGAACGCCTCTTCCTCGCCGTCACCCCGCGGGCTTCGCTTCCGGCCAGGAAGCTGCGGATTATGGGCGTCTGCCGGGCTTCCTCGAGCAGGAAGCAGTCGTGGCCGTATGGCGCGTCGATCACATGGCAGTCAACCGGCTTGCCGAGGCTGCGGAGCGCAGCCTCGATCTCCAGCGCCGCAGCGGGCGGGTACAGCCAGTCGGAGCTGAACGCTATCAGGAGCGTCCGCGCGGTGACGCTGTCGAGCGCCCGGGCGAGCGACCCGCGACCATACTGGCGCGCGAGGTCGAAGTACGTGAGTGCGCGCGACGTGTACAGATAGGTGTTCGCGTCAAAGCGCTTGACGAACGAGTCGGCCTGGTGGCGCAGGTAGTTCTCGACCTCGAATTCGGGCTCGCTGAGGGTGTAGCGGATGTCGTCGGAGAACTGAAGCCGCCGGCCGAACTTGTCGGCCAGCGCCGGGGCGGACAGGTACGTCACGTGCCCGACCATCCTCGCCACGCCCATGCCGGCGTCCGGCGCCTGGCCGGTCCCGTAGTAGCGGCCGCCCTGCCAGGCGGAGTCGCGCATGATTGACTCGCGGGCTATCGCGTTCCAGGCCACGCCCTGCGGCTGAAGGGCGTGCGTGCTGGCAATCGCGACGATGGCGTCGACCTGGTCCGGATACAAGATCGCCCACTCGAACGCCTGCATTCCGCCGAGCGAGCCACCCGCGACGGCCGCGAGCCGGTCGATGCCGAGTTCGGTCAGGAACGCTCGTTCGGTCCGCACCATGTCGGCGACGGTGATCACCGGAAAGTCCGGTCCATACGGCTCACCCGTCGCCGGGTCGATCGACGACGGGCCCGTCGTCCCCCTGCAGCCCCCGAGCAAGTTAGCGGAAACGACGAAGAACTGGTCAGTGTCGAAGGCCTTGCCGGGCCCGATCATCCCGTCCCACCAGCCGAGTCCCTTGCCGGCCGTGCCGTCCCGATCCTCGGCGCCGAATCCGTCGCGCGTGCCTTCCTCGGGCGGCGTCTTCGCGAAACCTGCGGCGTGAGCGTCGCCGCTGAGCGCGTGGCACACCAGGATGACGTTGTCGCGTCGGGGCGACATGGTGCCATAAGTCTCGTATGCCACCCTAATTGGGTGCAGATCTCGCCCCGAGTCGAGGTGCACAGGACCGGGCAGGTCGAGATACTGGGTTTCGACGGTGCCGACCGAGCCGGCCGCGAGCGTCGAGGCTGGCTCTGCCATGCGGGCTATCATAACTGGCCCCGGCCGGTATATTGTCGATCGTATTCATAGGGAATAAAGGGACGTCAGCGAGAGGGGCGGGACCGAGATGACCACGGTCGCTAACGGAGTCAACGTAGAGGCGCTGCTTGAGGCGCGCGAAATCCTCAGGGGCGCGCCGGAGGCGGCCCAGTTCACCTGGCGGGCGTCCTCGACGTGGCGGGACGGTGTGCACAGCTCGACGACCATCCAGAACTTCTTCGGCCTCGGGCAGGAGCAGAGTCACAAGACCGAGACGGTATTCGATGCCGACCACCCCGAGGTGTTCGCTGCGACGGACAACGGCATTACGCCGATCGAGTTCCTCCTCGTTGGCCTAGCCGGGTGCCTGACGGCGGGCGTCGCGTCGGTCGCGCAGAACCGCGGCATCCAGCTGCGCTCGGTTGAAGCCACAGTCGAGGGCAATCACGACATCCGCGGGATCCTGGGTGTCGACTCCGACGTCCGGAACGGGTTCAACGACGTCAAGGTGACGTTCAAGATCGACGCTGACGCCTCAAGGCAGGAAATCGAAGCGCTGGTGGCCCAGTCCCAGAAGCGGTCCGCCGTGTTCGATGCCCTCACGAACCCAACGGACGTCACCGTCGAGGTCGCCTGAGGGGCCGAGCCATCGAACGCATAACGACCGTCGTCATCGGCGCGGGCCACGCGGGCCTCGCCGCAAGCCACTTCCTGAGCGGCCGGTCGATCGATCACGTCGTGCTCGAGCGCGGCGAAGTGGCGAATTCCTGGCGGCGGGAACGCTGGGACTCCCTGCGGCTGCTCACTCCCAACTGGCAAAGCCGGCTTCCGGGCCTTCGCTACGAAGGCCCGGAAGCCGACGGCTACATGACGATGGGGGAAGTGACCGAGTTCATCGAGCGCTTCGCGAAGGTCTCGCGCGCGCCTATCCGGGCCGGCGCGAACGTTACGTCAGTGCGGCGGACCGACGACGGATACCAGGTGTCGACGAGCCTGGGCGAGATCGGCTGCCGTGCGGTGGTCATCGCGAGCGGAGCCTGCAATCAGCCGGTAGTGCCGCAGTTCGCGGCCGGGGTCCCGCCGCAGGTCGACCAGCTGACGTTGTTCGACTACCGCGATCCGGCACAGCTCCCCAGCGGTGTCGTGCTTGTTGTCGGCGCGGCGGCGACCGGTGTGCAGCTGGCTGCGGAGCTGCAGCGGTCGGGCCGCCCAGTGATCCTGTCGGTCGGGGAGCACGTTCGACTGCCGCGGACGTACCGGGGACGCGATGTGCTGTGGTGGATGGACGCTTCGGGCGTCTGGGACCAGCGATACGACGAGGTGGAGGATCTCACGCGAGCCCGGCGGCTGCCTTCGCCCCAGCTCATCGGGACTCCTGAGCGGGCGACGCTCGATCTCAACGCTCTCGCCTCGATGGGCGTGAAGCTGGTCGGCCGCTGGGCGGCCGTGCGCGACGACCGCGCGCTGTTCTCCGGCGGGCTGCGCAACGTGTTCGCACTCGCGGACCTGAAGATGAAGCGCCTGCTTGACACGTTCGACGAGTGGGCCCGGACCAACGGGCATGACGATGAGGTCAACCCGACCGAGCGCTTTGCGCCGACGCGGGTGCCCGAAACGACGCGGTTGCAGCTTGACCTGCGAAGCGGCGAAGTCCGCACGATCGTGTGGGCCACCGGCTTTCGGCCCGACTACGAGTGGCTCGACGTACCTGTCGTGGATGCGAAGGGCCAGCTGCAACACGACGGCGGGGTGGTCTACAGCCCCGGCCTTTACGCCCTGGGGCTCCCAGTCCTGCGGCGGCGCAAGTCCTCATTCATCTACGGCATCGAGGACGACGCGCGTGAGGTGATCGACCACCTGGTGCGTTACGTGGCCGCCCCCCGACCCTGATCGGCCGCGCGCTCATCTCGCCGAGAGCGTGATGAAGTCGCGGGCCCACCCGTGCGTGAAGAAGGTAGCTGGACCCTGCACCGTGGCGGCGAGCAGACGCTGCCCGTTCGCCGGACTAGCCAGTCCACCTGGTAGCGACGGGTCGTACGACACGAACGTCGGCCAGTAGGGGTTGATGTCGAGCTGCATCGCGCGCATCGCACCCGCGCGGACGAGCAGCGAGGCTAGCTGCAGCGGGCCAAGGGCCGGGCCCACGACGTATATCAGGGCGCCCATCGACGTGATGCCGAGCCCCGACCGCCACTGGTGCCCGACGCCAGGAACCGACGCGGCGCATGAGCGCGCGCCACACGTCGATCCCCACGCCTGCCAGGGGCGCTCGGCCGCAGCCGTCGGACGCCCAGCGGCCACCAGCGGTACGAGGTTTTGTCTGACGCTGGCAACGAGCGGCGTCATCTGGACGTCCTGTCCCCAGGCACCAAGGCCGACGCTGCCATTGGTGTAGATCACCAGGGATGCCGCTCCCGGCCGCAGCGGATATACGACTCGGCCGTCGGTGTAATAGCCGCCACGCGCCTCCTTCATCTTGAAGCCGCCGTTGAACGCGGCCACCAGCGTGGCAGCCTCCGCCGGGCGGACCGGCGGGCTGAATGCATAGGGGCCACGCCCCGGGCTGCTAGAACCCGAGTAGAGCCGCGCGCCAAGCAATCTGGTGTCCATCCAGGCGATCCCGGCCGCGGCGGATCCGCCGGGCGGCACCAGCGTAGTCTCGAAGAGCGCTGGGTAGCCCCGCACTGGACGGCCAGCCGGGAGCCAGATGCCCTGGCCATCGGCGCTGCTCCTGAACGGCGTCAGCGCTACCGGCTGCGGTAGTGCTGGGCTTGTTGCGGCGTGCCGCCTGCTGGCCACGCTGTCCCGACTCGCACGCCCCGGTCCTGCGGCCCGACTTTGCGGGCTGGCACAGGACACGACGGAGCCCGCACACAGAATAAGCGCGAGAGCGGCCGTGACCGATCGCCAGTGGCGGCGGAGAGGCATCGGTGGCACTCGACCACTGTAGGTACTGGTCTTTCATAACGGGATCTCTCAGGGCGAACTGGCATCGCCCGCCGAGCTATTCAGGCACGCCGCGACTTCAGCGTCGGTGGTCTGCGAGAAATCGTCGTAGAACTGGCCGATCGCGAAAAACGCCGCCGGAGTCGCGACGCTGACCTTCTCGTCGGCGTCATCCCCGATTCGCGCCTCCCATCCCTCCGGCGCAACGGGGACGGCCAGAACTACGCGTTCCGCGCCGAGCGCCCGAGCTACCTGGCACGCGGCGCGCGCAGTTGAGCCAGTGGCGATGCCGTCGTCGACGATCACGGCGACGCGGCCATCGAGCCCGCGCCGCTTGCGGCCGCCCCGGTAGCGTAGCGCGCGGCGCGTTATCTCCTGGCGTTCGCGCTGCTCGGTGGCGGACAACTCGCCGGCCGTGGCCACGGCGTATCCCAGGGTTTCCGGATTCATCACCCGCACGCCGTCCTCGCCCAGCGCGCCCATGGCGAATTCAGGCTGAAATGGCGCCCCGAGCTTGCGGACCACGATGATGTCCAGGGGGGCGCTAAGAGCCCGTGCTACCTCGGCGGCGACCGGCACGCCGCCCCGCGGCAGGCCGAGCACCACTACGTCTTGGCCGGCCAGGTGCTGGAGCCTGGCCGCCAGTCGCTGGCCGGCGTCGACGCGATCCCTGAACAGCACGGAGTCCCCGCGGCGATCTCAGCCCGGACCGCAGCCAGGGCAGCTGGTCACTGGATGTTCGTGGGCGCCTCTGGCGCGGCCGTCTCGATGAACTGCGTCACCTCGTCGGGATGCGAGACCATGGCCACGTGGCTCGAGGGAATCTCTGTAGTCACAGCCTGCATGCGGCTGGCGAACTGCCGCTCGGCCCCGGGCGGAATCACCTCGTCGTTCGACGCGACCATGTACCAGCTCGGGTAGGACTGCCAGGCCGGCGAACCCATGACGTCGTCGAAAGTCGATATGGCCAGCGGCTGCTGCACAGCGCACATGACCTTGGCCTTACCGGGCTCGACGTCGGCAGCGAAGTGGCCGACGAAGTCGTCTTCGGGCAGCCAGGCGAAGCCTTGCTCATCGACGTCGACGTGTGCCAGCGCCGGGGTTGGCGGTCCCTGGGCCAACAGATCCTTGATGGATTCGCCCTGGTCCAGGCCGAAGGCCGCGATGTAGACCAGGCCGTCCACGTTCGGGGCATCGTCGCCAAGAGCCGTCATGATCTGACCTCCGTAGGAGTGCCCGACGACGATTGTCGGGCCATCCTGGCGGGCCAGTACCTCGCGCAGTCGTGCCACGTCATTGGCTAGCGACGACTCGGGAAACTGCGGCGCTGTGACGTGATAGTCCTCCGCCTGCAGGCGCTCGATGACCCCATCCCAGCAAGATCCATCGGCCCAGGCGCCGTGTACGAGGACGATGTTCGGCAGAACCGCCATTGCGCTTGCTCCTTCCGGACTAGCGGCAGGGCTTACGCCGCCTTTACTGCTTCGGCGATCTTTGGTTATGCCCGCGGCCACCGCTGGCCAACCTGCCCTGGGCCGAAGCCGGCCCAGGGCCGCCGTGCCTGTTACTGCCCGGACCGGGAGCCGGCCGAGGCCGACAGCCAAGCCTGGCTGCCTCACCAGCGGGCATACCCAGGGGGTCAGATCAGCCCGGCAGCCCGCAGGTGCGTCCCGTAGCGGATAATGTGGCAGGCGCTGGTTGAAGCGGACGGCCAGGCTGACTGATCCGCCCCAGCGCGGAACATGAGAGATCGCAGAGGTTTGTGCCAGTATCGTCAGGTAATCCCGGCGACAAGCCCGATGGCGCCCTCCCCGCGACGGACCCGAGGAGCTTACCGAATCGTCCGTCACGGCCAATTTCGCATAACATACCCAGGATTGCGGCCAGGGGGCCCTCGATGTGGGATGGGGCGATAGACCCAGTGGACACGGTGAAGTACTCCATCGTTATCCCCATATACAACGAGGAGGAATCCTTCCCGGCGCTGGTCAAGCGGCTGCGCGAGGTCATGGACCAGCTCGATGGCCCCACCGAGGTCGTCCTCGTCGACGACGGCAGCAAGGACGCCAGCTACGAGCTGATGACGCAGGTCAACACCGAGGACCCCAGATTCAAGATCGTTCAGCTCTCCCGGAACTTCGGCCATCAGATCGCCATCACGGCCGGCATGGATGTCGCGTCCGGGCGGGCCGTGATCGTGATGGACGCCGATCTCCAGGACCCGCCGGAGGTCATTCTCCAGATGGCGCAGCGATGGCAGGAGGGCTATGAGGTCGTCTATGCCGTCCGTGAGCGTCGCGACGGCGAGACTCTCTTTAAGCGCAAGACGGCTACCATCTTCTACGGCATTCAGCGGCGGCTTGCCGAGATTGACCAGCCAATGGAAGTCGGGGATTTCCGGCTGGTCGATCGGAAGGCGCTGGATGCCTTCCTGCAGATGCGAGAGCGGAACAGGTACGTCCGCGGGATGTTTTCCTGGATTGGATTCCGCCAAACGGCGGTGCCCTACAGCCGGGCGTCGCGCGAGGCCGGGCAGAGCAAGTACCCCTTCCGCAAGATGATGCGGCTGGCGCTGGATGGCTTCGTTGGCTTCTCCACTGCGCCCTTGCGATTGACGCTTACGGCGGGGCTGGTGATGGCCGTTGGCTCACTCCTCTGTGGCATCGTGGTGATAGCCCTGAAGCTAGCCGGCGTGTCCTATGTTCCCGGCCTTGCTTCATTGCTAGTCGCCATCACATTCCTGAACGGGGTGCAGCTGACGGTGATTGGCATGGTGGGCCAGTACGTCGCCAGGATTTACGACGAAGCCCGAGCTCGGCCGCTGTACCTGGTGCGGGAGGCCCGGGGGTTCTCCGGGGGCAACGACGCTAATGAGGACACCCTGTGGCCGGCCGTGAGCCGGGACACGCTGACGCGCGGCCAGCGTGTCCCGCCCTCATGACAGCGGCACTAGGACACCAAGATGACGGATCGGCCGGGGATGCCGGGTCGAAGCTCGTGGATCCCGCGACGGCGGTAGCGGCTCAGCCACGCTCCCGGCGCGACTGGCGGGACTGGCGCATGTGGGCCCGCTCGCCGGCGGTACAAGGTCTGGTCGCGCTGGCTATCTATACAGTTGCCTGGCTGTCGACTACCGGCGCGCCGATGCTCAACCACCTGAGCAATGCTCATCTGGACCAGGCGAGCATGGACCCCAATTTCTACACGTGGTGTCTGCGCTGGTGGCCGTACGCGCTCGGCCACGGCTACAACCCGCTGTTCACGCACGCGCTCGAGGCGCCGGCCGGCCACACGCTCGCCTGGGTCACCACCGTGCCGCCAATCGCCTTGCTGGCGACGCCGCTGACGCTGACCGTCGGCCCGGTGATGACCTTCAACCTTGTCACCGCGATCGCCTTGCCGCTGGCAGCCTGGGCAGCCTTCATCATGTGCCGGCGCCTGACCAGGCAATTCTGGCCGTCTCTCATCGGCGGCGCGGTGTTCGGGTTCTCGGCCTACCAGATGAACCACGTGACGGCCGGCCAGCTCAATCTCGTCTACTCGCTGTTGCTTCCGATCCTTGGCTATCTCATCGTGCGGTGGTACGAGGGCAGCATCGGGGCGCGGGCGTTCGTGGTTCTCGCCGGGCTTTTGATGGCCGTGCAGTTTTACCTGTTCCTCGAGACCTTCGCGGACCTCACCGCCATCCTGGCCGTGTCGCTGATCATCGCAATCGCGCTGGCCGGCCGCATTGCCAGGCCCGCCGTGCTCCGCCTCGCGAAACAGCTCGGGCTCGCCTACGGGATCGCGATTGTGCTCGCGCTGCCGTATCTCGGGTACGCCCTGACGTCCAGACCGCCCAACTTGAAGACTGTCACCGAGCTGGACGCGGCCAGTCTGATCGTGCCCCGGCCAAAGAACGTCGGTGGCGCTGGCTGGCTGCAGCACCTCGCCGCCGGGCCGCACCCGATCTCGGCGGCCGGTTACGTCGGGATCCCGCTGCTAGTTGTAGTGGTCGTGCTAGCCATCACCTGCTGGTCGAGCCGGCTCGTGCGATTCCTGACCTGCATGCTCGTCTTCATCATCGTGGCGTCGCTGGGCCGGGTGTTCTACGTCGAAGGGCACCAGCTCACCAGCTTGCCCTGGTCGCAGCTCTGGAGCCTGCCGATTGTCAGGAACGCCTACCCGGCCCGGCTAATGCTGTTCGCCTACCTGCTGCTGGCGGTCGTGACGGCGCTGTTCCTCGTCAGACCGGCGAGGTGGCCATGGCTGCGGTGGGCGGCCGGCCTGCTGGTAATCGCGGCCATCGCCCAGGACGCGCCGACGATGCCGGTCCTGCGGCAGACTACGGTGCCGACCTTCGTAACCTCATCGGCGTACCGGAGCACCCTCAAGCCCGGCGAGATCGTCGTCGTCGTCTCCCGGATCGGCAATGCGGGCATGCTCTGGCAGGCCGACGCCGACTTCTATACGCGCCTGGCCGGCGGCTACCTCAATCAGGCGATCAACACCCGCACTGACCTGCCAACCGAAGTGCAGGCCCTCGCGCACGCCACGCCGCAGATCGTCGCGCAGTTCGAGGCGTACGTCAGGCAGCAGAAAATCGGCGCGATTCTGGTCGACCGCAGGCAGGAACCTCGCTGGGTAGGCATCTTCCGGAAGGTCGGGCTGCAGGGCCACCGGATCGGGGACGTACTGGTCTATCCCACTGATGGCTGCCGTACCTGCCATGCTCTGAGCCAGTCTCAGATTGGCCCGCCCAAGTCGCTGGCGGCGGCTGCGGCCAGCGGGTCTGGCGCCTCAAGCAGGGGTGCTTAGCCAGCCAGTGACTCGGATCCGGGTAGTCATCGGTCAGCTCGAGATCGACTGGGATCCTGCGCTCAACAGTCGGCGCATCACCTCGTTCCTGCGGGCGGAGGCCGCTCCTGGCAGCCTCGTCGTGCTTCCAGAGGCGGCCCTGTCCGGCTACGACGACGAGCTCTCGGGGCTAGCGAGGCTCGACGACCGCACGCTGGCAACCGCGGCAGCAGAGGTCGCCGCCATGGCGGCCGAGCGTGAGCTCCATGTCCTGTGTGGCTCGCTACTGCGCGAGCAAGGCTCGTGGCACAACGCCGCGCTCTATTTCGGCCCGTCGGGCGAGCGCTGGGTTTATCGCAAGGTCAACCTCGCCACGCACGAGCGTGGCCGTCTCGCGGCTGGATCCGCGCTCCCGCTGCTCGCCTTGCCGACAGGGGAACGCATCAGCGCGGCTGCCGAACGCTCGCCACACGTCAGCATCGGCGTCCAGTTGTGCCGAGAACTGAAGTTTCCGGAACAGTGGCACATCCTCGCCCGGCGCGGGGCGCAGATACTTGCCTACCTGACGTACGCGGCCAATCCGCAGATCGCCGATGGCGTCTGGCGCAGTCACCTCATCAGCCGCGCCGCGGAGACCCAGCGATTCGTGCTGGCCGCCAACGTGGCGCGTCGGGGCCAGCACTGCCCGAGCCTCGTCGTCTCGCCGCGGGGCGACGTTCTCGCGGAGTCTACGAATGCCAGTCAGCAGGCGCTGCATGCGGAAATCAACCTCACCGAGGTGTCTGACTGGCTGCTGTCGCAGCAGCGCGACGACGTCGTCAGCGTTTCCTACGCTGGCCAGATGGACGACGGCCAGGCGGCGTCCTAGCACGATCGGCACATCCCCAGAAGGTATGCCGAACCGGTCGACCATCAACGGCGGCGTAAACCCGCGCGCCGCGCTGCGCGTCCCTGCCACAGGACGTCGATGCGACTGCGGGGGGACGACTGAGGAGGAGGCCGCGGCGTGACATGGGACGAGGTGCTCGCTTACTGCCTGAGCAAGCCCGGCGCCTGGTCGGACCAGCCTTGGGATGGTGATGTCGTCGCCAAGGTGAGCACCAAGATCTTCGCGTTCTTGGGGTCCGATGGCGGCAACACCGTCGGTCTCAAATGCGCTGCGACCCGCGAGGCCGCCGACGAGTGGCTGGCCCGTTACCCCGACGACGCCACCGTGATGGCCTATATCGGCCGGTCCGGCTGGAATTCGCTCCGGATCGGCGGCGCAATTCCGGCTGAGGAGCTGTGCGAAGCTATCGATGCGTCCTACGAGGCCGTGGTGAGCAAGCTGCCGAAGAAGGATCGCCCGGCCGGCTGAAACTCGGTTGCGTGGCCCTGCCGCCGCGGGTCAACATGTCCTGATGACATGGACCGCACCGGACGTAACACGTCGCGAGCCGCCGGATGTCGCTGATGAGCGAAGTGCTCTGCAGGGCTGGCTCGACTATCACCGCGCCACGCTGCTGTGGAAATGCGGTGGCCTGGACGGCGAGCAGCTGACCGCCCGCCCGGTGCACTCCTCCACGCTATCGCTGCTCGGTCTCGTGCGGCACATGGCGGAGGTGGAGCGCTCGTGGTTCCGGACCAGGTTCGCCGGGCAGGGCGACCTCGGGCTCTTGTACAGCAGCGACGAGTTCATCGATGGTGACTTCGACCTGACCGACGCCGCCGAGGCGGAAGGCGACTTTGCCACGTTCGCCTTCGAGTGCGCAGCGGCCGACGAGGCCGTGGCTGGCCGGTCTCTGGACGATACATTCGCCAATCCACGCGGCCGCGGGCCGATGGATCTGCGATGGATCTACCTCCACATGATCGAGGAGTACGCACGTCATAACGGTCACGCCGACCTATTGCGCGAGCTGATCGACGGGGTCACAGGCGATTAGCCGGTGCCGCTCGCACTGAGGCGCTCGAGCCTGGCCAACGTATCGGCCAGCTCGGCTACCAGCGAGCCGATGACGTCGGCAACGGGCCTAACCTCGTTCATCCGGCCGACGATCTGGCCGACCGGCATCGGGATCACATCGGGATTGCCCGATTGCATCAGGCGCTGATGCGCCTCGCTCACCAGCAGGTTCTGCAGCGGCATCGGCAACGGATCCGGGGCGCCAGGAGCCAGCCAGGCGTCGGTCCAGCTGTTCTTCAGCAGCCGGGCTGGCTTACCCGAGTAGATACGCGACCGGACGGTATCGGACGAGGTAGCTTTCAGGAGCGCTTCGCGCAGGCCCGGGAGCGGCGACAAGCTCGCGTACTCCGATGTGAGCAGCCAGGCCGAGCCCATCCAGACCCCGGCGGCGCCGAGCGCAAGAGCCGCCGCGATCTGCCGGCCGCTACCGATACCGCCGGCGGCAAGGACGGGCACCGTGGGGCCAACAGCGTCGACCACCTCGGGGATCAGCACCATGCTGGCTATCTCGCCGGTGTGACCGCCTGCCTCGTATCCCTGCGCTACGACGACGTCGACACCAGCCTCGACGTGCGAGCGCGCGTGCGCCGCCTTCCCGGCTAGCGCGGCGACCAGCATCCCGCAGTCGTGGGCACTATCGATGACGTCCGCGGGCGGTGAGCCGAGCGCGTTGGCAATCAGCCGAGCCGGATGCGCGAGCGCAACCTCAACCTGCGCCCGCGCGACGGAGTGCAGCCAGCCAAGCACGCCCTCGGCTGCGCGGGCGTCGGCCGGCAGCGGCGGCACCCCGAGCTTCAGCAGGGTCTGGTCGACGAACTCGCGATGGCCGGCCGGGATCAGCTGGTTGAGATCGATGGCTGCGCCCTCGGCCGGGATCTTGGCCGGCATTACCACGTCGATCCCGTACGGGCGGCCGCCGGTGTTGGTGTCCATCCAGTCCAGGACCTTGTCGAGTTCAGCCGCGTCGTTGAAGCGGACGCAGCCGAGCACGCCGAGGCCACCCGCTCGGCTGATCGCGGCGGCGACGTGCTCCGACGGAGTGAAGCCGACAATTGGCTGCTCGATGCCGAGCTGATCGCAGAGCGGCGTGCGCATGCGTAGGCCTCCTCAGGCAGGCTGAGCGGCCGCGCCGGCCGTCCCGGCCACGTCGGCTGACCCAGCAGCCGGTTCCGTCGCCTGGCCCTGCGCGGCTGCGAGCTGTTCCTCGGCGTACTTGCGAGCCCATCGGTAGTCGGCCTTCCCGGCGGGCGTCCGGCTGATCTCCTCGACCAGCCACACGGACCTGGGCACCTTGTAGCCGGCGACCTGTGTCCGTAGGTGCGCCTCAAGCTCCGCAAGGTCGACAGTGTGGCCATCGCGTGGCTGCACCACAGCGGCCACCCGCTGGCCGAGCCGCTCGTCCGGCACGCCGATGACCAGAGCGTCGAAGACACTGCCGAACGACTTCAGCGCGCCTTCGACCTCTTCCGGGTACACCTTCTCGCCGCCAGTGTTGACGCAGGTGTTGCCGCGGCCGAGGAGGGTGATGGTGCCGTCATCCTCTACCCTGGCGAAATCGCCAGGCACGGCGTACCGGACGCCGTCGACCTCGGCGAACAACGCCGCCGTCTTGACCGGGTCCTTGTAGTAGCCGAGCGGGATGTGCCCGCCGCGCGCGATCCTGCCGATGCCGCCGGGGCCGACCGGCTTGTCGTGCTCGTCGATCACGATCGTGGACGGACCAGCCGTGACGGTCGGGCCTTCGGCTTTCTTGTTGCCCGCTGACACGTACCCGAGCCCGGTGAAGCCCGTCTCTGACGCGCCGATCGCGTCCGTGATGACGACGTTCGGCAGCAGCGTCAGGTACTGGTCCTTGACGCTCGGCGAGAATAGCGCCGCGTTGCTGGAGATCGCGAGCAGCGAGGAGACGTCGTAAACCTCCTGCTGGTACGCCTCGATCAGCGGCCTGGCCATCGCGTCGCCCGTGATCATCAGCACGTTGGCCCGATACCGCTGCACGGCGCGCCAGACTGCGTGCGGGTCGAACTGAGGCACGAACACAACGGTGTCGCCGCTGAACAGCCCTGGCAGCGTTCCCCATTGGGCGCTGCCGTGGATGAGCGGCGCAGTCGTCAGCCGGACCATGCCCGCCGGCCCGGCGGTACCGCGCCGGATCTGCTCCCACTCATCCGTCAGGCGCTCGCCGGTGGTGAAGTCGATGCCGCCGCCGAGCGTGCGCCACACATCTTCGTGCCGCCACAGCACCCCCTTCGGGTAGCCCGTGGTGCCGCCGGTATAGAGCATGTAGATGTCATCCGCGCTGCGCTCGCCGAAGTCGCGGACAGCAGATATGCCGCCGAGCGCCGTCGCGAAGTCGACGGCACGGTCAGGCAGGGGAGAACCACTGCCGTCATCGATGGCCAGCGCGGCCCTGATGCCGGGGTAGTCGGGCAGAAGCGCCGCGACCTTGTCGCTGAACCCCCGGTCATAGACCAGGCCGGTGAGTTCCGCCTCGCTGAACAGGTACCGAAGCTCGGTTTCCACGTACCGGTAGTTGACGTTGACGGGTATGGCCCGCAGCTTGTAGCAGGCGAGGATCGCCTCGATCAACTCGATGGAGTTCCGCCCGTAGACACCCACGTGGTCGCCGCGACCCACGCCCGCAGCGGCGAGGCAGTGGGCGACCTGATTGCTCCGGGCTTCCAGATCGCGGTAGCTGATCTCCGCGTCTCCGCAGGCGATGGCCAGGCGCTCGGGAACCGCGTCAGCCGCATGCTCGAAAAGGTCAGCGATGTTCAGCGCCATGGGTATGAAACTAGAACGTGTTATCGTTCGGCACAAGCTCTTCGCCACGCTTGAGGGGGCCGCCCGCGATGACCGCGAATCCTGCCCACGAGGAGCAGCCGCACGCAGTGGTCGAGCTGCGCGGGCACGTTCTGATCGTCACGATGAACCGGCCGCTTGCGCGCAATGCGCTAAGCGGGCCGATGATGGCGATCATGAAGCGGGCCTGGGATCAGGTCGACAACGACCCGCGCGTGCGATCGTGCATCCTGACGGGCGCCGGCGGCGCCTTTTGCGCCGGGGCGGACCTGAAGGCGATGACGGCGTCGCATCCCGGCGACTCGTTCCGCTCGGGCGCAATGGACCCGTCCGTGATCGAGGCGCTGCTCAAGGGCAGGCGGCTGACCAAGCCGCTCATCGCTGCGGTCGAGGGTCCGGCGATCGCGGGCGGCACCGAGATCTTGCAGGCGACGGACATCAGGGTGGCCGGCCGGAGCGCGAAGTTCGGCATCTCGGAGGCGCGGTGGGGCCTGTTCCCGCTGGGCGGCTCCGCGGTTCGGCTGGTGCGCCAGATCCCCTACACCATGGCGGCCGACCTGCTGCTCACCGGCCGGCACATCACCGCAGACGAAGCGCTGGCCATCGGGCTGATCGGACACGTGGTCGATGACGGCAACGCGCTGACAAAGGCGCTGGAGATCGCCGAGATGATCGCCGCGAACGGCCCGCTAGCCGTCCAGGCCATCCTGGCGACAATCCGGGAGTCTGAGGGGATGCCGGAGAACGAGGCGTTTGCCCTCGAGGCGAAGCTCGGCATGGCAGTCTTCGCGAGCCACGACGCCAAGGAGGGCCCGCGGGCGTTCGCCGAGAAGCGCAAACCGGACTTCACCGGACAATAACCGCAGCCCGAAGTGGCAACCAACAGCATGGTTGGCGACCTACTGTCGCTGTTTCGGCAGCAGAGGCCCATCCATGCCGTTCCGGGCGCCGCGCAGGTGCAGCGTTGCATCGGAGTGCAGCCCTTGGCGTCCAGACCTAGAACGTGTTTCACTCTGATCCGTGACTACGCCGCCCGTCGCGCCGCTCAGCGCGCCGCTCGACATCAGCTTCGACTACACCCGGTCGCTCGGCCCGGTGCTCAGCCGCTTCATGGCCGGGCTGGCGCAGCGGCGGATTCTCGGGTCGCGCAGCGCCGACGGCCGCGTGTACGCGCCGCCAGCCGAGTACGACCCCGTAACCTTCGCCAGCCCGGCGGAACTCGTCCCGGTGGGGCCCGGCGGCATGGTGCTTACCTGGTCCTGGCAGCTGGAGCCGCGCGAAGGCCAGCCGCTCGGCCACCCGTTCGCGTGGGCGCTGATCAGGCTCGACGGGGCCGACACCGGGATGCTGCACGCTGTCGACGCCGGCAATCCAGCAAACATGCACACCGGCATGCGCGTACAGGCGCGCTGGGCCGACAATCCAGCCGGTCACATCACCGACATCGTCTGCTTCGAGCCTGAGTCGGCCGACCCGAGCGATAGGGCGGCATCGGCAGCCGGCGACCCCGTTCCTATCGAGGGCGCTGACGCACGCCCCGGCATGATCGTCACGCCGGTGCGCCTGCACTACCTGCACAGCGCCTCGGCTGAGGAGAGCCGCTACCTACGCGGCCTGGCGGAGGGCAAGGTCATCGGCCAGCGCTGTCCCGCGTGCGGCAAGGTCTACGTGCCGCCGCGCGGCGCGTGCCCGGTCGACGGCGTGCCGACCAGCATCGACGTCGAGCTTCCCGATGTCGGCACGGTAACGACCTTCTGCGTGGTGAACGTGCCGTTCCAGGGCCAGCGCGTGCCGTCCCCGTACGTGGCCGCTTCAGTGCTGCTCGACGGGGCCGACATCGCATTCCAGCACCTGATTCTCGGCTGCGAGCCGGACGAGGTTCGGATGGGCATGCGGGTCCGCGCCGTCTGGAAGCCGCCCGAGCAGTGGGGAACGACGTCGGAGAACATCGACCACTTCGAGCCCACCGGGGAGCCGGACGCACCCTACGACTCCTACGCACACCACCTGTGAAAGGACCGGCCGCAGTGCGCGAAGTTGCAGTCGTCGGGTTTGCGGAGGCGCCGAACGTGCGCCACACCGACGGCACCACGAACGGCGTGGAGATGCTCGTTCCGATCTTCCGCGAGGTCTTCGACCAGACCGGCCTGACCAAGGACGACGTCGGCTTCTGGTGCTCGGGGTCGTCGGACTACCTCGCCGGCCGTGCCTTCTCGTTCGTGTCGGCTGTGGACGCCATCGGGGCGTTCCCGCCCGTGATGGAGTCGCACGTCGAGATGGACGCCGCGTTCGCGCTGTACGAAGCGTGGGTCAAGGTGCTGACCGGCGAGGCCGACATCGCGCTGGCCTACGGCTTCGGCAAGTCGTCGGCCGGCGACCTGCGCCGGGTGCTTGCCCTCCAGCTTGATCCGTACGCCATGGCGCCCCTGTGGCCAGACTCGGTGAGCATCGCCGCGCTGCAAGCTCGGCTCGGGCTTGACAACAACCTTTGGACGGAACGGGGCATGGCCGAGGTCGCAGCCCGAAGCCGGGCCGCGGCCGTATCGAACGCCAGGGCCCAGCTTTCCGGCGAGGTGACTGTCGACGATCTGCTGGCCGAGCCGTACATCGCCGATCCGCTGCGGGCGCACGACTGCGCGCCGATCACCGACGGCGCGGCCGTCGTCATCATCGCGGCCGCGGACCGGGCCCGCGAGCTATGCCCGCGACCGGCCTGGATTACCGGATTCGAGCACCGGATCGACTCGGGCTCCTTCGGCGCGCGCGACCTGACGACGGCTGCCTCGGCAGCCGCCGCCGGTGCGGCGGCCGGCGCGGAGGCAGTCGAGGTGGCCGAGCTGCACGCGCCGTTCACGCATCAGGAGATCCTGCTCGGCGGCGCGCTCGGCCTACCCGAATCCGTCCGCATCAGCCCGTCCGGCGGCGCGCTCGCCGGGAACGCCATGTTCGCGGCCGGCCTGGCCAGGATCGGTCACGCCGCCCGGCAGATTAGCTCCGGGGCCGCCGGCCGCGCGCTCGGGCACGCCACCAGCGGCCCGGCCTTGCAGCAGAACCTCGTGTGCGTGATGGAGGCCAGATGACCAGCGGCTCACCGGCACAACGCGCGGCCGTGCTCGGCTGCGGCCAGACGCACCACCGCAGCAAGCGCCCGGACGTTTCGATCGCCGGATTGTGCCGTGAGGCCGTTGACCGGGCCCTGGCCGACGCCGGGCTAGAGCTCGCCGACATCGACGCGGTTGTCGTCGGGAAGGCGCCTGACCTATTCGAGGGCGTCATGATGCCCGAGCTGTACCTCGCGGATGCGCTCGGAGCCGTGGGCAAGCCGCTGCTACGGGTCCACACGGCTGGCTCGGTCGGCGGTGCTACCGGCGTCGTCGCGGCGAGCCTCGTCCAGGCCGGCGTGCATCGCCGGGTGCTCGCGGTCGCGTTCGAGAAGCAGTCCGAGTCCATCGCCATGTGGGCGCTGTCGATCTCGCCCCCGTTCTCGATGCCGCTGCTCGCGGGCGCGGGAGGCTACTTCGCGCCGCACGTTCGCTCCTATATCCGCCGCAGCGGCGCGCCGGCGCATGTAGGCGCGCTCGTCGCGGTCAAGGACCGGCGCAACGGCGCCCGGAACCCGTACGCCCACCTGCGGCAGCCAGACATCACGTTGGAGTCGGTGCAGGCCTCGCCGATGCTGTGGGATCCGGTCCGCTACGACGAGACGTGTCCATCGTCCGACGGCGCGTGCGCGATCGTAATCGGCGACCAGGCGGCGGCGGAGGCGTCCGGCCGCCCGGTTGCGTGGATCCGGGCGACCTCGATGCGCACGGAGCCGACGATGTTCTCCGGCAAGGACAACGTGAGCCCCCGCGCCGGCGCCGACGCCGCCGCGGCGCTGTGGGCCAAGGCCGGGATCACCCGGCCGATCGACGAGATCGACGTGGCAGAGATCTACGTGCCGTTCTCGTGGTTCGAGCCGATGTGGCTAGAGAACCTCGGGTTCGCCGCGGCAGGCGAAGGCTGGAAGCTGACCGAGGCGGGCGAGACTGAAATCGGCGGGCTCATGCCGATCAACCCGTCTGGCGGCGTGCTGTGCTCCAACCCGATCGGGGCGTCCGGGCTGCTCCGGTTCGCCGAGTCGGCTTTGCAGGTGATGGGCAAGGCAGGCGAGCACCAGGTCACCGGGGCGCGGACCGCGCTCGGGCACGCTTACGGCGGCGGCTCGCAGTACTTCTCAATGTGGGTGGTCGCGGCTACGCCCGGCTAAGCGTGGCGGGCGGGGCTCTCGCGATTGACTCCAATCCGGAGTCGCCGCCGCAGTCGGCGGCCGAGCTGCTGGGCCTCCCGAACGATGGCGTTGAGGTTTGCGTCGGGACGATGTCACCTGGATGGACGCGGCGAGCGACCCCGAAGGCATCAGGCGTAGGTCACGGGCAGCCGCTTTATCCCGTTGAGCCAGCCCGAGCGCAGCCGCTTCGGATCGCCTGCCCTGGTGATAGCTGGCATCGTGTCGGCGATCGCGTTGAAGATCAGGTCGATTTCGAGCCGAGCCAGGTTGGCGCCCAGGCAATAGTGGGCGCCGCTGCCGCCAAACCCAAGGTGCGGATTGGGATTCCGCAAGATGTCGAATCGCTCGGGCTGCTCGAACACCTCATCGTCGAAGTTGGCCGACCGGTAGAACATGCCGACCCGCTGGCCCTTCTTGATAAGTTGCCCGCCGATCTCGGTATCTCTGGTAGCTGTCCGCTGGAATACGGTGACCGGTGTCGCCCAGCGAACGATCTCGTCGACGGCGGTGTGCGGCCGCTCAGCCTTGAAAAGCTCCCACTGATCGGGGTGGTCGAGGAAGGCCAGCATGCCGTGCGAGATGGCGTTCCTGGTGGTCTCGTTGCCCGCCACGGCTAGCAAGATGACGAAGAAGCCGAACTCATCCGACGTCAGTTCATCCCCGTCGACTTGGGCGTTTACCAGCTTGGTGACGATGTCGTCGCGAGGGCAGGCGCGCCGGTCGTCGGCCATCACCATGCTGTAGCCGAGTATCTCGGCAGCTGCTGTCTCGCCATCACCGGAGGACTCGGGGTCGTCGTAGCCGACCATGTCGTTGGACCAGGCAAACAGCTTGTGCCTGTCTTCCTGAGGCACCCCGATGAGCTCGGCGATTGCTTGCAAGGGCAGCTCGCAGGCGACGTCGGTGACGAAGTCCCCCGTGCCTCTCGCAAGCGCAGCTTGAACGATCTTCTTGGCTCGGTCGTTCAGGACATCTCGCAGGCTGTTGATCGCGCGCGGGGTAAAGCCGCGCGAGACGATGCCGCGGACCTTCGTGTGATGTGGCGGGTCGATGTTGAGCATGATCACCCGCTGCATCTCGATCTGCTCGCGGGTGCTCCCGCTGGCGAACCGGACGATAGCCGTGTTCTCGTAGCTGGAGAACGTATCACTATCGCGGGAGATCGCGACCACGTCACGATGCTTTGTGACCGCCCAGAAGCCGTCATCGTTGAATCCCATGTCGGAGGGCTGGGGATTCCACCAGATGGGTGCGGCCCGGCGCAGCTCCGCCATCTCCTCGTGCGGCACACGCTCCGCGTAGAGGTCAGGATCAGTGAGGTCGAAGCCTGGCGCGATCCGCGGCTGAGCCATGACGGGCCTCCAGATCTGCAACGTGTTCTAGTGGGATTGAAGCACGCCCGAAGGCAGCGGTGAACCGCCATCCACTCGAATTTTTAAGAACACGTTCTACTATGTGGGCACGGCGCGAGGGCTTGTCCGAGGGCCTGATGACATCGCGCGAACGCGGAGGAGCAGCAGTGGGTAATGCGGTAATCGTCGAAGCGGTCCGGACGCCGATCGGCAGGCGGCGCGGGGCGCTGGCGGGCTTGCACCCCGCTGAGCTGCTCGGACATGTTCAGACCGCGCTGCTCGCGCGCGCTGGTCTCGACCCGGCCGCCGTCGAGCAGGTAGCCGGCGGCTGCGTCACTCAAGCTGGCGAGCAGGCCGGGAACGTCACCCGCACGGCCTGGCTGCACGCTGGCCTACCGATTCAGGCGGGGTGCATGACCCTCGATGCCCAATGCGGATCCGCTCAGCAGGCTGTGCATCTCATCGCCGGGCTGATCGCGGCGGACGCGATCGACGTCGGCATCGGCTGCGGCGTCGAGGCCATGAGCAGGGTTGGCCTAGGCGCCAACGTCGGTTCGGGAATGGGCTCGCCTCGTCCGCAGTCGTGGACGATCGACATGCCGAGCCAGTATGAGGCAGCTGAACGGATCGCCAGGCGCCGCGGTTTCACCCGCGAGCAGGTCGACGCGTTCGGCTTGCGGTCGCAGCAGAACGGCGCCCGCGCATGGGCCGAGGGCCGCTTCGGACGTGAGGTGGCGCCGGTGCGGGCGCCCGTTCTCGACGGCGAGGGCAACCCGGCCGGCGAGAGCCGGATGGTTGACACCGATGGTGGCCTGCGTGACACCAGCATGGCGGCGCTGGCCGGACTCAAGCCGGTCCTGTCAGACGGTCTGCACACTGCCGGCACATCGTCGCAGATCTCCGATGGCGCCGCAGCGGTGCTGCTTGCCGACGAGACCAGGGCGCGCGAGCTGGGGCTGCGGCCGCGAGCCAGGATCGTCGCTCAGTGCCTGATCGGCGACGAGCCCTACTACCACCTCGATGGGCCGGTGGCAGCGACGGAACGGGTCCTGAAGCGCAGCGGGATGACGATCCGCGACATCGATATCTTCGAGGTTAACGAGGCCTTCGCGTCGATCGTGATGTCCTGGCAGAGCGTCCACGAGCCAGATCCAGACAAGGTGAACGTCAATGGCGGCGCCATCGCGCTCGGTCACCCGGTCGGCAGCACTGGCTCGCGGCTGCTCACGACGGCCCTGCACGAACTGGAGCGCCGGGACGAAAGCACGGCCCTGATCTCTATGTGCGCCGGCGGCGCGATGGCCACCGCGACGATCATCGAGCGCATATAGCGCAACAGAGGCTGACGCCTGGCAGGCGATTGAGGCAGCCCCGCTGGCGGTTAATCACCGGCGCGGACGACGATGAGGACTATGGTCGCTTCGGTAGCGGTGCTGTCCGACATTCACGGCGTGCTTCCGGCCCTGGACGCCGTCCTGGCCGAGCCTGACGTCGCCGCCGCTGAGCGCATCGTCGTGACCGGCGATATCGCCGCCGGACCGCAGCCCGACGCGGTGCTGGACCGGCTGCTGGCCCTTGGGGAACGGGTCATCTGGGTTCGCGGCAACGCCGACCGCGAGCTTGTCGAATTGGCCGCTGGCGCTGACATCGCCGCTCCTGACGAGATCTCACCCTGGGCGGCTCGCCAGCTCACCGGCGATCACATTGGCTGGCTTGCGCAGCTGCCGCATCCGCTCACGCTCGAGGTAAACGGCTTCGGTCCCGTGCTGTTCTGTCACGGTACTCCTCGCGACGACGCTGAAGTGGTGCTGGTCGACACCCGCCTGGAGCGGTGGGCAGAGGTGCTCGAGGGCGTGCCTCGCGAAGTGATGACGGTTGTCTGCGGGCACACGCACATGCAGTTCTCGCGCCTGGTGCACCGGAAGCTGATCATCAATCCAGGCAGCGTTGGCATGCCGTACGGCCGTGCCGGTGCGCACTGGGCGCTGCTGCGCAGCGGGAGCGTGTCATTGCGGCGGACGGACTTCGACATCGCCAAGGCCTGCGCCGACATCGCCAAGCAGTCGTCATTCCCTGCGGTGGCGGACTGGGTCGACTACTTTCTTTACTCGCGAGCAGGGGACGCTGAGGCCCTAACGGTCATGGGTCCTCGTGACGGGCGGTAGACCGCGAGGCCGCTCGGGCGTCAGGGGTGCTGACTGCTGACAGAGATGACCTCGCCGGTGAGGTACGAGGAGTAGTCGCTCGCCAGGAAGACGATCACGGTGGCGACCTCCCACGGCTCGGCGCCACGGCCGAACGCCTCGCGGTCCGCAAGCTCAGCCAGCAGTTCTGCGCTCATCACCTTGGTGAGGAACGGGTGCGCCGCGAGGCTCGGCGCGACCGCGTTGACCCGGATGCCGTAGCTCGCTACGTCCATAGCGGCGCACCGGGTCAGCGCCATGACGCCGGCCTTGGCCGCGGCGTAGTGCGCCTGACCCTCCTGCGCCCGCCAGCCAAGCACGGAGGCGTTGTTGACGACGGCGCCGCCACCGCCCTGGGCGACCATCTGACGTAGCGCTGCCCGGGTGCACCGGAACGTGCCCGTGAGCGTGATGTCCAGAACGCGCTGCCACTCGGCGTCGGTCATCTCCAGCACCGAGCCCGTGCCGCCGAGCCCGGCGTTGTTCACCATCACGTCCAGGCGGCCAAAGTGGCTGACAGCCGCACCGACCAGCCCGGTGACGGCAGAGTCGTCGGTGACATCGCAGGGAACCGGCCAGACACGGTCGCCGTACTCGCCGGCCAGCTCCTCGGCATAGGCAGTCAGCCGCGCCAGGTGCTGATCGCTGATCACGACGCTGGCGCCCTCGGCCAGGCAGCGCCTGGCGGTGGCCGACCCGATCCCGGCCCCGGCGGCCGCCGTGATCACGACGACTTTGCCAGCCAGGAGGTCCCGGCCCGCAGGCGGTCCTGGGAGTCGACGCGCCGGCGCCGTCACGGCCGCGCCTGCCTCGGCAGCCCGAGGGCCCGCTCGGCGATGATGCCGAGCTGGATCTCCTGCGAGCCGCCGTAGATCGTGTCGGCGCGGCTGAACAAGTAGAGCCGCTGCCAGTCGTCCAGGTCGTACGGCGGCCGCAGTGTCAGCATCGACGCCGGGCCAAGAACCTGCATGGCGAGTTCACCGAGGTCGCGATGCCAGCGCGACCACAGCAGCTTCACCACGGAGGCGCTGGCGTGCGTGCCCGCGGCGTCCTGGTCGAGCATGCTCAGGACCTGCTCTCTCATGACCTGCAAGCCGATCCACGCCCTCGCCAGCTTGGCCCGCACCAGCGGATCGGCGGCAGCGCCCGTTCGCCGGGCAACATCGATCAGCCCCGCGAGCTCACGCTGGTAGCCAACTTGCTGGCCGAGAGTGGAGACGCCACGCTCGATTGCGAGGGTAGCCATCGCGACGCGCCACCCGTCCCCGACGTCGCCGACGACCATGTCGCGCGCGGTTCGCGCGCCGTCAAAGAACACCTCATTGAACTCGGAGGTTCCGGTCAGCTGGCGGATCGGTCGCACGGTGACGCCGGGCTGGTTCATGGGGACGAGCAGATACGACAGGCCAGCCGAACGCCTGGAGCCCGGTTCGGTCCGCGCGAGCACGAAGCACCAGTCGGCGACCGTGGCCAGCGACGTCCAGACCTTCTGTCCTGTGATGACCCAGCCATCGCCGTCCGGCACGGCCGACGTGCTCACCGACGCGAGATCTGAGCCCGCGCCTGGCTCGGAGTACCCCTGGCACCACAGTTCGCGCGCCGCGGCTATCGGTGGCAGGAATCGCTCCCGCTGAGCCGGTGTCCCGAAGGCGATGAGCGTCGGGCCGAGCAGTTCCTCGCCCATGTGGCCGACCCTGGCAGGTGCCTCGCTGCGCGCATACTCCTCGTGGAAGATGACCTGCTGCGCGAGCGTGGCGTCGCGCCCGCCGTACTCCGCAGGCCAGGCGATGCACGTCCAGCCGCCCGCAGCCAGATACCGGTTCCACGCAAGTCGCTCGTCGAACTGCTCGTGCTCCCGGCCGGGACCACCTGCGCCCCGCAGCCCAGCGAACTCGCCCGTCAGGTTCGCCTCGAGCCAGTCCCGGATCTGGCCGCGGAACTCCGCATCCCCGGCGGTCAGCTGCACAGCGTCTCCCGCGGCAAGGTCAGGGCTCAACCGGGCCTGGGCGCCCTTTGGCCGCGCCTGGCCAGCGTCGCACGCGACAAGTAGGCTCACCCTACCAAGCACTTGCTTGCTTAAGGAGACTCGTGCAGCTCACCATCCCAGCCGCGCTGGCGAGCGCCGCGAGCAAGTTTGGTGAGTGCACTGCGATCGCCGAACCGGGCGCTCAGCGGGTCACGTACGGGGCGCTCCGCGACCAGGTTGTTTCGGTCGCGGCCGCGCTCGCGGCGGCGGGAGTTGAAGCGGGCGACCGGGTCGCCCTCTGGTCCCCGAACACGAGGCACTGGGTGATCGCAGCGCTCGCGGTCCAGACGGCGGGCGCCACCCTCGTGCCCGTGAACACGAGATTCACCGGACCAGAGGCGCTCGACGTGATCGGGCGCAGCGGGGCTACCGCCCTCTTCGTCGCCGGGCCGTTCCTCGGGGGCGACAGGCTCGCGGCGCTTCGTGACGCCGATGTGGCCGACCCGGGCCAGCTGGGCCGGCTGCGCCTCATCGTCTCCATCCCTGTCGAGGCAGGCACCGGGCCGGCCGACCGCACCTGGCCAGCCGCGACGCTGGACTGGGCCGAGCTGGTGCAGCGGGCGGCCACTGCCGCCGTCGCCCCCGCGGCCGAGCGCGCAGCTGGGGTCAGCGCCGATGACGTTAGCGACATCTTGTTCACGTCGGGGACTACCGGGCGCAGCAAGGGCGCGATGAGCTCGCATCGGCAGGCGCTGGCGGTCGCCGCCGCCTGGGCTGAGTGTGGTGAGGTCACGCAGGCCGACCGGTACCTCGTGGTGAACCCGTTCTTCCACAGCTTCGGCTACAAGGCCGGAATTCTCGTCTGCCTGCTGACCGGGGCGACGATCGTGCCGCAGCTCGTGTACGACCCCGAGCAGGCCATGCGGCTGATCGAAGCCGAGCGAATCACGATCCTGCCCGGCGCGCCGACGATCTACCAGACGATCCTCGACCATCCGGCCCGGAGCAGGTACGACTTGTCGAGCCTCCGGCTCGCGGTGACGGGTGCGGCCGTCGTTCCGGTGGCGCTGGTCGAGCGGATGCAGGCCGAGCTGAGCTTTGACACAGTGCTGACCGCGTACGGGCTGACCGAGGCGGTCGTCGTGACAATGTGCCGTCCAGGCGATCCGGCCCGCGTTGTCGCCACCACTTCGGGTCGCCCGACGGCTGACTTCGAGATCCGGCTGCAGCCGGCCGGCCCCGATGACACCGGCGTCGCCGCCGGCGAGGTCCTGCTGCGCGGTCCGAACGTCATGCTCGGCTACGTGGACGACCCGGCGGCGACGAAGGAAGCGATTGACGACGGCGGCTGGCTGCACACCGGCGACGTCGGCCGCCTGGACGCAGACGGCTACCTGACGATCACCGACAGGCTGAAGGACATGTATATCTGCGGCGGCTTCAACGTCTACCCGGCCGAGGTCGAGCAAGTGCTGGCCAGGCTCGACGGCGTCGCCGAGTCGGCCGTAATCGGCGTCCCCGACGCACGGCTGGGCGAGGTCGGCAAGGCGTTCATCGTCGCCAGGCCCGGCCAACCGCTCACCGAGCCCGATGTGGTGGCGCACTGTCGCGATCGGCTGGCGAACTTCAAGGTGCCGCGGCAGATCGAGTTCCGCGCCGAGCTGCCGCGCAATCCGTCAGGGAAGCCGCTGAAGCGGCTGCTCAGGGAGGAGTCCCGATGACCGACCAGGCTGCGAGTAACGGCGCGGGTGGCGCGGAGGTCGTCCGCTACGAGAACCGCGGTCAGACGGCGGTGATCACGCTGAACCGGCCCCGTTACCGGAATGCGCAAAACTCCGCCATGACGTACGCGCTTGACGCCGCCTTCACCCGCGCCGTGAATGACGACCAGGTGGCGGTCATCGTGCTCGCAGGGGCAGGCGACCACTTCAGCGCCGGGCATGACATCGGCACCCCGGGCCGGGACATCGACACCTCATTTGACCGCAAGGCCGTCTTGTGGTGGGACCACGTCGGCAAGCAGGGCGCTGACAGCAGGTACGCCAGGGAGATGGAGGTCTACCTTGGCATGTGCAGGCGCTGGCGCGAGCTGCCCAAGCCGGCGATCGCGATGGTGCAGGGTGCGTGCATCGCCGGTGGCCTGATGCTCGCGTGGGTCTGCGACTTGATCGTCGCATCGGACGACGCGTTCTTCGCCGATCCAGTCGTGCGGATGGGCATTCCCGGCGTCGAGTACTTCGCGCATCCCTGGGTGGTCGGGCCGCGGTTCGCGAAGGAGATGCTGTTCACGGGCGACCGGTTCTCTGCTGCGCGCGCGTACGAGCTCGGCATGGTCAACCGCGTCGTGCCGCGAGCCGATCTCGCGGACACGACGTTCGCGCTGGCGGAGCGTGTCGCGGCCATGCCGCCGTTCGGCCTGGCACTGGCCAAGCGCGCGGTGAACCAGTGCGAGGATCAGATGGGCATGCGCAACGGCATGGACGCGACGTTCGGCTTGCATCACGTCGCACACGCGCACAATGCCGAGATCGGCGCCGACTCGCTCGCCGGGATGGACGCCAGGTCGATGAAACAGGCAGCCGGGTGAACCTGGACTTCGACGCCGGGGTCATCGAATTCCGGGCCGAGGTCGCTGCCTGGCTGGCCGCGCATGTGCCGGCGGAGCCGCTGCCGTCGGTCGACACCGCTGCGGGTTTCGCTCGGCACCGCGCTTTTGAGGCCGAGCTGGCGGACGCCGGCCTCGCCGCGGTTGACTGGCCGGCCCAATACGGCGGACGGGACGCGTCGCTGCTCGAATGGCTTGTCTTCGAAGAGGAGTACCACGCCGCTGGCGGCCCGGTCCGGGTCGGCCAGAACGGCCTATTCGTCCTCGCCCCGACCCTCCTCGCGCACGGCACGGCCGAACAGTGCGCCCGGATCCTGCCGCGGCTGGCCCGCGCGGACGATGTGTGGGCGCAGGCCTGGTCGGAGCCCGGCGCTGGCAGCGACCTCGCCGCACTGCGCTCGCGGGCCGTGCGAACTGACGGTGGCTGGCTGTTGTCGGGCCAGAAGACGTGGAGCTCCCGGGCGGTGTTCGCCGACCGGGCGTTCGGCCTGTTCCGCTCTGACCCCAGCGCCGAGCGCCATCGCGGGATCACCTACCTGATGTTCGACCTGCGCGCCGAGGGCGTATCGATCCGGCCGATCGCGCAGCTTGACGGGGAGGCCGGTTTCGCCGAGATCTTCCTCGACCAGGTCTTCGTCCCAGATGCAGACGTCATTGGCGGGGCCGGCCACGGCTGGCGGATCGCGATGAGCTCTGCCGGCCATGAGCGCGGTCTGCCCCTGCGCAGCCCGGGCCGATTCATGGCCGTTGCGGCGCGCCTGATCGAACTGTGGCAGCGCATCGGCGATCCGGCCGACAGCGCGCTCGCCAGTCGGGTGACCGACGCCTGGATCGCTGCCCGCGCTTATCAGCTGCACGGCTACCGCGTCGCGAGCGAGGCGGGCGGGGCTGGCAGCGCTGGCGGCGCTGACTCGCTCAGTACCGCGGTGGCGAGCGCGCACGCGAGCCTGGGCAAGGTCTTCTGGTCCGAGCTCGACCTTGCGCTCCACGAGACTGCGCTCGAGCTGCTCGGGCCGGACGCCGAGGTGCACGCGCCGGCCACCCGAGACCAGCGCTGGCTCGACGGCTACCTTTTCGCGCTCGCTGGCCCTATCTACGCGGGCACGAATGAGATCCAGCGGTCCGTGATCGCCGAGCGGGTACTCGGGCTGCCGCGGGGAAACTGATGGACTTCGCGGTTGCTCCGGAGCACAAGCAGTTCGCGGCGGCGCTGCACGACATGCTGGCGGCTGCCGACGGCCTCGCCGCGGCGCGTGGCTGGTCGAGCGGCGACCGCGGTCCAGGCCTGAAGATCTGGCGCGCGCTCGCCGACGCCGGTGTGACCGCGCTGGCGGTGCCGGCCGACCGCGGCGGTCTCGACGCGCACCCGGCGGCCCTCGTTATGGCCTGTGAGGAGATCGGGCATCACGCGGTCCCCGGGCCGGTGGCCGAGTCGCTCGCCGTCGCACCGCAGTTGCTCGCCGCCGCTTCCGGACCGGAGACGGGCGGCTTCCTCGCCCAGCTCGCGGCCGGTGACCTGATCGCCACCGTCGCGGCGCCGCCGCTGGCGCCCTATGCGGCCGACACCGAAGTGGCGGGGCTGGTGCTGCTCGCCGAGCCAGAACTGGGGCAGATCAGCGTGGGCCGACCGGACCCGGGGCGACGGTCGGTCGACCCGGCTCGCACAGTGGCCGAGGTCGCGGTCGACCGCTTGATCGCCGCGGGCTCGCTGGCAGCGAAAGCGATTGCCCGCGCGGTCGACTGCGGCGCCCTCGCTACTTCGGCGCAGTTGCTCGGCGCCGGGCGCGCGATGCTGGAAGCCTCGGCGCGCCACGCTCGCGAGCGAGTCCAGTTCGGGCGGCCCGTCGGGTCTTTCCAGGCCGTCAAGCACCAGCTCGCCGACGTGCTGATCGGGCTCGAGTTCGCCCGGCCGCTGCTGTACGCAGCCGCGGTCGCCCTGGCCGCCGACTCGTCAACCGCTACCCGCGACGTGTCGGCGGCGAGGGTGGCCTGCGCCGACGCAGCCCAGCGGGCCGCCCGCGCCGGACTCCAGGTGCACGGAGCGATCGGCTACACGGCTGAACACGACGCTAGCTTGTGGCTCGCGAAGATTGAGGCGCTCAGGCGAGCGTGGGGCAGCCAGGCGTGGCACCGGGCTCAGGTGCTCGCCGCGCTGTGCGATCGGAGGGCGGCGTGCGGCTGACGCCGGAGCAAGAGGATCTCCGCGCGGCCGTTCGCGGGCTGCTCGACCGCTACCCGGTCGCGCCGGAGGCCGACGATAGTGCCGAGCGCGGGCTGTGGCGGCGCCTCTGCGCGGAGATCGGCGTCGCGGGGCTCGCGATCCCCGAGCGGTTCGGCGGCGCCGGCGCCGGACCGGTCGAGGTGCACGTCGTGATGGAGGAGCTCGGGCGCTCGCTGACGCCCGCGCCCCTGCTGGGCTCCGCTGTGCTGGCGACGCAGGCGCTCCTCGCTTCAGGCGATGAAGCCGCGTGCCAGCGGCTGCTGCCTGCCCTGGCCGAGGGCAGTCAGACCGCGGCGCTCGCCTGGACGACCGCGGCCGGTCGCTGGGATCCGAACGAGGTGGCGTGTCAGGCCGCTGCGACCACGACCGGGACCGACGGCTGGGCAGTGACTGGCGAGGCGCACTTCGTACTGGACGGCGACGTGGCGTCGGTGCTGCTCGTTCCCGCCCTAATGCCGGATGGGGAAACCTGCCTGTTCGAGATCAACCCAGCTCAGCTTCGCGTCATGCGGACCAGGAGCACGAGTGTGGATCAGTCACGGCGGCTAAGCGTGGTGCGGCTTTCCGGCGCGGCGGGCGTCCGGATCGGTGCCCGGGTCGATCTGGAGCCGGCCAGGACCGCAGGGTGCATCGCGCTGAGCGCCGAGCAGGTCGGCGCCGCGGCGGCTGCCCTGGCGCTGACCGTGGCTTACGCGAAAGTTCGGGTTCAGTTCGGCCGGCCGATCGGCAGCTTTCAGGCGCTCCAGCACCGGATGGCAGAGATGCACGTCCTGGTCGGGTCGGCCCGGTCGCTGTCGTATGCGGCGGCCGAGGCGGCGCATTCGGGCGCCGCCGACACCGCGCTGCGCGCCGCCACGGCCAAGGCGTACTGCTCCGAGGTGCTCGGGCAAGTGACGAGCGAGATGATCCAGTTGCACGGGGCCATCGGGATGACGTGGGAGCACGCGGCGCACCGCTACTTCAAGCGTGGCCACGGCGCGGCCTTCCTGCTTGGCGCGCCCGCCGGTCACATCGACAGGGTCGCGGCAGCGGTCGTCGGCAGCTGAACAGGGGTGTTCTGCGATAGTGAGCACCGTGACGATTCGGGCGATCGGCTTCGATCTCGGCGGCGTACTCGAGGACGTCGGGCCGGCCGAAGACTTCGTGTTCGGCTGGCGCGCTCGGCTCGGGCTGACCGAAGCACAGGTGGCGGGGCTGCCCTGGCCGCTGTCACGCGTCGATCCAGGCGATCAGGTGAAGACCGGCGGCGTGACGGAGGCGCACTACCGGCAGTTGTGCCTCGACGCGCTCGGGCTCGGTGGCCGAGTGGCCGATGAGTTCATGGCCAGCTTCTGGAAGTGGTACTGCGGCGTGCTCGACACCGAGCTGGTCAGCTTTGCCGCGCGGCTGCGGCCGCGGTACCGGACAGCGATACTCAGCAACTCGGTGGCCGGCGCGCGCCGCGAAGAACAAGCCAGGTTTGGGCTCGCGGCACTCGTGGACGTGATCATTTACTCCGACGAGGCCGGCCTGGCCAAGCCCGACCCTCAGGTGTACCGCCTGTTCTGCGACGAGTTGTCCGTCGAGCCGGCCGAGGTCGTCTTCCTCGACAACCGCCAGTCCAATGTCGACGCGGCTTGCGAGGTCGGCATTCACGGCCTCCTGCACGAGGACTCATCCGCGTCGATCGCTGCCGTCGTGGGGCTGCTAGATCAACATGGCCAGCCCGCCCGTTAGACAGTGATCACGCCGGGTAGCAATGACCTTACTTTGAGTTCACTTCGCGTTCACCGGAGGCGGTCGGTGCGCGCCTCCCGACGGCCGTGAGGGCAAGGGCGTGGATGGGTATGCGGGAATTCGCACGGTCGGCGAAGCCGAGGCTCCTGGCGGCGCTCGCTGATGTCGGTGTTCAGCCTGACGACTACGCGCTCATTGAGCAAGCGCGGGCGCTTGTTGACGAGGTGAACGCGCGGCTTCAGCGCAGGGGATCGGGCATGATCTACACGATCACGTTCTGCAACGCGCGCCCGTCCGCGGAACCGGAGCCGGTCGAGCTCGACGTGTCATGCGATTAACCCTGAGGCCGTCGCACACCGCCGAATGCCTGCGAGCCCCACACCCCTATATATCGCGATCGGCCTGGATCCGCCCGTCAGCGGCGGCCGCTGCAAGTGACTGGTAATCCCGCTCGTTCTGGTCCGCATAGGTGGCCGCGAACTGAGTGATGGCCTGGTCGAACACATCGGACCCGCCCAGGTACGCGGCGATCGCGATCCGGTCGCCGGACCGGGCGTGCGCGCGCGCGAGCGTCCACCCGCAGAGCTGCCCGTAGAGCTGCATGCCGCTCGGAATCATGACCCGGACGTCGATCGAGAACTTCCAGTCCCGTAGCTGGCGGACGTAAAAGTCGCGTTGCTTTCCGTCGAGCCCGGCCTCAATCCGCTGCCAGCCCAGGAATATGTCGCTGGAGGCCTGCATCAGCCGCTGTCCGGCGACCACCCGCTGACCCTGGTTGGGGTATCTGCTGGCGCCGACGAAGTGGCTCAGCACAGACTCTTCGGCCTCCTTCACCTGGAGGAATAGCGGGTCGTTCCCGTCGCGACCCAGCATCAGGACGATCCAGCACCGGGTGCCGACGCTGCCAACGCCGACAACCTTGCGCGCCATATCGGCGAACTCGAACTGCTCGAGCAGCTGCCGGCGATCGGTTTCCAGAGTGCGGCGGTACTTACCGATCAGGTCGGTGATCTGGGCTTCGAAGGCCTTCCGGTCCACCTGGCGCGGCAACAGTTCGTCGATCGGGACGATCAGCGGCGGATCGGAGATGATTTTCGCCGTGCCGTCCACCATCTGCGTCAGCTTGCCCACTTCCTGCATGCTGTCCCTGGTCCTGGCTTTGAGCAGGCCCTTGCTGACGAGCTTGCGCTGCCGCTTATCCAGCTGCCCTTGAAACTCTGCCTGCAGCCGGTCCATGTCCGCGTGGGCGTACCAGACGCTGAGGTTCGTCATATCCGCGAAGTCGCGCATCGCCTGCCGGTACTTCGCTACCGTCGCGGCGACGATCTGCCGACGCTCCTTCCCGGTGAAGCCGTTGTCCCGCGCCGCGACCTCCATGCTGGCCGCCAGCCGCTTGACATCCCACTCCCACGGCCCTGGCAACGTCTCGTCGAAGTCGTTGACGTCGAAGACGAGCCGGCGCTCGGCCGAGCCGAAGATGCCGAAGTTGGACAGATGCGCGTCGCCGCACGCCTGCACTGGCAGGCCAGACACGGGCGTGGACGCGAGGTCGCTGGCCATCGGCAGTGCTCCGCCGCGGAAGTAGCTGAACGGGGACGCCAGCATGCGGCCATAGCGGACCGGAACCAGTTCTGGTAGCCGGGTCGCGGCCTGAGCTGCGAGCAAACTCAGCGGGTCGGGTCGATCCGGCAACCGCTCGAACATCGCGTGGCTCTCGCGCGGCACTTGTACGCGCGCCGCCCGCCCTCGCTCGGCCCGCTCGGCCGGGCTGAGCCGCCCGCGGCCAGAACCGAGCGAATATCGCAGCGGCCGCGCCGCCACAATCGCCGCAGTCATGAGTCCCCCCGCTGATTTGCGCGTCTAACGGTGCACAGCATGCCGGGTTAGCAGGGGATTCGCCTCACCCGCACGGGGTGAGGTGCGGCTGGCGCCCCAACGGGCGGCAACCGCAACGTTAGCCGGCGGGGATGTCGGCGGCGAGTTCATCAGGCCGCGGCGCGAGCGCCCGGGCCCTGGCCGTAGCGAGGGCGATGCAGGCTGTCAGCGTCGGCAGGACACCGAGCGCGGCGGTCAGCGAGGAGGCCGACGCGAGCACGCCGATCATGGGCGGTCCGAAAACGAATCCGGCCCAGCCGAAGGCAGAAACCATGGCAATGCCGGTGCCCTGGCTGAGCCCTGGCAGCCGCCCGGCCGCGCTATTCACCGTGGGGATGACGAGCGCTACCCCAGCGCCGAGGCAGGCGAGCCCGGCGATGACGGACGCTGTCGTGCCGCCCAGCAGCCCGGCGGCGAATCCGGCCGTCGCGACGACAGCAAGTACGGGCAGCAGCCGGCTCGCGCGGAACCAGGTCAGCAGGCGATTTCCGAGCAGCCGGATAAGGACCATCACCAGCGCAAACGCCGTGTACCCGAGGCCAGCGATAGCAGCGCTGACGCCGATCGATCCGCGCAGGTAGACCGCGGACCAGTCGGCGCTGGCACCTTCGCACAGCATGGACGCGAACGCGATCGCGCCGAGGACCAGTACCGGCCCGGACAGCCGGATGACGGCCCGACCCCGGCCCGGCCGCCCGGCCGCCGGATCGGGGTCGGGCAGCATGCGTACCGACAGCGGGCCGGCTATCGCGACGACCGGCAGCGCCAGCAGAAGCAGCTGCGGCGCGAGCGACATCCCCGCCGCCACGCCGAGCGCACCTATGCCTGCCCCAGCGAACGCGCCAATGCTCCAGCTTCCATGGAAGCCCGGCATCAGCGGTCGGCCTGCCGCGCGCTCGACGGTGACCGCCTGGGTGTTCATGGCGACGTCCAGGGCGCCCTGGAACGCACCCCACGTGAACAGCGCGGCGACCAGGGCAGGGAACGACCCGGCGACGCCGACCAGGGGACCAGCGAGGCAGTATCCCAGCAAGCAGATCTGCACTGTTCGCTGACTGCCCAGGCGCGGTAGGGTGCGGACGACCGCGAGCATGGCCATGACCGAGCCGAGCGGCGCACCCACCAAGGCGAGGCCGAGCGTGCCGTCCGACAGTCCAAGATGGGTCTTCACCTGCGGAATGTGCGCGGTCCAGGAGGCAAAGAGCAGACCATGGCTGATGAAGGCGGCATACGTCGCGGCCCGCTGCACCCGGCCTCCGACGCCCTGACCGCGCCGGGCCTCACTGGCGAGGGCCGGGCTAGACACAGAGCACCTCAAACACAGAGCACCTCAAACACAGAGCACCTCAACCCCGGCGGCCCGCAGTGACTCGACAGCGTCCGGCGGCGCCGCCGCGTCCGTGACGATCACGTCGACGTCAGTCGCTGGTGCGACAACCGCCAGCGCGGTCAGCCGGAACTTGGCGCTATCCGCCGCCAGGATCACGCGCGCCGACGACCGGATCATCGCCCGCTTCACCTCGGCGTCGCCCAGATCGTGCGTCGTGATGCGGTCGTCATCCAAGCCGCAGCACGTCAGCACGGCGGTGTCGAAGCGCAACGCGCCGATGCTGGCGAGCGCGAGCGGGCCAACCATGGCGAGCTCGCCGGGCCTGAGGTCGCCGCCGGGCAGCAGCAGCCGGATCGAGTCTTGTGGCGACAAGACGGAGGCTGCGTGCAAGGTCATAGGCATGACCGTCAGTCGGCGGCCGGCCAGTTCGCGGCCGACCAGGACTGCAGTAGTTCCGCTGTCGAGGACGACTGCTTCGCCGTCGCGGAGCAGCTCGGCGACCGCCGCGGCGATTCGCCGCTTGGCTTGGGCGCGGTCCAGGACTCGCAGCGCGAACGGCAGCTCCTCGCCCCGCATCAGCAGGCTGATCGCGCCGCCGCGAACGCGTCGGGCCATGCCCAGCGCCACGATGCGGTCCAGGTCGCGGCGGATCGTCATCTCCGCGGTGCCGAAGGCGGCTGCCATGTCGGCGACGTCGAGCCGCCCGTCGCGCTGCAGGACCTCGACCATCGTGCCGAGGCGCTCGTCAGGGTTCACGCCGTCTAACGTACATATCGTCTGTGCGTTCGCACAATTCCTGTGTGCGAATCTGGGCCGCGGGGACTACATGCGCGGAACGGCGGGAACTGATCCTGGAGAGCTGACGAGGGGGCGATCATGTTCGTGCACCTGCGCAACATCCCGACCAGGTTGGCCGCCGGAGGCTTCATCCTGAACTCGGGCCTGGAAAAATGGCGCGCCAGCGAAGAGCAGGCCAAGGGCGTGCATGCCATGGCCGCAAGCGCGTATCCGGTCCTCGCCAAGGTGGAGCCCCCGACATTCCTGAAGGCGCTGTCCGTCGCGGAGATCGCGACTGGAGCGATCGTGGCCCTGCCGATCGTCCCCAACAAGATCGCCGGTGCAGCGCTAACCGCCTTCTCTGGTGGCCTTGTCGGTCTGTACCTGCGCACGCCGGACCTGCACAAGCCCGGCACCATCCTGCCGAACCAGGCCGGGACCGCGCTGAGCAAGGACATCTGGATGCTGGGCATCGGTGTCGGCCTGCTCGCCGAGAACAGCAATGGCGCTCCGCAGACGCGGGTGCGTTGAGGCAACGGTTCGGCGGGCATACGGAGTCGTGGCGCTTAGGTCGGCAGCGCAGGTACGGAGGACTGGCTCGGCCGGAGCTATCCCGGGCTCGTGGCCGCGAGCAGACGTGCACCGGCCCTCAGGATGGCTGACGGTCAGCGGACCTGCTGTCGCCCAGCAGCGCGCGATATGCGGATTTGTCCCCGTCCGCGGCCTCGCCGGCCAGTTGGGTGGCAACCCAGGCAACGTAGCTGGTCAGTTCCTGCTCGCGCCGCGCCGCGCTCCACCCGAGCTCGGTCGCCATCAGATCGCAGGCATCCGGCGCGGCCGCCACACCCCGGTCCCGCACCTCGATGGCGGTACGAGTGCGCCGGGCGAGAACGTCCTGCAGGTGAACAGCGCCCTCGTGGGTACACGCGTAGACAGCCTCGGCGCGCAGGTAGCCGCCAGCCCCCGCGAGCGGCTCGCCCAGATCGGGCCGCGCGGCGATGAGCCGCAGCACATCATCGGTGCCCGAGCCGTACCGATTCAGCAGCCGCTCTAGCTGACCAAGCGGCAGGCCGCTGGTGACCGCCATCTCTCGCCTGGCGGCCCAGCGCTCCGGCCAGTCGTCCGCGCCCTGTAGCGGCAACGCGTGTGTTCGTGAAGCCGGGACACGAATGCCGCTGTGGCCGGCTAGGTCCGCAGCGGCGGCGTCAATGAGATCGCGCGCCATGACCCGGTACGTGGTGTACTTGCCGCCGCCGATGACCGAGAGGCCCGGCGCCGGCGACGAGATTGTGTGCTCGCGGCTGAGCTTGGTGGTGTCCGCTTGAGTGCTGGCAGCCACCAGGGGCCTCAGCCCGGCGAACACGCCCTCAATGTCGGTTTCCGTCAAGGGATAGCGCAGCATGCCGTTCACCTTGGCCAGCAGGTAGGTGATATCGACCCGGCTCGCCGCGACGTGCGCGGGGTCGTACGGCCACTCCGTGTCGGTGTCGCCGATGAGCCAGTGATCGCCCCAGGGAATGACGAACAACACACTCTTTTCGGTCCGCATCAGCAGACCGGAGTCCATCGGGATCCGGGCGCGCGGCACCGTGATATGGACGCCTTTGGAGGGCCGCACACGCAGCTGGTCGCCGCCGGTCCAGGCCCCGGTCGCCAGCACCACGTGCCGCGCCTTGATGGTGAGATCGACCTCGGTCAGCAAGTCCCGGGCCGCGACGCCGACGATGCGCCGCCGCTCGGCCGACGGGTCAGGTGCACCGTCGCCTGATGCCAGCGTGTGCTCCATCTGGACGTTCGTGGCCAGCGCGGCGCCGAGTCCGGCGGCTGTCCTCGCGAGCACCGCGACCAGACGTGCGTCGTCCTCTTGCGCATCAAAGAACCGCACGCCGCCGACGAGTGCGTCTGCGCGCAGCGCCGGGGCGACGGCCAGCACCTCACGCCGGCTGAGCTGGCGCGCCCGCGGTACGGCGCGCCTGCCGCCCATGGTGTCGTAGAGCAGCAGGCCGGCCGCGAGATACGGGCGCTCCCAGATCCGGTGCGTCAGCGGCCAGATGAACGCGACGGGCTTGACCAGATGCGGCGCGACCGTGGTCAGCAGCAGCCTGCGCTCTCGCAGCGCCTCCCGGACGAGGCCGAAGTCAAGCATCTCGAGGTAGCGCAAGCCGCCGTGAATGAGCTTGCTCGACTTACTCGACGCGCCGGCCGCGTAGTCACGTTGCTCGATCAGGCCGACCGAAAGCCCTCGGCTCGCGGCGTCCACGGCCGCCCCGACGCCGGTGACGCCGCCTCCGACGACGAGGACGTCCAGGACCTCAGTGGTCATTCGCGCGAGCGACGCCGCCCGGTGCGCTGAGTTCAGCGCTGTCGCGTCGGTGCCAGCCACCCGCTCACCGCCTGTTCGCGTACATGACGCCACGACTGCCGCACCGAGGCCCGGTCGCTAGCAGACAGGCCCGGCCGGATCCGGGCCGAGTCGCCGGCTGCGCGGTTCAGGAGGTCGCTGACTGCCGCGGCATCCCATGCCCCCGCACCGAGGCCGGCCAGGGCGCCGGCACCGAGGGCAGTTGCCTCGGCGAAGCTCGGACGTTCCAGCGCCGCGCCGCCGAGATCGGCGATCGCCTGCAGCAGGGAGTCGTTGCGGGCCATGCCGCCGTCAACGCGGATCGTGGCTGGCGGCTCTGGCAGCGCAGCACCGACAGCGTCGATGGCGTCGGCTACCTGATGCGCGACGCCGAGCAGCGCGGCCTCGGCCACGTCGGCTGCTGTGGACGTTGCGGTGAGCCCGACGATGTCGGCGCGAGCGGGACCGGACCAGGCCGGAGTGCCGAGCCCATAGACCGCCGGCACACACCAGACGCCGCCAGTGCCCGCCTGCGCCGCCCGGACGAGCGCGGTTTCGCCGACGGAAGGCCACGCGCCTTCGGGCAGCACGCCGAGCCGCCGCAGCCACGGCACTACCGAGCCGGCATTCGGCACGAAGCCCTCTAGGCCGTAGCAAGCCTTCTCGCCGATCTGCCAGGCGCAGCTCGCCACTACGCCGTCGGGCGAGACTGCGGGGTGGTCGGCGCCGGCCTGGCACCACAGGAATGCACCGGTGCCGAGCGTCAGTTTCGCCTGGCCGGCATCGAAGCACCGCTGCCCGAACAGCGCGGCCTGCTGATCGCCGACTGTCGCGCAGATTGGCGCGACCCCGCCAGTGGCACCTGCGTCAGTCATCGCGAGTCGGCCGGCAGTCGGATAGACATCGGGGAGCATTGGCGCGGGAATGCCGAAAAGCTCGAGCAGCACGGGATCCCAGGTGAGGTCGGCCAGGCTGAATAGCATCGTGCGCGAGGCCATGGACGGCTCCGCGACATGCGCGGTCCCGCCGCTGAGCTGCCACGTCAGCCAGGTGTTCACGTCGCCAAACAGCAGTTCTCCAGCCGCGGCGCGGCGCTGGCCCCCGTCGATCTCGTCCAGCAGCCAGCGCAGCTTGGGCGCGCTGAACGCTGACTGCAGCGGCAAACCGCTCCGGCGGCGGATCTCCGCCGCGTCGCCGCGGGCGCTGAGTCGCCGGCAGACGTCGGCCGCCCGGCTATCGCGCCAGCTGATTGCCGGATAGACCGGCCGACCAGTGCCCCGTTCCCAGACGATGAACGTCTCGGTCTGAGCGGCGAGGCCGATGGCGCATACGTCTCGCCATGACGCGTCCGCCGCGGTCAGCGCCGCGGTGATCGACTGGCGGACGCTCAAGGTGATCTCGTCGGGATCGTGCTCCACCCAGCCCGGTCGCGGCAGGGCAGTCGCGACGTCGCTGCTAGCCGTACCCAGCACGGCCAGGCCGGGCGGGCGGCCGACGTGGCCGCCTTGCTCGCTGGCGGACAGGACGAGGCAGCGGCTCGACGAGCTGCCCTGATCTACGGCGAGGATGACCGGCGTCACGCAGACGAGCCCTGATTCGCATGGCCTGCAGTCTCGGCGAGCACTGCCGCCACCTGGCCAGCCACCGACGGCCCGGATGGCAGCCTGCCCTCGAAGATCGCGCCGCCGATGGTGAACCCCCACGCTCCGGCGACTGCCAGCGCGCGGATCTGATCGGTGCTGGCCACCGAGCCGGCCGCGATGACCGGGCCGGTGGCCGATCGCACGACAGCGGCTGTCAGTTCCGCTGCGTCGGCGGTCGGGTGCCGGTAGGCGAGCAAGTCGAGACCGTGCACGCCGTCCATCGCCGTGAGTTGCTGGGCACTCGTCGCGATATCGGCGATCTCGCCCAGCAGCACGCTCGGATGGCCGACCACGGTTCCGGGGAACGGGCAGTACAGCGGGCGCTTGTCCGGAGAGACGCGCGCCAGGATCGCCAGCCCGTCGACGGCATGCGTGCCGCCGAGCAGCCAGTCGACCCCTATCTCGCACGCTGCCGCGATCGATGCGAGCTCGGCTTTCCGGCTGGTCGACACCACCTCGAGCATGACCTGCATGCCATAGCCGTGCGCGGCAGCACACACCTCTGTCAGCTCCGCTACGTCGGCGCCGACGTCCTTGAAGCCGATGTACCGCAGACCGCAGTCTCTGACCTGCTCAAGCACGCCGAGCGGCCGCGCTACGGTCTGGTCGTGGTGGGTCAGCATGAACACGAACTCGATCACCAAGGACTCCCTTCGGGCAGGCGGCGCCGGGCGTCGGCTGGCAGCAGGTCGGCAAGGCCGCTAATGATGAAGTCCGGCTGCGCGGCAGATCGCCTGACCTCGGCTGCTGACGTCGCGCCGGACAAGACAAGCACGCTGGACATCCCGAGCGGCACGCTCATCGCCACGTCGGTGGTGATTCGGTCGCCCACGATGACGGCATCCGCGGCATCGACGGCGAGCATCCGTAGGAGCTCGGCGGCCATGTGCTGACTTGGCTTGCCTACGATGGCCTCCGCCTTGGCGTTCGTGCAGGCTTCGATCGCGGCGAGCATGGCGGCGCAGTCTGGCAGGCCCCCGTCGGGTGTCGGGCAGAACGGGTCCGGGTTCGTGGCCACGATGACCGCGCCGTGATGTCGAACTGCGCGATAGGCAGCCAGCAGCTTGTGGTAGCTGAACGTGCGGTCGAACGAGACGACAACGACGCCTGCGGCGGCAGGCTCGCTCGTTACCGTAATGCCGGCCGCCGCGAGCGTGGCGTCGACCAGCGGTTCGGCGACGGTCAGGACGGTGGTCGCGGCGTGGTGGCTGTGGAGGTAGCGCGTCAATACCGCAAGCGGGGTGACGATCTCGGCTGGGCTAGCCGGCACTCCGAGCGCGGTTAGCCTCGCCGCGTAGTCGGCCTGGCTATGCAATGGATTGTTCGTCAGGAAGACGAGCTGCGCGCCGGCGCGGCGGATCTGGCCGATCGTCTCGGCCGCGCGTGGCAGCAGCGAATCGCCGAGGTACACGGTGCCGTCCAGGTCGAGTGCGTAGCCGGCGTACAGCCGGTCGGGCCCCATCACACTGACCCGGTCAGCACGCCGGCGTCCGCGAGCACCTGGTCGATGTCGTCTTCACCCCAGGCGCCGAGCAGCATCGCGAGATCAGCGACGCTCACTCGCCGCCGCTGGAGTGCGCAAACGGCGACGGCCCAGCGCGCCGTCGTCGCGCTGACGGGGCTGTCAAGCTGACCGAATGTGACCGGCAGGCCGGCGCTGGTGAGCGCCGCCCGGATGCTGGCAGGGTCGGTCAGCAGCTCGCTGAGCACGGCATCGTGCGCAGTCCAGCTGTCCGCCAGCCGCGTCAGCGGGCCGCCGCCGTCCGCAAGCGCGCGCAGCTTGACGGCGTAGCCCTCGAAACACTCGGCTGCCATCGCGCCCGATGGATCGAGCCAGGCGAACGCGCGCTCGATCTGGCTGCGCGCCTCGTCGGGATCGGGCTCGGCGGCCGGCCGGGCCAGGCCGCCTTCCGCGACACGCGCGCGGACGAGGCCCCAGGCGGCTGCCGCGACGATGCTGGCCACGCCAACCTGCGCGCCGTGCAGGCTGCCCGGCTCGCCGCGAGCGTCCGCGGCCATCTCGAGCAGGTGGCTGATCGCGTGTTCCATGCCAGACGCAGGAGCGGTCGAGCCTGCGACACCCATCGCGATCCCGCTGAGCGTGAGGATCCGCGACAGCCCGGCGAGGCCGTCGGCGGAACCCAGCTGGCCAGCGAGGATGGCCAGCT
>DATIOU010000040.1:0-28363 GCA_035472835.1 Streptosporangiaceae bacterium | reverse complement strand
CACGAGCCCGACGGAACCTCGAACGGCAGATAGTGCCACGCCGCCCTGAACCGGTCCTCTAACGTCCAGCGTCCCGAGTGTCGTGTGACGACCATGAATCCAGTTTGCCATTGCCGATGATCATCAAGAACTCACCGCGCTTGCGGAGAGCAATTCAACGAGCGTAGAATTCAACGCACGTTGATATCTGGTCCGCGGTCATCCGGAGGCTCGCATGTGGGCAATGATCGTGAAGGAATTCCGGCAACTGCGCCGAGACCGGCGAACGCTGGCGATGATGATCGTGCTCCCCGTTCTATTGCTCGTGGTCCTCGGCTACGCCGCCAGCTTCGACGTGAAGTCCATTCCGGTCGCCGTCGCCGGGCCGGGCGCGGGCGCCGTGGCGCCTGCCCTGCCTGCCCCGTTCCACGTGGTGACCACGGATTCGGCCGCCCGTCGTGGCTGGGCACAGGACCAGTTGCGGGACGGCCGCGCCGCCGTAGCCGTGGTTACTGGCCAAGCAGGCAGCCCGTTGATCCTCATCGATGGCAGCCAGCTCTTCACCGCGCAGACGACGCTGGCCGCGCTCGCCAAGCTGCGCGCCACCCACGACCTCGCCGCCTCGGGATCAGCGCTGCCGTCGGCGACCATCTTGTACAACCCGTCGCTGAAGACGTCATTCGTGATGATCCCCGGCCTGGCCGGCGTGGTGCTCGTCTTCATCGGCACGATCATCACAAGCCTGGGCGTCGTCAGGGAGCGTCAGTCAGGCACACTGGAGCAGCTCGCCGTCATGCCGTTGCGGCCGCGTGACGTCATCCTCGGGAAGATCGTGCCGTACTTCGCGGTCGCTGCGGTCGATCTCGCCGTCGTACTCGGAATCGGCATCGCGATTTTCGGGGTTCCGTTCCGGGGCTCGGCCGCGGTCTTCGCACTGGGCGCGGTGCTCTTCCTGTTCGTCACGCTCGGGATCGGCGTCCTGATCAGCACCGTCTCCCAGAACCAGGGTCAGGCGATCCAGCTCGCTGTCATGACGATGCTCCCGCAGGTGCTGCTGTCTGGGCTGATCTTCCCGCTGGCATCCATCGCCGCGGGCGTGCGCTGGCTCGCCTACCTGCTGCCTCTGACGTACTTCAACGAAATCTCCCGCGGCGTCATGCTCCGGGCCGAGCCGATCGGGCCGCTGTGGGCGCCGTTTGTCTTCCTGACCGTGCTTGGCCTCGTCGTGGTAACCCTCGCAACACTGCGGTTCCGCCGGTACCTGGCGCCCGCGCACTCGGGCGGTCCGTGGCGCCGCCGTGGCGCCGCTGCGCCTGATGCAGCCGAAACCGGTGTTCCGGCGGACGGCGCAAGCGAGCCCGGCGTCGCGCAGCGCGGTTATGGCCAGCCGGCATGACGCTCGCAGCAGCCACCAGCTTTGGGGTCGCCGGATTGTGGGTTCGCTACGGCGACACGGTCGCGCTCGCGGACGTGTCGGTGCTCATTGCGCGCGGGCAGATTACGGCCGTCGTAGGCGGTGATGGTGCGGGGAAGACCTCGCTGCTGCGGTGCCTGGCCGGAGCGCAGCGGCCCGATGCGGGCGAAGTGTCCCGGCCGGCCCCGCAGCGGGTCGGCTTCCTGCCGGCCAGCTCAGGCCTGTACCCGGATCTCACCGTGGCCGAGAATCTTGCGTTCCGTGCGACCGCGTACCGCATGCCGTCCGCCGCTGCCACCAGGCGAACAGCCGAGCTGATCGAGCGGGCCGGGCTGACCGACGCCAGGGACAGGCTGGCGGGCCAGCTCTCAGGCGGGATGCGGCAGAAGCTCGGTGTCATCGCCGCGCTGCTGCACCAGCCCGATCTGCTCGTACTCGACGAGCCGAGCACCGGCGTCGACCCGGTGAGCCGGTCAGGCCTTTGGTCGCTCATCGCATCGGCAGCCGCCAACGGTGCCGCCGTGATGCTCGCGACTACCTACATCGACGATGCGCAGCGCGCCAGCGCCGTGCTGGTGCTTGATGCCGGTCACGAGCTCGCCGCCGGGCGACCGGACCAGATCGTTGCGGCTATGCCCGGAGCGCTGGTGACGGCTCAAGAGCGGCCCGGTGGCGCGGCCGGCCTGCGAGCGTGGCGGCGGGGGCCGTCTTGGCGCGTATGGTGCCCGCCCGGAACTACCACCACGGGTGAGCCAGTCCAGGCCGACCTGCAGGATGCGGTCACTGTCGCGGCGCTCGCCCGCGAGCTTGCCGCCGACGCCCAGACAACGGCCAGCGGCGACGCGATTCAGCATCGGACCAGCGCGAAGAGTGGCCAGGACGCTGCCGCGATCCTGGCGGAGAGCGTCGCCGTCACGTGCGTCTTCGGACCGGTCACAGCGGTTCGCGACGTCAGCATCGAGGTGCGCCGCGGCGAGATCGTCGGCCTGCTCGGCGCGAACGGCGCGGGCAAGACAACTCTCATCCGCATGCTGCTCGGCCTGATCACGCCGACCGCGGGCCAGATCCTGCTGCTAGGGCAGCAGCCGAGCCGCGAGGTCCGGCGGCGGATCGGGTACGTCCCGCAGGGCCTCGGCCTGTATGACGACCTGACCGTCGCCGAGAACCTGCAGTTCGCCGCCGCTGTCTACGGCGGGAAAGCCCGCGCTGGCGACAAGGGAGCGCACCGCGCGTACCACGCCGCCGCCGGGACGGCTAGTCAGCTCGGCGGTCCGCCCCGCCCCGTCGGCCAGCTGCCGCTCGGCCTGCAGCGTCGCGCTGCGTTCGCGGAGGCGCTCGCCCACGAGCCCGAGCTGCTGATCCTGGACGAGCCGACCTCCGGCGTTGATCCGCTCGGCCGGGCCCGGCTGTGGCAGACCATCTCCGCCGCCGTCCAGGCCGGCGCGGGTGCGCTGGTCTCGACGCACTACATGGAGGAGGCGGGGGAGTGCGACCGGCTGATCATTATGGCTGAAGGCGAGGTTGTCGCGACCGGAACGGCCGAGCAGATCATCGGCGCGGCGCGATCGACGATCGTCGACGCCGCAGACTGGCCGACCGCGTTCGGCGAGCTGGAGGCGGCTGGCCTGCCGGTCGCGCTGGCGGGCCGCACCCTGCGCGTGCCGGGCGCCGGCCCGGATGCGGTCCGGGCGGTATTGGGCCGCGGCGCTGGTCGCGCTGGCGGCGACCGCATCTACGCCGCGCAGGCCACACTGGAGGAGCGCTTCTTCGACCTCACTCTCGCGGCGAGCCAGCGTCGGGAGCCGGAGTGACCTGGGCCGGCCAACGGACGAGCGCCCGCACAGGCCGGCGCGCCGGAGAAAGCGGCACGCGCGAGGCAATCCTCAGCGCGTCCCGCGCACAGTTCGCCGAGCACGGCTACGACGGCGCTACTATTCGCGCGATCGCCCGCGCGGCCGGCGTCGATCCTGCCCTCGTGCATCACTACTTCGGTGACAAGGAAAGCCTGTTCGCCGCCGCGATGAAGCTGCCGGTCATTCCCAGCGAGGTCATTACCGCCGCCCTGACTCAAGGTGATCCGGGTGACTCGCTCGGCACGCACATGGTTCGGACGGCACTGTCGGTCTGGGAGCGCGCAGATGTCCGCGATGCATTCCAGACAATGCTGCGGTCCGCGCTGACGAGCGACCACGCGGCGGCCACGCTGCGGCAGTTCATCACCGAGGCCATTCTCCGGCCGCTGGCGGCGGCCGCCGACGGCGGCGAAGCCGAACGCACCCCGTTCCGTGCATCACTTGTCGCGACGCAGATGCTTGGTCTCGCGCTCGGCCGTTATGTGCTGCGGTTCCAGCCTGTGGTCACCGCGAGTGCCGACGAGCTGGCCGCGGCCGTCGGGCCGACGCTCGACCGGTATCTCACCGGCGACATCGACGGTCCAAAACCCTAGGACCACGGGAACGAGGCCAGATCCGGTGCTACCCACTCGCGCCGCGCGGTCGCGGACGCGAGCAAGGCCGAGCTGTAATGGCGGCGCAGCTGCCGCCGGTCGAGCAGCGCCGGATACCGGCTGGCGAACTCTCACCGAAGTCGGCGACGGCCGGGTCGGCATCGACGTGGTGGCCGACGATCTCTGTCCACGCCCTCGTCCTGGTGGCGTTGTACCTCTGCGGAGCGCGCTCGCAGGCGGCGATGTGCCGGATCCCACTACCATCCACAGAGTGGATCCGATGCTTGGAGACTGCTCGCTGGCGCGCCTGCGCGCTCGCACCAGTGAAAAGTGGCGCGCCTACCCGGACGACGTCCTGCCGGCGTTCGTCGCCGAGATGGACTTCGATCCGGCCGAGCAGATCAAGGACGCCGTGCGGGGGGCGCTTGCGGCCGGCGACCTCGGCTATGCACACAAGGGCAGCCTTGGCGAGGCGTTCGCTGAGTTCGCTGCCGAGCGCCTCGGCGGCTGGTCGCCGGATCCGGACCTGATCTTCGCCATCCCCGACGTGATGACCGGCATCAGCGAGGTGGTACAGGCAATCACGCCGGCAGGCGGGGGCGTCGTCATCAACCCGCCGGTCTATGCTCCGTTCTTCTTTCGTCTCGAGCTGGCGGGCCGGCGGCTCGTCCAGGCGCCGCTCGCCGCCACCCCGGACCGCGGTTACGACATCGACATCGAAGCTCTCGACCGTACGCTCACCGAGCCCGGCGTCGGCGCCTACCTGCTCTGCAATCCGCACAACCCGGTCGGCCGGGTCTGGTCACGCGAGCAGCTCACGACGATCGCCGATGTCTGCGATCGCCGCGGCGTGCCGGTGCTAGTCGACGAGATCCATGCTCCGCTCGTGTTGCCGGGTGGCGAGCACGTGCCGTTCCACACCCTGGACCATCCGGCGGCCCGTCGCGCGATCGTGTTCAGCTCGGCCTCGAAGGGCTGGAACATCCCGGGCCTCAAGTGCGGCATCGCCGTTGCCGGCGACGCGGCCGCCGCCGCGATCCTGGCTCGGCGCTGGGACGCGCTACTCGCCTCGCACCTCGGCGTGCACGCATCGGTTGCGGCGCTCCGCCACGCCAGGCCGTGGCTGGATGCCGTCGTGGCGCAGATCGACGCCAACACTCGGGAGCTGACAACGCTGCTGGCTGAGCACCTGCCAGGAGTTCAGTACCGGCGCCCGCAGGCTAGCTTCCTGGCCTGGCTCGACTGCCGCGACCTCCAACTCGGTGACGACCCGGCGGCGGAGTTCCTCGCCCGCGGACGGGTCGCGCTCAGCTCCGGTCCGGACTTCGGCAGCGAAGGGCTCGGCTTCGCCCGGCTGAACATCGGCACGTCGCCGGAGCTGATCGCGGAGGCCGTACGCCGGGTGGCGGCCGCAGTGGCCGGCTGACAGCCGCGTGCCGGGTCGGCCGGTCGCGCCGGTCGAATCAGTCGCGCACCAGTTATGGCGGCCCGCATGGACCGTCACGATGTCGCCTACCCTCTTGCCGCAGCCGGCCGGGCGCTGTCAAGATCGTCACCAGATTTTCTGCTGGTAGCGGCGTGGTTCCCCGCTCTAAACCCTGTACCGCTGCTCTCACCCCCATTGGAGACCCTGACATGCCCGCAGCCAGATACAGGTCCGCCGCTGTCGCCCTGGCAGGCGCGATCGCCGTCGCAGCCGCACTGACAGCGTGCGGAAACGGAAACCCGAGTCCGTCCCCGACCGTGACCGTCACCCAGGGCGCGTCGTCGTCCTCCTCGGCGTCGGCGAGCGCGGTCGCGGCGACCCCGCCCGCCATGGTCGCTGTCACCCAGGGCGGAGCGCTGGTGACGCTCGACCCGGCCACCGGCTCTGCAGTCCGGACTCTGGTGCCTTCGCACGTGGTCGGCGATCAGGTGTCCGTGTCTAGCGGCGGCTTGGTGTACTTCGCCGTCAGGCGCGGCTGCCAGACCGAGGTTGAGGCAATACCAGTAGCGGGCGGGGCCGTTACCACCTTCGCCGCCGGCAGCCTGCCCGCTGTCAGCCCGGATGGCACCAAGCTGGCCTACGCGCAGCAGCCGACCCTCGCCGTGGGCTGCGTCCCGCAGGGTTCGGACCTGGTGGGTCGGTACCACCTGGACATCAGGACGCTCAATTCCGGCGCAACCGTCAAGCTGCCTTTGGTCGCGCCGGGCCAAAGCAGCGGGCTGCCGTACGCGATATCGCACCTGTCCTGGGCAGCGGACAACGACCACCTAGCCGTCTCGATCGCTGCGCCGCAGGACAACGAGGGCTGGAACCTGAACGTCCTCGACACCGCGCATGCGCAGTACTACTTGTCCGGGCCCGGAGTAGTCAGCGTTCCGGTGACCGGCAGCCCCGCGCCGCAGCAGAGCTACTGGCGTGAAGGGGTGTACATGCCGAACGGCAACTTGTTCGTCAGCCGCGCCTGCTGCGGAGGGTTCCCCGTGCACAACACGTCCCGGCTGATGTGGGAAGTAGCCAGCAACGGCACGCTTGTGCATCAGGTCGCAATCGGCTTCGTGAACCTGGACCACGTTAGCCTGGACGTCAGCTCGGACGGCAACTGGCTGCTGTATCTGGCCGCGCACGACCTGTACGTCTCGGACGGCGGCGCGACGCCGCGCAAGATTGCGTCCGGGCTGGTCGCTGCCGCGTGGGGGTAGATCATCCGCGACGGCCCGACAGGGCAGGCTAACCGCGAGCTAACGGGGCGCAGCGCACGCCCCGTTGGTCTGTGATCGGGATGCTTCCAGCTCAAACCTGTTCAGTCGGCCTGTTACGTGCGAATGTGTAATCGAGTTCCCGGCCCAGGCAGCTGTTGGAGGGGTCATTTATGGGCAGGGATGTCCCATCCATCACCGTTAGTCAACATGATCGCCGCGCTTACCGGGAGAAGGTCCGACAGTGCCTTGATGTGTTCGCCCGGATGTTGCGCGAGTCAAGATTTGACACGGAGCCCCGGCACGTTGGCATAGAGATCGAGCTGAACCTGGTCGATGCGGACGGGAACCCGTCGATGACCAACGTAGCGGTCCTGGACGCAATCGCCGATCCGGCCTGGGCCAGCGAGCTCGGCCGGTTCAATCTCGAGATCAACATTCCGCCCCGGCACCTAGTCGGCGACGCGCTCACCGCGCTGGAGCACGACCTGCGCGGCAAGCTTGCGCACGCGGCGCCCCGGGCGCAGGCGGCGGACAGTCGCCTGGTCATGGTGGGCATCCTGCCGACGCTGCGGCAGCCCGACGTCACCAGCGACGCGATGTCGGCTAACCCCCGGTACCACCTGCTCAACGAGCAGATGATCGCGGCCCGCGGCGAGGACATGCGGATCTGCATCGACGGTCCGGAGCGGTTGCTCACGCACGTCGACACGATCATGCCGGAGGCGGCCTGCACTAGCGTCCAGTTCCACCTCCAGGTGAGCCCGGAATCGTTCGGCAACTACTGGAACGCCGCTCAGGCGATAGCGGGCGTTCAGGTCGCGCTAGCCGCCAACTCGCCGTATCTTTTCGGCCGGGAGCTGTGGCGCGAGACCAGGATCCCGCTCTTCGAACAGGTCACAGACACCCGGCCGGAGGAGCTGCAGCAGCAAGGCGTCCGGCCGCGAGTGTGGTTCGGCGAACGGTGGATCACGTCGGTGTTCGACCTGTTCGAAGAGAACCTGCGGTACTTTCCGGCGTTGCTGCCGCTGCGAGAAGACGAGGACCCAGCCGCGGCGCTGGACAACGGCGAGGCTCCGCAGCTATCGGAGCTCACGCTGCACAACGGAACTGTGTACCGCTGGAACCGGCCGGTATACGCAGTTGACGACGGTCGCCCCCACCTGCGCGTGGAGAACCGGGTGCTGCCGGCCGGCCCGACAGTCGCGGACGTGGTGGCGAACGCGGCGTTCTACTTCGGGCTGGTTCGCGCGCTGGCCGAGACCGAGCGCCCGGTATGGACGCAGATGTCGTTTGCGGCGGCGGCCGACAATCTCGTCGAGGGCTCGCGGCACGGCATCGACGCGCGGATCTACTGGCCCGGCACTGGCGAAGCGCCGGTTACCGAGCTAGCGCTGCGCCGGCTCTTGCCGCAGGCCTGGGAGGGGCTCCGGCAGTGGGGTGTCGACGCCAAGGACGCCGACCGGATGCTGGGAATCATCGAGCAGCGCTGCCTGACGGGCCGCACGGGCGCGACATGGCAGGTCGAGACCGTCCGCACGCTGGAGCACGGTCAGGCCGACCGGCGCGAGGCGCTGCGCGAGATGACGCAGGGCTATATCGACCGGATGGGGACTAATCAGCCCGCCCATAGCTGGCCGGCCCTGTAGGCAACGGCAGCCAACCTGCCACCTGTTATCACTCTTGGTAGCTTTGCGACTCCGCCCAGTGGGCATACCTGACAGGCGAAGGCCACGGCACGCTCATTGGGGGGTGGGACGATGGCGCTCAGATCGACCGCCGGGCAGTCGCAGCCCGGCGCCGGGCAACCTCAGGCCGGGCAACGTCAAGCCGGGCAACCTCAAGGTCAGTACGGGCAGACGCAGCCAGAGGTCGGATCGCCAGGGCCGCACCCCGGAGCCGTCGTGATCGACGCCAACATGGCCCGCAAGTACACAGCTGAGCTGATCGGCACCGCTCTGCTCGTGTTCTTCGGCGCGGGCCTCACCACGATCTCGTTCGGCTTCCACGCCTTTGGCGGCAGCGTCGCCGCTGGAATCCTGCTGACCGGGCTCACGTTCGGGCTGGTACTCATGGGGCTTGTCGCGGTGATCGGGCCCATATCGGGCTGTCACGTGAACCCGGCGGTGACACTCGGCCAGTTCCTGGCTAGGCGGATCACGCCGATCGACACGATCGGTTATGTGATATCCCAGCTCGTCGGCGGGCTGCTCGGTGCGCTGCTGCTGCTGTGGGTTTTGCACACTTCGCCGTTCTACATCCGCCCCCGGATCGGGCTGGGGGCCAACGGTTACGGCGCCTTGTCGCTGCTGCACGCGTCGGGCGGGGGCGCCTTCCTGACTGAGATCATCGTCACCGCGGTGTTCGTCCTCGTCGTGCTCAGCGCTACGAGGGCCCAGGCCAACGTGGCGATCCAGGGTGCCGTCGTCGGTGTTGCGCTTGCTCTGGTCATCCTCTTGAGCATCCCGATCGACGGGGGCTCGGCGAATCCGGCCCGTAGTTTCGGGCCCGCGATCGTCGCCGGTGGTCCGTGGCTGAGTCAGCTTTGGCTGTTCCTCATCGCGCCGCTTGTCGGCGCCATCCTCGCGGCCGGCGTGTTCATGCTGTTCCATCCGCAGGAGGGCGTGGATTTCGGACTGCGCAGGAGCGCGCAGCCCGCGACGACGGTCTCGGCCGCCGACGAAGGCCGGCCTGCAGTGTCGTCGACCGGGCGAACCGCCACCGGTACGCCCGCCGGGTCCCAGCAGCCGTCGGCACCGGAGGTGTCAGGCCGGGGCGGCACCTCAGGGTCTGGCGGGTCGCGGTCTGGCGGACCGGACGACCCGACGGGGCCGACGGGACCTGCTAGGCCGCCGGGAGGCATGAAGTAGGGAGAACCGGAGACGGCCCCGCGCCGCTCCGAAGGACCGCCCGCGAGGCAAGCCGCCTGGCGGGCGGTCGCTTGTGACCGCCCGGCCGACTGTCGCTATCGCCGGTGATTTCCTTGCGTCGCGCGTCAGCGGGCGTCGTACGTTAGCACGCGAATGGGTGAGTGGCTGGCGACGGTGGCCACCGAGATGTGATGATCGGTTCTAATGAGCGCCGACGATTCTGCTCAGGCCCCCCAGTTGCGCGTGAGCAGCGCGGCCGGCCGCTGGGTGCTGCTGGCGACGGTGCTCGGGTCGAGCATGGCCATGCTCGACGCGACGGTGGTCAACGTCGCCCTGCCGACGATCGGCAAGGACCTGAATGCCTCGCTGGGCGGCCTTCAATGGGTGGTCACTGGCTACACACTGAGCTTGTCCGCGCTCATCCTGCTCGGCGGTTCGCTGGGCGACCGGCTCGGTCGCCGCCGGATCTTCCTCATCGGCGTCGTCTGGTTCGCGCTAGCATCCGCGCTGTGCGGGCTAGCACCATCCATCGTCGTTCTGATCGCGGCCCGCGTGCTGCAGGGCGCCGGCGGCGCGCTACTCACGCCGGGATCGCTCGCCATCATTCAGGCGACGTTCGCGCCCGACGAGCGGCCCCGCGCGGTCGGCGCCTGGTCCGGACTGGGCGGCGTTGCAGCGGCGATCGGACCTATCGTCGGCGGCTGGCTCGTGCAGGTGGTCGGCTGGCCCTTCGTCTTCTACCTGAACCTGCCGCTCGCCGCCGTGGTTGTCGCAGTGACGATGCGCCACGTACCAGAGACGAGTGATCCTACTGTGCATGGCCGCTACGACGTGGCGGGAGCAGTGCTCGCGGCGCTCGGGCTGGCCGGCATTACCTACGCCTTGATCGAGGCCCCGGAGACGTCAACCAAGATCGGCGTGATCACCGCGGGCCTGATCGGCGTGGCGACTGCGATCGCCTTCGTGGTCATTGAGCGGCGGCGGACAAGGGCGCCGGACCGGATCACGCCGATGCTGCCGCTCGACGTCTTCGCGTCGCGCCAGTTCACCGTTATCAACATCCTCACGTTCCTGGTATACGGCGCCTTTGGCGGTCTGCTGTTCCTGCTGGTGATCCAGCTCCAGGTTGTCTCCGGGTTCTCGCCGCTGGCAGCCGGCGCGGCGCTCCTGCCAGTGACGCTGCTGATGCTTGCGCTGTCTGCCCGCGCGGGCGGTCTTGCTCAGCGGATCGGCCCGCGCTGGCTGCTCACCGTCGGCCTCACCGGCCTGGCGCTCGGCATGGCGCTGATGCGGCGAATTGGGCCGCACGCCAGCTACGCCGCCGACGTGGCGCCCGCCGTCGTCATTTTTGGCCTCGGCTTGTCGCTGGTCGTTGCGCCGCTCACGGCCACGGTCCTAGCCAGCGCCGACGTGCGGCACGCGGGCGTCGCGAGCGGCGTGAACAACGCAGTCGCCAGAGCGGCGGGCCTGGTGGCCGTTGCCGCGCTGCCGACAGCCGTCGGACTCACCGCGGCCAGCTACCACGTGCCGGCCCAGTTCAATCGCGGGTTTGACACGGCCGCGACGGTGTCCTCGATCATCCTGCTCGTCGCGGCAGTGCTCGCCGCGACGCTGGTCGACAACAATGTGCTGCGCCCGGCCGGCCAGCCCGTGCCCCCGCCAGAAGCCAGGACGACCTGCACGATCGGTGCGCCGCAGCTACAGCCGAGCCCGCGTCGTTAGCCGTTTGCGACGCGCTCCGCGGGCGTTACGTAAGGCCGCGGGCTGCCTTACGGCCGGCCAGCCGGGCCGCCGCCGCTCGCGGGCGGCACCTCGCGGACCGCGACGTCGAGCTCAGGGCGGCGCAGGCCGGCCTCGGCGTACATCTGGTACGCCCGAAGATCGGCTTTGGTAAGGGGCGGCGGAGCGATCGACCGCGGCCACAATCGGCGCGCGCGCACCACGTCGAGCTCCACGAAATACAAGGTGATCTGCGCTTGCAGGTACAACCACGCGAGCAGGCCGAGGACGACTCCGAAGACGCCGTAAGCGGAGTTGGTGGCGTGGCCGATGATCGTCCCGCCGATCAGCTGCAGGATCTGCCAGGCTACCGCGGCCAGCACTGCGCTGAGCCGCATGTCCTTGCCGTCGATCTCCTTTGGCGTAGCGATGCGGAAGCCAAGCCAGAACAAGGCGATGTTGAGCACCAGCGAGACCGCGACCGCCGCCAGCTTCGCCCCGATGCTGCCAAGGTGGCCGGTACCGCCAGCGATGCCGGACAGCGCGATGGTGATCACCTCGCCTGGCCCGAGCAGCGTGATCAGGCCAAGGCTCCGCAGCAGTCCTTTCGGGAAGGCCGGCCGCCTGTACATAGGCACGCTCCAGACGGTATTCATCGCGTTCTGCATGGCGGTCGCAACGCCGCGGCCCGCGTAGAGGGTGAGCAGGATACCGATGGCGAGCGCGAAGCCGGTCCTGTTCAGGCCGTTGCCAGCGGTCCCACCGAGATGCATGCCGATGACTGGATAGTTCCTCAGCGCGGACGTGAGCCGGCGGGCCAGCGTTGCGTTGTTCCGGGCGATGAGGTCGAGGGTGCTGTAAGCCACCAGCAGCAGCGGGAAGAGCGAAGCGAACGCGTAGTACGCAATCAGGGCGGCGAGATTGCCCGCCTGGTTGTCGCTGAATGTCTTCCACGTCGCTACCGGCACAGCCAGCCAGGGCCGACTCTGCTGCAGGTTGTCGGCCTTATCCAGCCAGCGCGTCAGGAAGCTCATGTCGGCGAGGAGCTACCCGCCAGCAGCGTCCTCACGCCTGTGCCCGCTAGGCGCCGCGGCCAGGCGGCGCGGTCAGGGCGAGCTCGTCGGCCGGGGCTGGGTGCCCGGCCGCGCACCGCAGCTCGGCGTGCACGACCTCGTCACATCCGACGTGGCGCAGCTCGACGGGCGGCCCGGCCGGCTGCAGCCAGCGATCTCCCCACTGCATGAGCGCCACCAGTACCGGCAGGAGTTCGGCGCCCTTATCTGTCAGCCGGTACCCCAGTCGCGTGCGCTGTCCGGCCTCGCGGTACGGCTCGCGCTCGAGCAAGCCCTCATCCACCAGGTCGCGGAGCCGGGCCGCCGCGACTGGCTCACTGATGCCGACACGCTCGGCGAAATCGTCGAACCTGGTCGTGCCGTAGAACGCCTCGCGCAAGATCAACAGCGCTGACCGGCTGCTGACGACGTCGAGGGCGCGCGCCATTGAGCACCCGGTTGCCCGCCATCGGTCACGCGGATACAGCGGGCCGGAGAGCTGGACGGTGTGCGCTGACTCTGGTGATGACTGCACAACGCCCAGGTTAGCTGACTTGTGCAACCCTAAGCTAGGCACGTAAGGTCTGGCTATGCGATTGCTAAGCCAGCAGCCGGATGCCAACGCCGGCGGATCGCCAGCCACGTCCGGAACGGGATCCCAGGGCCTGCCGATCCGGCCAGGTCAGGTCCTGGTGATCGTCTGCGCCGGGGTGGTCATGGCCAGCCTGGACTTGTTTATCGTCAACGTCGCGCTGCCGCAGATCTCGGTGGACCTGCACGAGCCCAGCCTTGGCACCCTGTCCTGGGTGCTCAATGGCTACGCGATCATCTACGCCGCCCTGCTGGTCCTGGCCGGCCGGCTGGCTGACCAGCACAACCGCAAGAACGGGTTTCTCCTCGGCGTGGCGATCTTCACGGTGGGCTCGGCTGCCTGCGGCGCGGCCACCAGCGTGCCGCTGCTGATCGCCTTCCGGCTTGTGCAGGCCGCAGGCGGAGCGCTGCTGACGCCGACCTCGCTCGGCCTCGTGCTGGCGAGCTACGCGCCGGAACGGCGCGGCAGCGCGGTCCGCGCCTGGACAGCTGCTGGCGGCATGGCCGCAGCCCTCGGCCCGGTGATCGGCGGGCTGCTCGTGGCCGCGAGCTGGCGGTGGGTGTTCTTCGTGAACGTGCCGATCGGCCTGGCGGCGCTTGTCATCGGCTGGCGCAGGCTGCCGGATGTACCAGGCCATCCAGGCCTCCGGCCCGATGAGCTGTCCGCGCTGCTCGTCACGGCTGGCGTGGGCGGCCTCACACTCGGGCTGGTTCGAGGAGGCGCGTGGGGCTGGGGGTCAGCCGCGACCCTCGGCGTGCTCGCCGGGTCCGCGGTCGTGCTCGCGCTGTTCGTGCTGCGCTGCCTGCGGCATCACAATCCGCTGATCGAGCCCGACCTCTTCCGTGTGCGCACATTTTCCGGCGCGTCGCTGGCCACCCTGCTGTTTTCAGTCTCGTTCGGCGCGATGCTGCTGTCCATCGTGCTCTGGATGCAGCAGGTGTGGGGATGGTCGGCGCTGAAGACGGGGGTAGCTCTGGCGCCCGGTCCGATCATGGTGCCGGTGTTCACGTTCCTGGTGACCGGCCGCCTGCTGGCGAAATATGGGCCCGCGATCGTCATCGGCGTCGGCGCCGCCGTGTTCGCCACCGGAATCGTCTGGTGGGCCGTGGTCGTCACGCTCAGTCCGAACTACGCGGGGATTCTGCCCGGCATGCTCGTGACCGGTATCGGCGTCGGCCTGACCTTGCCGTCTTTGATGTCAACTGCAGCGGCATCCCTGCCGCCGCCTTCCTTTGCCACCGGCTCGGCCGTCGTCAACATGCTGCGCCAGGTGGGATTCGCCGTCGGCGTCGCGATGCTCGTGGCCATCCTCGGCAGCCCGCGCGGCTCGGCGGCTGCGCTCACTGCCTTCCGGCATGGCTGGTACGCGACCGCGTCCGCCGGGTTCGCGGCCGCGCTGACCGCGGTCCTCGTCCGGCGCAAGACGGCGACAGCCGCCGTTGCGGTCAGCTCGAGCACCGCGTAATCGTCACCCGAGGCTAGCGAGGACAGCCTGCGCGGCCTCGCTGCCGGACCGAATCGCGCCCTCCATGTAGCCGGCCCACACGGTCGCGGTTTCGGTGCCGGCCCAGTGAATCGGCCCGACCGGTGCTCGCAGCGCCTGTCCGTACCGAGTCCAGACGTTGGGGCCGAACAGCGTCCCGTAACAGCCCCCGCTCCACTTCTCCTGCTGCCAGTCACGCTCCAGGTACCGCTCGGCCTTGGCCGCCCGCGGCCCGAAGTAGCGCGCCAGCGAGTCGAGGACGGCCTTGCGCCTGACGTCCAGCGGCTCGCGGCCCAGCCGGCGGGCTTCGTCCCCTTCAAGGAAGGCGAGCAGGACGCCGGGCGACCCATCCGGCGGGGAGTTGTCAAACACAACTCGCGAGCCTTCGCCGTCACCGGTGGCCTGGCCGCAAAGGCCGTCCCGTCGCCAGAATGGCTCGTCATAGACCACCTGACACTTGATAACGGAGCCCATCGGCGTGCGCTGGGTCAACTGCTCCCGCCAGGGCGGCAGGGCCGGCTCGTACTCGATGCGGCCGGCCAGCAGCGGCGGGGCTGTCACGATGACCCGTCGACCGTCGAACTTGCCAGCAGTAGTGCTCGCGGTGACCTTGTCGCCAGTCACCTCGATCCGGCTGACGGGCGCTTCGAGCCGGACGATGCTGCCGAGCGCTTCGGCTAGCCGCTCCGCGATGAGGGCCGAGCCGCCAACGAACCTGTCCTGCTGCGCGCCGCCAGTCGTGTCGATAAGGCGCTGGAACGAACCACCAGAGTGGCTGTAGAACAGCACGTGCAGCATTGACAGGTCGCCTGGTTCGGCAGCAAACACGGCCTCGGCCCCGAGGGCCAGCAACGTCCGCGCGCTTCGGGTCACTGTGTTGCGGCGAGCCCATGTCTCGAAGGTCTGGCCGTCGAGTTTCTCGGCACCCGGCGCAGCCCACGGCGCGTGCGTCGGCACCTTCTTCGCGAGCGCCTCGAGCCGCGCCTGGGCCTGGCCGATGTCGGCGAGGACGAGCGGGTTGATGCGAGGAATTGTCCCGGTATAAGTGCCGCGCTTGCCATTGAAGTGCAGGACCCGCTTGCCCGAGTCATACGTCGGGAAGACCGCGACCTTCATCTCCGTGGCGAGCGCAAGAAGTCTGTCCTGGGTCGGCCCCGCCCACTGGCCGCCCATCTCGACGACATTGCCGTCGCCGAGTTCTTCGTTGACGATGCGGCCCCCGACGCGATCCCTGGCCTCGAGCAGCAGCACAGACCGCCCGGCCGCGGCCAGGTCTCGCGCGGCGAGCAGGCCGGCGAGGCCCGCACCGACCACCAGCACATCAGCCGCTTCGGCCACGTAATCACCTCCAGAAAGGACGATCACCCGCCCAGGAGCCAGATTAGGTCTCAGCAGCCTAGGGCCGCATCTCATGCGATGGTGGGGCAGGGTGCCGCCCACGGTGCGTTTTCGCGTCTCGGCGCTCCAACCAACAGTGGCGCGCCTCGCCTCGGTATGCGATTCTCGTCAAAGGAGGTGACAGCAGCCACAAAATGGCGGCTCATAACCTCTGACGCTCAGACGCCGCTGGAGGTGACTGGGATTGGCGGGCGATCACATAATCGATCCCTCGGCCATTCACCATCAGTGGGACTCCGGTCTGGAGCCGGTCTTGTCGATCAATTCCGGCGATACTGTCCATTACAACGCGAGAGTCGCGGGACACGGGCAGGTCTGGCCAGGCGCTCGGTATGAAGACACCCGTTTCGACTTCGACACGATTTACAACCTGTCCGGTCCGCTGTGGATCAACGGCGCCGACCCAGGCGACACGCTCCAGATCGACGTGCTGGAGTTGCAGCACGGCGACTGGGGCTGGGCCGCGTTCCTGCCCGAGCTGGGTCTGCTGCCGGACATGTTCCCGCACGGCTACGTCCGCACGTTCGAGCTGAGGGACCGCGCGGCCGAGTTCCTCCCCGGCATCCGCATCCCGCTGGCGCCGTTCCTCGGCACTATCGGAAATCATCCCGGCGGGCAAGCGACCATCTCGCCGTTCCCACCGCATCGGGGCTGCGGAAACATCGACAATCGTCACCTGACCTCGGGCTCGACCTTATGGGTGCCGGTCCATCTGGCCGGCGCCATGTTCTCATGCGGCGACCCGCATGCCGCCCAGGGCGACGGCGAGGTGTCAGTCACGGCGCTGGAGGCGCCGCTATCTGGCAGCCTGCGGTTCACCTTGCACAAGCAGACGATCAGCGCACCGCGTTTCCAGGTACCCGCCACGAGCGCTGCGATCAGGACCGGCGGTTACCAGGCGACGATGGGGCTGTCCGGCGACCTCATGGAATGCTCCAGGATCGCCGTCCGGGCCATGATCGAATGGCTCGTCGACTCCCACGGGCTCAGCGCGGACGACGCGTACCTCCTCTGCAGCATTACGGGTGACCTGCGCATCGTCGAGGTCGTTGACGCCGGCGTCTGGAATGTCGCTATGACCATGCCACTGACAATTTTCGATCGAGATTCCTGATCCGCCAGCGCAGGCCGCAGGCCAGCAGTTAGCCGAGCCAGCACACAGAACTGGGCCGAGGGAGGCTTACCGTGGAGGACTCGCAAGCTTCATCGCAATCGGTAGTAACGGAGGCCCCGGCCGAAGGCTTGCGGCGTAATAGCCTGAACCTTCCGCGGCTGGCATTCATCGGGCTCGCGTATTTCTCGCTCGCCCCCGTGATCTACCTGAACATGGGCTTCATGGAGACCGACTCCGGCGGGCCGGTCATGCCATTCCTGTTCATCCTCATTACGATCGCCGTGCTGCCGACGGCGATCAGCTTCGCGATCATGAACAACCGCAGGCCGTCCGCTGGCAGCGGCTACACCTGGCTCTGGGAATCGACCTACCCTGGCGTGGGCCTGTGGCTGGGCTGGATCATGATCGCGACGTACGTCGTGGTCTCGGCCCTGTATCCCCCGGCTTTCGCGACTTTCTTCAACGCACTGCTGACGTACTTCCAGCTGTCGGCGACTACCTGGACCGGAATCGGCGGCGGCGTTTTCGCTATCCTGTTCGTGGGCTACCTGAATCACAACAACATCAAGCTGTCCTCGCTGGTCATCGGCATCCTGATGGTCGGCGAGGCGGCTTTCATTGCCGCGGTGGCGATAGTCATCGTCGCGAAGGGCGGGCACCTCGGACACTTCAGCGCGACGCCGTTCAACCCGGCAGCGGCCACGGCGGGATTCTCCGGCCTGAGTCTCGCGGCGATCTTCGCATTCCTCTCGATTGCCGGCGTCGACGCGGTAGCTCCGGTGGCTGAAGAGTCTCACACACCGCGCCGGCTGATACCACTGGCGACGATCCTGATCACACTCATCGCGGGCCTCTTCTGGACACTGACGTCATACGGCTTCGCGATCTCGGTGCCGGTGAAGGCGGTGCAGGCATACGTCGCCGCCGGGCAGATCACTCCGGTTCTCCCGATCACGCGTTCTTACATCGGCGGCTGGGCAGTCCTCGTGCCTATTACCGGCTTCACCGCCGCGCTCGCGAGCTTTGGCGCAGCGCTCTACGCGGCCGGCCGGATCGGCTACGCGCTGTCCAGAGAAGGCTTTATATCGCCCTACTTCAAGGCCCTCCATCCGCGGTTCCGGACTCCGTGGCGAGTCGAGGCGACGACGCTCTTCATATCGCTCGTCTTACTCATTGCCGTGAGCTTGTGGCAAGGTGGCCCAGCGAACGCTTACGCGTATCTCGGCGAGGTGTTCGTGTTCTTCGTGCTGATTCTCTACATTTTCGTCAACCTGGCCAACCTCGTGTACCACGCCCGGTTCAGGCGGCAGAACTTCAACTGGTTCCTGAACGGATTCATCCCGGTGGCCGGCATCGCGATCGACGGATACATCTTGTACAAGGGATTCTTCGTGACCGAGCTATCCGCGCCGTTCAAGAGCGGAAGCAGCATCGTTTGGTTCTCGGTGGCGTGGGCGGTGATCGGCGTCGTGTGGGCCGCGTGGTGGAGCTGGCGGAGGCGGCTAGCGTCGATTTCACTGTCTGCCGAGGTGTAAGTAGGTCCAATCGAGGAGGCGCCTGGGAAGCTACGCCAGGCGCAGGGCTTCGGCGGGCGGCAGCTGAGCCGCGCGGATGGCGGGGTACAAGCCGGCAAGCGCGCCGACCACGAGGGCGACGCCGACCGCGGCGGCCAGGCTGGGCAGCGATACCACCGCATGCCAGTGCCGGGCGGCTGCGAAAGCGGCCGTCGCGATGGCGCCGAGCGCGCCCCCGGCCGCACCACCAGCTCCAGCGAGCAGCACCGCCTCGGCCGCGAACTGCAGGCTGATATGACGCCGACTAGCCCCGAGGGCTCGCCGTAGCCCGATCTCGTTGCGCCGCTCGAGGACCGCGATCACCATGACGTTGCCGATTCCGATGCCGCCGACGGCGAGCGCGACGGCGCCGAGCGCCAGGAGCAGGCCCTGGAAAGCAGTCGTCGCTTCCGCCCGTGCCGTGAGTACGTCAGCGGGATCGTTCACGGTGACGTTTTGCGGCGCGCTCGGGTTAGCCGTGGCCGCAAGCACGGCTTGGACGGCAGGAACGCTGGCGGGGTTCGTCCGCACGTACACCTGAACGGGCCGCACGTCCGCATGCAGAAGCTGCCGGGCGACGGGCTCGCCGATGAGCGCGGCGCGGTCGAGTTCGGGCGCGAGCACCAGCGGCTCCAGAATTCCCGTGACCGCGAACCAGTGGCTCCCGATCCACACGAGAGCAGACCCGTCGGCTCGGTCGATGCCGAGGGCCTGCGCGGCGTACGGACCAAGTACCACGGCCGGGTACCTGGCGGACGCCGTCGTGAGAAAGGATCCCTTGGCCAGCTGGCCCTGGAGCGTATGGAGGAGGCCCGGCCCGGCCCAGTACACGGTAATGGCGTTGGTGTTGGCAGCAGGAATCTGGTTGCTCCGGTAGACGTTTGCCGGCACGTCGCCGATCGCGGCGGCGTCGATGACAGGGCCGATCCGTGCAATCATGCCCGGCGCTGTCGCCGGCAACGTGGCGCTCGGTCCGCCGAAAGCCTGTCCCGGCGCGACCGTCAGCAGGTTTGTGCCCAGCGCGTCGATCTCAGCGACAAGCTGTGAGCGGCTCGACGCGGAGATGCCGAGCACCGCGACCATGGTGGCGATGCCAACCGCGATGCCGAGCGCCGACAGGACACTACGGGCTGGCCTGATCACGAGGCCGGCCAGCGCGACCGGCCACAAGTCGGCAGGACGCATGCGGCTGCCGGACCGGGTGCCACAGGCCGACCTGGCGTTGTCAGCGTCGGCGGGCCGGCCTGCTCGGGCGCGGCCGCCGACCCGGGCGCTCACGCCGCCTCGCTGTCATGCTCGATGACGCCGTCCCGCAGCCTGATAGTCCGGTGCGCAGCGGCCGCGATGTCGGGGTTATGTGTGACTACGAGCAAGGTGACGCCGCGCTCGTTCAGGCTTGCCAGGATCGACAGGACGCCGGCCCCGGCGGCGGAGTCCAGGCTGCCGGTCGGCTCGTCGGCCAGGATGATGGCCGGTTCGCCGACGATCGCGCGCGCGATGGCCACCCGCTGCCGCTCACCGCCGGACAGCTCGCCAGGCCGGTGCGCGGACCGGTGGCCAAGGCCGACCCGGTCCAGCGCGGCTATCGCCGCGGCCCGACGCTGGCTGGCGGGCACGCCCCGGTACAGCAGGCCCGTCGCTACGTTGTCGAGCGCCGACAGGCCGGGCAGCAGGAAGAAATGCTGGAAGACAAAGCCAATGCTCGCGGCCCGGATGCCGGCGACGTCACGGTCGGTGAGGCCATCGACTGGCTGTTCGGCGACGCTAATGGAGCCACTCGTCGGCCGCTCAAGTGTGCCCGCGAGCGCCAGCAGCGTGGACTTGCCCGAACCGGATGGGCCGATAACGGCGACGAAGTCACCGGCCTCGACCGTCAGGGTCACTGAGCTGACGGCAGTCACGGGCGGCGTGCCGGGATGTACCTTCGAGACGTCGGTCATGGCTAGCGCTGTCATTGCGACACCACCACCTTGGTGCCCGCCGTCAGGTCGGCGCCGCTCACCTGCACGAGCCCGCTGGCAAAGATGCCCGTGTGCACGCCGATGAGGCGATGCGCCCCCGACGGCAGCACGACTTCTACTCCGTAGCCGCCGCCGGCGAGCGCGAGCAGCGCGCTGACAGGCGCCGACAGCACGTTACGTGCGACTTGGATGGTCAGGGAGACCTGCACTGCAACGCCGTCACCGGTGCCGGTAGCAGCCGGGCTGACCGGCGTAATGAACAGGAACGAGGTCGCGCTCTGCGCCACCGTGGTCCCGGCGCTGCCGCTGCCGGCGCTGCCACTGCCAGCACTGCCACTGCCGGCGCTGCCCCCGCCAGCGCTGCCACTGCCAGTGCTACCACTGCCTGCCGCGCTTGCGCTGGCCGTGGGCGGCAATGGCCCGATGCTCGAGACCACGCCTGCAGTCGATGCCTGCGACGGCAAGACGATGCCGACGGACTGACCAACGCGAATGACGGGCAAGTCTGAGTTCAACGGAACGGTGACGATCCGGCGATCCGTCGTGACCAGGTATGGCTCCTGACCGGGCTGGGCCGCGCCACCTACGGCGACCTGCCACGCGCCAACGCGGACCGCACCAGGCAGGAAGACGACCTGGCCGAGCGGAATCTGGCCGGTCTGCGTGAGCCCGTGCGCCGCCTGCCAGCGCTCGACGGCCGCCGCGGTTGCCCACGTGTACGCGTCGCCCGGCGCCGTCAGCAAGCCGGTCGCGAAGTGCTCGGCGATCAGCGCTGCCGACAGCTGCCGGACATCGGGCCCGCTCGTCATGCCCAGCTGAAATGGCCGCCAGGCAGGCACGCTGCCGCGCAGCAGAACTACCGGCGCATTGTCGATCCGGTACAGCACCTGGCCGGGGCGGACGGTCCGCGCCGGTGCTGGCAGCCAGGTGTAGGTCCCGGCCAGCGCGTTCACAACCGGGGCGCTAGCGCCGTAGCCGAGCGTGCCTTCCGCTAGCGCGGACTCGCTCAGCGTCGCCCGGGTCACCGTGGCGGTCGTGAGCCGAGGCAATGTCGGGGCCGGCGGTCTCGCCTGACCGCCGGTGAGGCTGACGGTGGCGGCCGCTCCGACGGCGGCGGCGCCCACGAGGCCGGCCACCAGGGCCGGTCGCCTGGCCGTCACGGCCCGGTCCCGTCGTCATGCACGCCCGGCGGCAGCAGATGGCGGCAAGCCGTGTCGGCGGCGCGGAACTGGGGCGAGTACCGGCCGAAGTCACTGGTGATGCCGGGCACGTTGCCCAGGTTCAGGCTGCCGTTAGCATCCGGGTCCAGCATGGGTATGTTGTGGCTGCGCATGCACTCGGCGTAGCTGGTCAGAGCGGCCATTTGCGCCGGCGACACGTTCGACCTGCCGCCGGCCGCCTTGGCCTGGATGATGGGCTGCATGAAGTGGCCGCAGGCCGCATAGGCCGGCCGGGTCGCCGCGTCCTGCGTCGGCATGTCGATGCTGAGGCCGGAGTGGCCAGGTCGGTGGAACGGGTCGGACATCGCGACGCCGTGGCCGCGCATGCACCGGGCGAAGTGAATCATGTCCAGATCTGACTGTTCCTGCGTGAGCTGCCTGGCCGACCCGTGCCCAGTGTGACCATTGGCAGCCAGGCTCGCCACCGGCGCGCTGCCGGGCCCCGTGCCAGCGCCCCCGCCAGAGCACGCCGCCAGCAGGGCGGCGGCCCCGGCCGCAAGCGCGGCGCGCGCCGCCCAGCCGCCCCGACTCAGCTCACGGCGCAGCGCGGGCCGCGCGCGTCGTGGCAGACGCGGTTGGGCCAGCCCTCTGTCCGGCAGCCCTCTGTCCGGCAGCCCTCGGTCCGGCAGCCCTCGGTCCGGCAGCCCTCGGTCCGCCAGCCCTCGGTCCGCCAGCCCTCGGTCCGCCAGCCCATAGTCCGCCGACCCATATTCTCGTGTCATCGTGACCTCCTCAGGCGCCCGGCGGTTGCCGAGCCAAGCCAGTCGTACCGAGCCGGCGGTCACGCTGGCGTCACAGCACAGATGTGTCTGGAGCCTGGAACACCACCTCGTGCTCGCAGTTCTGGCTCGTCAGCGCTCGCGGCCCGGACCCCGGCGGCCAGCGCGCTGTGATTCCGCTGTGACCTGCTGGAAGGCAGGATGAATGCATGCGAGTGCTGGTAGTGGAAGACCACGTCGAGCTGGCGAACGATATCGTCGACGGCCTGCGCGATCAGGGCATCGGCGCTGATGTGGCCTACGACGGGTCGGCCGCCATCGAGAAGGCGGTGCTGACGCGCTATGACGTGGTCGTGCTCGACCGGGACCTGCCCCGGATTCACGGCGATGCGGTCTGCGCGACGCTGGTCGGCTCGGGCTCGCGGGCGCGAATCCTCATGCTCACGGCCGCGGGCACCGTCGCCGACCGCGTCGACGGCCTGATGCTCGGCGCGGACGACTACCTGATCAAGCCGTTCGCGTTCGATGAGCTCGTGGCCAGAGTCCGGACGCTCGCGCGGCGGGAGCCTGCGGCGCCGCCGGTCCTTGTCCGCGGCGACATCGTGCTCGACCGGGCCAGGCGGCGGGTCAGCCGAGGCGGCCACCCGGTGCCGCTGAGCCGCAAGGAGATGAGCGTGCTCGAGGAGCTGCTGGTCGCCGACGGAGCAGTGGTCAGCGCCGAGGACCTGCTGGAACGGGTCTGGGACGAGAACGCCGACCCGTTCACCAGGACCGTCACCGTCACTGTCGGCAGGCTGCGGAGCAAGCTTGGCGAACCGGACCCGATCGAGACGGTCGTCGGCAGCGGGTACCGGCTGCCGTGACCGATCCGGATCTTCAGACGAGTCCTAGCGGGCCGGCCGGCCCGAATAGGGCGGCCGGCTCCGGCGGGGCAGCCGGCTCAAGCAGCGCGGCCGGCTCAAGCAGCGCGGCCGGCCCCGTTATGTCGGCCAGCGCGACCGGCAAGAGCAGGCCGGGCGGAAAGAACGGAACGAACAGCCCGCGCGACGCTGGCCGCCTTGCTCGTGTCGCGCGCCGGTGCCTCCCGCAGCGCGTCGGCCCGCGGCTGACGCTGACGTTCGCCGCCCTTTTCCTGGCTGCCGGTTCTCTCCTGCTCGGCCTCACCTACGGACTGGTCGACGCGAGCTTGCCCCATACGAAGACCGCCCAGACCGTGTCCAAGCAGCAGCAGATCAAGCTGACGGAAGAGTGTGCCAGCAAAGCGCGGGGCGACAAAGCGCTCACTAATGATTGCATCCAGCGGGCCTACGCGGCGGGCCTCGGGGCTGGTTCATCCGATCAGCGCACCCGGGCGCTCGACAGCCTCCTCACCTATTCACTCATCGGCCTCGGCGTCACGACGCTAGCCTCGGGCGGCCTCGGGTGGCTGGTCGCGCGCCGCGTGCTCGCCCCCGTCCGCTCCATCACTGAGACCGCCCGGCGCGCGTCCGACGAGCATCTCGGCGAGCGGCTGGCGCTGGCTGGCCCACGCGACGAGCTGCGCGAGCTTGCTGACACCTTCGACGAGATGCTGGACCGGCTGGACCGTGCCTTCGCCGCCCAGCGGCAGTTCGTCGCCAATGCGTCACACGAGCTGCGCACGCCGCTGGCGGCAATGCGGACCGCAATCGACGTCACACTGGCCAAGCCGGGCCGGACCCAGCGACAGCTCGAGGACATGGCTGTGCGCGTACGCCGCTCGACCGAACAGGCTCAGCGAATGGTCGACGCGCTGCTGACGCTGACCGTCAGTGAGCAGGGTCATCACCAAGCCGAGGAACTCGACCTCATGGCGCTGGCCGAGGACGCGCTTGAGCAGGCGGCGGACGGTATTCGGGAGCGGGGCTTGACGCTCACGGCGGACTTGGAGCCGGGCCGGATAAGAGGTGACGAGCACCTGGTCGGGCGGCTGGTGTGGAACCTTGTCGACAACGCCGTGCGGCACAACCTCGCCGCCGGGTGGATCAAGATAAGCACCGGCTCCGACGACGGCGCTGCCTTCTTGCACGTCACCAACAGCGGCGAGGGCATTCCCGATTCGGCGGTGGGCGCGCTAGCCGAGCCGTTTTACCGGCAGGCCGGGCGTATCGGCGATGGCGGCGGGTTCGGGCTCGGCTTGTCGATAGCCAGGTCGGTCACTTTTGCGCACGGCGGCACGCTGATAGTAACGAATCCGGCTGGCGGCGGGCTCGACGTCGTGGTCCGCATGCCGCGGTCGGCCTGAAGAGGTCTTTACCCCTTCGCGGTCTAACCGCGAGCAGCCTTGATCTTGCGCCAGCCGCCGGCCCTGTTGTTCGCGATGATCTGGCGCAGCATGGCCGTGAGGGCCCGGCGGTTGATGCGCTCGCCCTGCTTTACCGCCATCGTTCGTGCCGTCTCGTTCGCGTGACCAGCGGTGATGATTCCTGCCGGGTCCGGCACGATGGCCCCGTCGTACAGGAACAGGTTCACGTGTTCCTTCGCCGCCAGCAGCGCGCAGACGTTCCCGTCCAGCACGAAATAGGGCTGCCGGCTGCGCTTGATCGTCTCCGTAACCTCCGGATCGGCGGCATGGATGATGTCGCGCAGTTCCCGGCAGACTGCCTGCTGCCAATCGGGCAGCGCCTCGATATAAGAGTCAACGCGGGGATCCGTCGCGTACGTCATGGCAACCCCCGGCTCGCTGCGTCGAACTGCGCCACCATGCGCTTGCCGGCCTTACGCCGCCACGCGTCAGTCAGCAGCTCGCGCACCCGATCGTCCGGGGCGGCGGCGAGCAAGACGCGGAGGCCGCGCACCCGCTGGCCCCACAACAGCGGCTCCAGCGCGCGCGGTATCTCGACGATGTGCCCCGCTACCTCGCTCTCGTCAATGAAAATGTGCAGCCTGCTCTCGTCGGCGGGCGCGGTCGCGAAGATCTTCCCATTGACCCGGAACGAGGTCATGTCAAAGTGCGGTTCTTCGCTGGTGCCCGGCAGTGACAGCGCGAAAGCGCGGGCCTGTGATAGGTCGCCCACCCCTCTAGGCTAGTCCGGCCCGGCCGACAGCCGCCCGCGACGCTACAGCATGAACGCGTGCTCGCTGACATGTGCGAAGACCCGGAAGCCGAGCCGACGATAGACCGGCTCGCCCTGCTCGGAGGCCTGCAAAACGGCCAGCCGCGCCCCGAGGTCACGCGCGGTCGTCATAGCGGCGGCGGTGATGGCCGTGCCGAATCCGCGCCGCTGCTGACTTGCGAGGGTGGAGATGTTGTACAGCCCGGCCACGCCGGCGTGCAGCAGCACCTCAGCCGAGCAGACTGGACGGCCGCCGCTGAAGCCGACCAGGAACCGGGCCGGGCAAGCGGCGGCCAGGGCCCGGTCGGTCGTTACGGCATAGAACGTGATCACGGTCTGCGCCGGCGGGTCCCAGTTAGCCGCCAGCACCCAGGACCAGGCGCTGAGCTCGGCCGGCGTGCGCACGACGACGATGTTGAGGTCGGGAGGCGGCCGCACCGCGCGCAGACGCTCGAGGCTGGCCCACATCCCGGGCTCGACAGCAGTGGCAGGCAGGCCTGCGGCTGTTAGGAAGGCAGAGAGATTAGCGGGCGTGGACGCCGGGCCGACCCGCCAGGCGAACGGCCGCCCGGTCGGCGTCAGCTCGCGCATCGTCTCGGCGATCCGTTCTGCCGCCGTGGCCGCCGTGAAGGCTGCGCAGCCGACGAAGTTGAACGTGTCGTCGTCCAGGCCGCTGTCGGCGATCAGCAGGTCGGGCTCCTGCCGCACGGTCATTCCGGGCATTCCGCGATGAAGGTGGCTGGCGTGCTCGGCCAGGTTGTGCTCCATCCTGAGCCCCAGACCGGATAGCTGGCCACGCACAAGCGGCTCCCCTCATCGCTGCCTTGATCGCGCCGTCATGCCCCCTGCCAGCAGGTACTGCCAAGAACCAGCTGATGCAGCCACGGTAATGTGGGCCGGGGACTCCCGCGGTGATCCGCGCTTGAAGGGTTGCATTACGTTGCTTTCGCTGGTCGTACCGAAGGGCTCGCTCGAGCGGGCAACGCTGGATTTGCTCGATGCCGCGGACCTGACGGTCCGGCGGTCATCGGATCGCGATTACCACGCGAGTATCGACGACCCGCGCATCGAGCGCGTGCGGTTTCTGCGGCCACAGGAGATCCCGTCTTACGTCGAGCAAGGCCTGTTCGACTTCGGCATTACCGGCCGGGACTGGATCACTGAGACCGGCGCGGACGTGGCCTCGCTCGGCGAACTGCAGTACTCCAAGGCGACGTCCGATCCGGTTCGCGTCGTGCTGGCGGTGCCGGCGACCGTGCCCTGGCAGAGCGCTGCGGACATGCCGGAGGGCGTGCGGATCTCGACCGAGTTCCCGGCCCTGACGCGGCGGTACCTGGAGGCGCGCGGCGTCAAGGCAGTGGTGATTCCGTCCTACGGCGCGACCGAAGCCAAGGTGCCTGACATCGTGGACGCGATCGTCGACCTCACCGAGACCGGTGCGTCGCTGCACCGCAACGGCCTGCGGATTCTCGACACGCTGCTGACGAGCTACACCGAGCTGATCGCCAACCACGACGCCTACGCCGACCCGGTCAAGCGGGAGGCAATGGAGGACGTGGCGCTGCTCCTACGCGGCGCGATCCAAGCCCGCGGCAGTGTCCTGCTGAAGCTGAACGTCAACGCGGCCGACCTCACCGCCGTCACCGGGATCCTGCCAGCCATGTCCTCGCCCACGATTACGTCGCTGGCCCGCGGCGGCATGCACGCCGTCGAGGCGGTCGTGCCCAAGCGCGGCGTCAACACGCTCATCCCGGCGCTGAAGGCGGCCGGCGGCCGCGACATCCTGGAGATCCCGATCAGCAAGATCGTGGAGTAGCGGCGTGCTGACCCGAATCGACTTGCGCGGCCGGCAGCCTGCCGCGATGGCCCCGGCAGACCTTGCCGCGCTGCTGCCGCGCGCGGCGCTCGACGTCAGCGCCGCAGTCGACGCGGTCAGCCCGATCTGCGCCGATGTCCGCGACCGCGGCAGTGCGGCCGTCCGCGAGTACACGCACAAGTTCGATGGCGTCGATCTCGACAACACCAGGGTTCCGCAGGCCGCGCTGTCCGCCGCTCTCGCCGCACTCGATCCGGCCGTCCGCGCGGCGCTGAGCGAGGCGGCGCGGCGCGCCCGCCTTGTGCATCGGGCTCAGTTGCCGACCGAAACCTGGACCGCCGTAGCCGCCGGATCGACGGTCACCGAGCGGCACCTGCCCGTTCGCCGCGCAGGCGTTTACGTTCCTGGCGGCCTTGTCGCGTATCCATCCTCGGTTCTCATGAACGTGATCCCAGCCCAGGTCGCGGGTGTTGACGAAATCGTCGTTGCGTCGCCCCCGCAGGCCGAGCACGATGGCCTGCCGCACCCGGCCGTCCTGGCGGCGTGCGCGCTGCTCGGCATCACGGAGGTGCACGCAGCCGGCGGCGCGCAGGCCATCGCGATGCTCGGGTACGGCACTGACGATTGCCCTCCCGTCGACGTCATCTCCGGACCAGGCAACGTCTACGTAGCAGCCGCTAAGCGACTCCTCCGTGAGCGCGTCGCTATTGACGCCGAGGCCGGGCCGACCGAGATCGCCATCGTCGCCGACGACGGCGCGGACGCCGGCTTCGTCACGGCGGATCTGGTGGCACAGGCTGAGCACGACCCCCTGGCCGCGTGCCTGCTCATCTCGACCAGCGTGGGGCTCGCCGATCGGGTAGACGCCGAGCTGGCCACGACGGCGGCGCAGGCGCGGCACGCCGAGCGCGTCCAGGCCGCGCTTACCGGGCAGTCGGCCTGCGTCCTGGTCGACGACGCCAGCGCCGCGCTCGCGGTCGCCGATGCCTGGGCGCCCGAGCACCTCGAGATTCAGGCCAGGGACGCGGCGATCCTGGCCCGCCGGGTCCGCAACGCCGGTGCCATCTTCGTCGGGCCATGGGCCCCGGTGTCGCTGGGCGACTACCTCGCCGGCTCGAATCACGTGCTGCCAACGGGCGGCACCGCGCGCTTTACCGGCGGCCTGTCGGTGCTGACATTCTTGCGCGGCGTCCACGTGGTGGAGTGCGATCAGACGGCGCTGGCCGCGGTGGCGCCGTACGTGGACGCGCTCGGCGGCGCGGAAGACCTGG
>DATIOU010000039.1:0-7123 GCA_035472835.1 Streptosporangiaceae bacterium | reverse complement strand
CGCGCGGCGGCCGGACATGAACGACGGTATTCGGCGGGTCATCGGGGCTAGCCGACGGCACGTCGACTTCCGCGCCTGCGCCAGTGCGACGGCGGCGACGGCGGCGCTTGGCTGTGCCGGCTGCGTCGGCGCCAGCTTCGTCGTCGCCCTCGCCGGCGTCGTCATCGGCACTTGCAGGAGCCGGCTCCGCCGCGGCCGTGCTGGCCTCGGCCGCGTCCGTACCTGTCCCGTTGCCGGTAGCACCGCTCTTGCCGCGGCCGCGGCCGCCGCGCCGGCGGCGCCTGCTCGCCGAGCCAGCCGCTCCGTCCTCGCGGCCCTCGATCTCCTCGACGTCTTCTTCGTCGGAAGCGGCCGCGGCTGCCTGCTGCCGCTGCGGCCGTTGGGCCGACGGAGCCCGGGCGGCCGAGATGTCCGGGGCCTGGAAGATCACCAGCGGCGGCTGGAACGCAGCTTGCGGGATCGTCTGCGGCGCGCCCTGGCTGGCTGCCTCGTCGCCGGCCGGCTTGCGGCCGGCTGGCTCGCGGCCGGCCGCTTCGTGGTCGGCTTCGTCTGCCGCCGCATCGTGGGAACTTGCCGCCTTGGCGCTAGCGCTCCTGCTGCGGCCGGATCCGCCGCGACGCGACGCTGTCCGCTTGGGTGCGTCGCTCGCCGCGCCGTGTTCTGGTCCGCCGGCGGGCTGCGCGGCCGATTCCTGGGCGCTGTCGTGCTCGGCACCGCGGGGCTGGTCATCAGCGGCCGGCGCGCCGGCTGCGGCGCCGGGCTGCTCGGCCTGGTGGCTCGCCGCGCGCGACCGCGAGGACCGCTTGCGGGGCGGGCTGACCGGCTGATCAGCGCTTGGCGCCTGATCACCGGCGTTAGCGCCGGCCGACGGCGCACCGCCCGACAGCGCACTGCCCGAGGGCGCACCGCCCGGCGGCGAGCTGGCGGGCTTCGGTGCCGGCTCAGCGGCCGGCGGCCCAGCGGCCGACGGCCCAGCTGCAGGCGGCCCAGCGGGCCTTGTTACTGCACGCCGCGCCCGGCGCAGCAGGCCACCGCCTGAGCTGGCGTTCTCTGATGTTGCGGCGCCCGGCGCTCCGGCTCCGGTGCCAGGCGCGTCAGCGCCAGCACCAGTCGAGCCGATGGACCCGCCGGGACCTTGTGTGCCAGCCGGTCCATCAGCTGGCTCTCTGTTCTGTCGCTCGATCTCGAGCATGCGGGCAATCTCTCCCGTCAGGCTCCCGGGCGCAGCCGGCCTCATCGGGCCGCTCCGCGCCACGCGGGAGCTGTTCGTACGCGCTCACAGACGCGGTCGTCGCCATGGGGCGTCCTCCGCATCCAGGCGCGCTGCCATTACCTGTCCCCGTGCAGCGTCCCGGCCCTCTGGCCGGGGCGCTTCCGCCGTGGTAGCAGCCTCGTTGTGGCTGGCGGCGGCAATGTCACTGCCCAGCGGCCCCTGAGCCAGTCGCGTCACCACTGCGGGCGACGACGGCTCCAGGGCACACATGGCGCGGAACGCTGCCAGGATGTCTTCGGGTCGCACGGCCGGTGTCAAGTGCCGAACAACCATTCGAAGTATCGCACATCCCAGTTGGCCTTCCGTTGTGGCACGCCGGTCAAGCGCCAGCGTCACCACCCCGGCCCTGGTGTCGAGTCGGCGGACTCCGTTGCCGGTGAGGCGCTCAACCACCGCGGTTGGTGCTGCGAGAAACGCCTCGACTGCCCTGGCCGCGTCGTCCGGCACGACCCCTGGCAGCATGACTTCCCACTCCGAGGCCTCAAGCCGCGGCGCTTGCGCCGCGGCCAAGTCAGCGACCTCGATCACGTCAATCCCGTCTGGCAGGGCTTCGTCGAGCCGAGCCCGCACTGCGTGCGGGTCCAGCGACGCGGTCAGCGAGATCTCGAGGAACTCGGCCTCGCTTGCGGCGCCTGTCGGTGCCCCGCCAGCATAAGAAATCTTCGGATGTGGCGAGAACCCGGCCGAGTAGGCGACCGGCAGGCCAGCCCGCCGGACCCCCCGCTCAACCGCTCGCGCGATATCCCTATGACTCGCGAATCGCATCCTGCCACGCTTAGCGTATTTGACCGTCAGCCGCTGAACTGCGGGCAGCGGCGCCGGTCCCGATGGCCGCGGCGGCTGCTGGCGCGCCATCGTCAGCTCTCACTGACCGGCGCGACCGCGCTGCCGCGGTGTGCCGGACCCTCGTGACCTGGTGCAAGCTCCTGACGGGCCGGCGCTGCCGCGCCATGGCCCGGAGCTCCGCTCGAATCTGAGGGTCCGCTATTCACAACACTGAGCGGCAGCAACCTCTTCCCGGTTGGTCCGGCCTCGATCTCGGTGCCCATGGCCGGGCAGACGCCACACTCAAAGCATGGCGTCCACCGGCAGTCGTCGACCTCTTCGGCGCCGGCTGGGTCGATGGCCGCCAGCCAGTCCTGCCACAGCCAGTCGCGCTCCAGGCCGGCGTCCAGGTGATCCCACGGCAGGATCTCCTCGTAGTCACGCTCCCGCGTGGTGTACCAGTCGAGATCGACCCCGTCGGGCGCGAGCGCGAAAGCCGCGCACTTCTCCCAGCGCTCGAACGAGAACGTCTCGCTCCAGCCGTCGAACCGGCCGCCGTCCTCCCAGACCGCCTGGATGACCTTCCCGACCCGGCGGTCGCCGCGCGACAGCAGCCCCTCGATGATCGAGGGCTTTCCGTCGTGGTACCGGAACCCGATTGCCTTGCCGTATCGCCGGTCGGACCGCATCGCCGCGCCGAGCGCGCGCAGGCGAGCGTCCACGGTCTCGTGCGGGCACTGGGCCGCCCACTGGAACGGGGTGTGCGGTTTGGGAACGAAGCCGCCGATTGAGACCGTACAGCGAGCGTCGTTGCGCCCGGTGGCTGACCGCCCGGCCTGGATCACCCGCTTTGCCAGCGAGGCGATCGCCAGCACGTCCTCGTCAGTCTCGGTCGGCAGGCCGCACATGAAGTACAGCTTCACCTGACGCCAGCCGCTGGCGTACGCAGTCGTCACCGTCGAGATGAGGTCGTCCTCGGTGACCATTTTGTTGATCACTTTACGGATCCGGTCCGAGCCGCCCTCAGGCGCGAACGTCAGCCCCGATCGCCGCCCGTTGCGGCTGAGCTCGTCGGCGAGCGTGACGTTGAACGCGTCGACGCGCGTCGACGGCAGCGACAGGCCCGTGTTGGTCCCCTGATACCGGTCAGCCAGGTCGACCGCGATCTCGTTGATCTCACTGTGGTCGGCGCTGGACAGCGACAGCAGGCCCACCTCGCTGAAACCGCTGGCCGCCAGGCCCGCCTCGACCATCGAGCCGATCGTCGTGATCGAGCGCTCCCGGACTGGGCGGGTGATCATCCCGGCCTGGCAGAAGCGGCACCCGCGGGTGCAGCCGCGGAAGATCTCCACGCTGAACCGCTCGTGCACCGTCTCCGCCAATGGCACGAGCGGCTTGGCCGGATATGGCCAGGAATCCAGGTCTGTCACGGTGTGCTTCGATATCGACCTCGGCACGCCCGGCCGGTTCGGCGCCACCCGGCTAATCGTCCCGTCGGTGTTGTACAAGACGTCGTAGAACCGCGGCACGTAGACGCCGCCGTGCATCGCCAGCTGCTCGAGCAGGCCATCGCGCCCGCCCGGCCGCCCGGCTGCCTTCCAGGAGCGCACGACCTGCGTGATCGCCAGCACCGCCTGCTCGCCGTCGCCGAGGACTGCGCCGTCGATGAAATCTGCGATCGGCTCGGGGTTGAAAGCGGCGTGCCCGCCGGCCAGCACGACGGGGTCGCAATCGCCGCGATCGGCGGCCGACAGCGGGATTCCGGCCAGGTCGAGGCCGGTGAGCAGGTTGGTATACCCGAGCTCAGTGGCGAAGCTGACCCCGAGCAGATCGAAGTCGCGCACTGACCTGTGCCCGTCCACCGTGAACTGGGGCACCCCGTGCTCGCGCATCAGCGCCTCGAGGTCCTGCCAGACGCTGTAGGTCCGCTCGGCCAAGACCCCGTCCTGCTCATTCAGGACCTCATACAGGATCTGCAGCCCTTGGTTCGGCAGGCCTACCTCGTACGCGTCTGGGTACATCAGCGCCCAGCGCACATCGCAGGCGTCCCAGTCCTTGACGACAGAGTTCAGCTCGCCGCCGACGTACTGGATGGGCTTGCGCACCAGCGGGAGCAGCGGCTCGAGCAGGGGGTACACCGACTGCACAGGCACCGTTACAGAGTACCGAGGCCAGCGACTCGCCCGCCCTGGCCCATGCTGAGCGTCCAGACCACCGCCAAGATAGGCTGAGAAACCGATATTACCTGTCGATCCGGCGGGTATTGTGGGTAAACCCCGGACCCCCCGACGGCACGACTGGGAACGGGGTAGTCGGAGTTCCTCGCTACCGGAGGTAACGCGGTGCACATCGACCCCTATATCGTCCTGGGCAGCGCGGTCGTCGGCCTCCTGGTCGGTCTGACCGGAGCCGGCGGCGGGGCCCTGATGACTCCGATGCTCATCCTGTTGTTCGGTGTCAAGGCACCGGCAGCCATCTCCAGCGACCTCGTCGCAGCCGTCTTGATGCGACCCGTCGGCGCGGCCGTGCACATGCGCAAGGGGACCGTCAACTACCGGCTGGTTGGCTGGCTGGCAGTCGGCTCGGTGCCGATGGCCTTCCTCGGCGCCTACCTGCTGCACGTGATCGGGAAATCGTCGGGCGCCCCGACCCATGTCGAACAGGCGCTCGGCGCCGCGCTGCTGACGGGCGCCGCGGCGATGGTGATCCGCTGGGTCATGGACGTCCGGAGCGGCAAGGCCCGCGGCGCCGCACTCAAGGACCTGGTCGTGAAGCCGGTGCCAACCGTGATCGTCGGCATGGTCGGCGGCGTCATCGTGGGCTTGACCTCGGTCGGTTCCGGCTCGCTGATGATCGTGCTGCTGCTCTTCCTGTACCCGATGATCGGTGCGAACCGGCTGGTCGGCACCGACCTCACCCAGGCGGTGCCGCTGACGGCCGCGGCCGCGCTCGGCGCCCTGATCTTCGGCCACGCGGAGTTCGGGGTAACGGTCTCGATCATCCTGGGCAGCGTGCCCGCGGTGCTGATCGGATCGCTGTTTTCCTCCCGCGCACCGGACAAGTACATCCGGCCGATCATCGGGTTCGTCATCTTCGCGTCCGGGCTCAAGTACGTCGGCGTTCCGACCAAGGCGCTCGGCTGGACGCTCGGGAGCATCCTGGTCGCCGCCGCGCTGTCCTGGATGGCGGTCACGCGCGTGCGCCGCCGCGCCGCAGTGCCAGCCAGCGATGGGGCCGCGGCCGCTCCGGCGCACGCCGGCGACGGCGCCGGCGCTCGCCAGCAAGGGCACCCGCAGCGGGTTCGCCGGGACCCCTCGCTCCAGGAGCCAGCTCAGCAAGAATCGGCGCGCCAGAACGGCGCCCGCCAAGGCGCTGATACCAGCAAGGTGCCTCGCTAGCGCGAGGCGCCCGACCGGCCCGGACGCGCAGGCAGGCCGAGCAGCCGGCGCCAGCGGGACCGCCGCAGCTCCCCTGGCAGCTCGGCGTAGCTGTGCCCGTCGCGGCTGATCACCGGGTACTTGCGCAGCTGATACCGGCCCGCGGTCAGGCACCGCCCCGAGGTCAACTCGAAGCTGTACCAGTGCCACGGGCAGGTGACGACGCCGTCGCGGACCACACCGCGAGCGAGCGGGCCGCCGTAGTGGGGGCAGGCAGCGTCGGTGACCTCAAGCTTGCCGTCAACCTCGAAGACCGCATACCTGTGGCCGTTGTGCCTGATCGTCCACGCGCGCCGGCCGCGCGGCGGACGGAGTGGCACCAGCGTCACGGCTGGGTGCTCACCCATCTCCCCGTCTTCCTCTCGCCTGGGCGGCTACACGCAGCCGATCTCCACGCTGCCCAGCCGATCGGCGGTGGCGGTGACCACGTTCCCTGCCGCCAGCGTCACCGCGGCGGCGAGGCCGCTAGACAGGACTATGTCACCTGCACGCCGCCGACGAACTGACCAGCCACGCCACTGCCGATGTCCCTGGTCTCGCTGAAGAGGCGCTCGGCCGCCCCGAGCAGGACCGGGAAGATCATCAGCCGCAGCCTCTGCGGGGTCATGCCAATCAGCGTCCGCGCCAGCTGGGAGTTTCCGGAGGCTCTGATGCCTCATGAGAGGCACCGGTCTAGGCCTCGACATCGCACGGCGCATCCGTCGTCGAGCGCCACGCTGACCTGATTGCCATCGATGCCCGGCCAGGCGAGACGCTAGCGCGGAGCCGTTGAGTCTGGCGTGTGGTTAGGGTGCGGGGTGTTTTTCCCAGCCGAGCGCGACCGGGTCGTAGACGCGTTCGACGTAGATCTGATGCCATAGGGAGAACACGACGAGCACCCAAACCTGCCGCCACGTCACGTCGGGTTCCCCGCTTGTAAAGCCGTGCAGCAGGCGCATCGCTGCAGTGCGGTCGATCCACTCGTCGGTCTGGGCATCGCGCAAGGCACGGTAGACGAACTCCGCTGCCTCTCCTTTCAGCCAGTGCCCGATGGGAACCGGGAAGGCCAGCTTGGCCCGCTCGGTCACGGTCTTGGGCAAGACCGTGCGCATGGCCTGGCGCAGCGCCACCTTGGTTGTGCGGCGGCCGACTTTCTCTCTGCGTGCGAGGCGCGCGGCAACCTCCATCACCGCGCGGTCCAGGTACGGAACCCGCAGCTCCAGACCGTGCGCCATGGTCATCCGGTCCGCCTTGACCAGGATGTCGCCGGATAGCCACGTGTTGATGTCCACGAGCTGCTTCGTGGACACATCATCCAGACCGACCTCGTCCGCCTGAACAAAGATCGGATCCGTAACGCTGTGCGGGCTGGCGGCCTTGACGGGATCTGACGCCGACGGACTAGGGCGGACGATGGCGCCGATCTGCTGGTCACGGTACACATGCGCGTTGCCGATGTAGCGGTCCCGCAGCGGGGTGGATGTGCGCTCAAGGAAGCCCCTGCCCTTGACCCCGGACGGGATCATCGCAGCGGCCTTCTTGATCGGGGCCCGGCCCCAGTCCGGCAGCCGCTCACCGGCCCGGACCACGCCGGGCTGGTGGTAGATCGCGTACCCGCCGAACAGCTCGTCCGAGCCCTCGCCGGACAGCACCACCTTGACGTGCTTGG
>DATIOU010000038.1:0-1521 GCA_035472835.1 Streptosporangiaceae bacterium | reverse complement strand
GCCAGGTAGAGGTTGGCCAGCGTCTGCGCCTCGATGCCCTGGGCGGCGTCGACGAGCAGCACGGCGCCTTCGCAGGCGGCCAGGCTGCGGGAGACCTCGTAGCTGAAGTCGACGTGGCCGGGGGTGTCGATCAGGTTGAGGACGTACTGGGTGCCGTCGCTGGCCCAGGGAAGCCGGACCGCCTGGCTCTTGATCGTGATGCCGCGCTCGCGCTCGATGTCCATCCGGTCCAGGTACTGCGCCCGCATCTGGCGGCCTTCCACCACCCCGGTGAACTGCAGCATCCGGTCGGCCAGCGTCGACTTGCCATGATCGATGTGAGCGATGATGCAGAAGTTCCTGATCACGGCCTGATCGGTATGGGCGGGCGCCGGCCGGGCGTCCTGGTCCAAGGGTCTCGGCCGGTTCCGCTGAACCGGCTGGCTGGCGGGGCTAGGTGATGACACGCGCATCCGTTCGGGTGATTCGCCGGCTAGCGGCCTGAGTGATCCATGATCCCATGTCCGGCCTAGTGCCCTTGCCGACCCGCCTCGATTAGGCCCAGTGGATAGCACGAGATCGGGCTCTGGTTTGAGCCGGGGGGTCAGACTCGGATAAGCTTCGTCGTCGCGTCGTCCGTCGTCGCGTCACCCACAGACAACCTTGAAGGACTCCCACGCGTGGCGAACATAAAGTCTCAGATCAAGCGCAATAAGCAAAACGAGAAGGCGCACCAGCGGAACAAGGCCGTGAAGTCGTCGCTGCGTACCTCCGTGCGCAGGTTCCGCGAGGCCGCGGACGCGGGGAACCTCGACGAGGCCGGTACCGCACTGCGCGCCGCTACCCGGCAGCTCGACAAGGCGGCCAGCAAGGGCGTTATCCACAAGAACCAGGCCGCGAACCGCAAGTCCGCGATCGCCAAGCGCTACGCCGAACTCCAGGCCAGCTAGGCGCGTCCGGATTCTCGCGTGATCGTGTGCAGTTAAGCGTCATTTCCGGCGCCTTCCGGCACACGATCATGAAACGAGCATCCGCGACGCGATGATGATGGTACTAGCGCGACTGCCGGTACTGCTGCGACCGATGGGTCAGCCGTCGGCCCGGCTGGCGACGATCCGGCGCACCGCCCGTTCCAGCGCGTAGGCCGCGCTGGCCGCTTCGCCCTTCACCTGCGCGTCCGCTTCGGCTACCGCGTGCAGCGCGCGGGCGATGCCGTTAGGGTGCCAGCCGCGGAGTTGCTGCCGGACCCGGTCGATCTTCCACGGCGGGGCACCGACCTCAGCGGCGAGCGCGGCGCTGCTGGCACCCCGCGGCGCCGATCCCACCCGGCCGAGCAGCCGGACTCCCTGCGCGAGCGCGCTGCAGATCAGCACCGGGGAAACGCCCGTGGCCAGCGCCCAGCGCAGCTGTTCGAGCGCCTGGGCCAGATGCCCCTCGACGGCCCGGTCTGCGACGGTGAACCCGGTCGCCTCGGCCCGGCCCCGGTAGTACCTGGCCACGACCGACTCGTCGATGAGGCCGTCGGTGTCGGCGGCGAGCTGG
>DATIOU010000037.1:0-4657 GCA_035472835.1 Streptosporangiaceae bacterium | reverse complement strand
GCGAGGCCGAGGCCGCGCTTGTCCCGCAGCGCCTTGGTACCGATGCTGGACTCGGCGCCGGCGGCCGGGATCAGCAGCCAGGCCACGACGTAGACGGCGGCGCCGAAACCGGTAGTGACGAGCGCGAAGACCACGATGACCGCGCGGATCATGCCGGCATCGAAACCGGTGCGCTTGGCTATGCCCGCTGCCACGCCACCGAGCAAGGAGCCGTCGATCTCGCGGCGTAGCGGGCCGGTGCTACCGGGCCCGCGCGTCAACCGCAGTCCGAGCCCTTCGAGGCGGGTCGCCCAGCCAGCGGGCTGGGCCGGGCCGCCAGCGCCGGTCTGGTCGGCCTGGCTGTAGGGCTGGGTCGTGTCATCGGCGCTGCTTGACGCACCCGGGCTGGCAGCCTCGGACGCGCCAAAGCTGGCTGCCCGGCTCGCGCTATCCACCATGCGTCCATCATCGCGCCTGATCGGGAGTGCTGCTATCCGGACGCGCCCTGGTCCTTCCCCGGTCCAGGCCGCGTACGGTCAGGGTCTGCTCAGGGTTCTTCCCTATGGGCCGACCGGCCGGCTGCGGGCACGCTGGGGCCATGAACACAACCACGACACCTCCGCAGGAGGACCAGAGCGGCCAGCCAGCTGGCCAGCCCACGACCGCGTTGCCCGCAAGGACACGCAGCCTGACCAGGCGCCGAGACGACCGGATGCTCGCCGGGGTGGCATCCGGTATCGCCGCATACTTCGGCGTCGACAGCCTGCTAGTCCGGGTCGCGTTCGCAGTGCTCACCATCCTGGGCGGGGCTGGCATCCCGATCTACCTCGTGTGCTGGCTGCTGATTCCGGAAGAGGGCGCGACACAATCCATCGCCACCGACTTCGCCGACAGCGTGCACGAGTGGCGGAACTGACGAGGGAGGCCAGTTAAATGTCCAATCCGGTGAGCCCGTCGGGCACCGACATGCGCATCGGCGACGCCGAGCGGACCGAGGTCGCCGATCGCCTGGCCCGGCACTTCAGCGACGGCAGGCTCGATGACGCCGAGTTCAGCCAGCGTCTGGACCAGGCCATGCGGGCGAAGACGAGGGCCGACCTGTCTGGACTGCTGGCGGACCTGCCACCCGACCCGGCCCCCGCACGGCAAGGCGGCCGGGCCGAGAAGCGGCCGGATCGCCGGGCGGGGAGCCAGCGGAGGCGCCACTCAGTGCGGATGCTGGTACTGCTGGTGGGGCTCGTCATCGGGGCCCTCATGATCGCGCGCTCGCTGGCGCACTCTGCGGCCGTCTGGATCATCCTCGCGGTGATCGCGTTCGCGTGGCTGCGCCGCGACGCCGCGCGCAGCCGCCCCGGCCCGCAGCCCGGCGCCGATGACCTGCGCCGCGACTAGCGGCCACGCGTGATGCATCAGGGAGTGGCGATGGCCTCTAGCCACTCCCTGATGTACCAGTTCCGGACGACGCCGTTCAGCACGAAAGGGTCACCGGCCGCGAACTCCTCGGCCGCGGCCCTGGTCGTAAACACTCCCAGCGCACCGGCGCGGTCAGTGAACGGCCCGATCAGCAGCAGCGTGCCGGCCGCCTGGTACTCCGCCCAGCGGGCGCGGTGCGCAGGTCCGTGCTCAGGCGCCTTGGCTGCCACGTCGTCAGGCTCGGATTCGTAGAACAGCGCATATCTCATCAGGCCTCGAAGCCTAGCGTCGCTACCCGGTCCACGCCGACGCCGCTGATCAGCAGCCGTTCTCTGCCGCTCGCCGTCAGGCCCGCCACCCAGTCTGTGAAGCCGCCGTCACCGACCTCCGCCCAGGATCGGTCGGTCAGCACGTTGATCTTGAAGCACAGGTCGCGGTAGTAGCCTCGGCCTGCCTGGCGGTCGTTGTCCACGACCGCCTCGACCGGGCCAGCGGCCTCGAGAGTCGCGACGACGGCGGCCGCGATCGATTCGCCAGTCAGCGTGAGCGGCGTCAGCGCCAGCTGGATCGCCTCGAACGGAACCGCGCTGAGCCCGGTGATGATGGCGCCAACGTGCTCGGCGACCGCCTCGCGCTCGAACCGGTGACCGCCGTCGTCCCGCCCCGCGGTCACGAGGCCGAACAGGCTGAAGTGAGCGAAGTGACCGGCCCGAGCGGCAACCTGCTGGGCTCGCACCACTCGCTGAAACGCGGCCAGCCGGACCGGCGCAGCGAGTTGCGCGGTCCGCCGAACTGCCGCCTCCAGTGCCAGCGCGTTGGTCGGATCGGCGGCTACCTCACAGGCGCGCATCGCGGTTATGACCTTGTCCTGGCTAACCGGGCCGAGCGCCGAGTGCGTCCCGAGCGGCGCGACTGGCGCCAGCGTCACTATCTCGAACTCGGCCGGCAGGCTCGCGGCCAGCACATCCTCGGCCCGGCGCAGCAGCTGCCACGGAACGCTCCCCGGCCGCACGAACCTGTCGCTGCGATACCGGCGCAGCACGGTGACCGGCGTCTGCGCGGCCGCGCGCCTCCGGGCGATATCCAGCATCAGCGTGGTGAAGTCGCTGCCGCTCAGCGCGGCGAGTCGCTCAGCCACCTCGCCCCCGCCGATCGCCCGCTGCACCCGCCTGAGCGCGGCCACGCGCGGGTCCTTGGCTGCGTCAGTCGACATGCCCAGCATTGTCTCCCAGGAGACTCGGCCACTGCCTTCGGTATAAAAGGTGCAACATTCCCATAATTTCGAGGTTGGAGTGATCATTTCGGCCGTCAAGCACCGCCGAGCGCGTCAAGCGCCGAGCGGATGCGCTTCTCGGACACCGGCCCAGGCGTGCCGAGTACCTGCGCGAACAGATTCACTCGGAGTTCCTCCAGCTGCCAGCGAATCGCGATCACGTCGGGACTCGACCTATCGCCGGCCGGCAGGTCGCGGCGAACCGCGTCAAACTCGGCGCTGATCTGGTGCACGATGGCCATTCGCTCGCCGTCCCTGGCCAGTTCACTACCAAATTTGTCCAGCCGTCGCCCGATCGCTCGCAGGTACCGAACCAGGTCAGGCAGCCGCGTGGCGCCCGTTTCCGCGATGAAGCCGGGATAGATCAGGCCGCGGAGCTGGGCGCGCATATCCTCGAGGGCCGGCGCCAGGGCGGGAATTCCCGAGCCGGCACTAGTCAGCCTCAACCGCACCTCGTGCGCCTCCGCTAGTACGTTCGCGACCGCTTCCAGTACGGCGGCGGTACGCGGGGCGAGGCGGTCGCGTGCGGCCTCAACGAGGCGGGCGAAGCCGTCGGCGTCCCAGGCTGGGCCGCCCGCGTCGGCGATGACCTGGTCCGCGGCGCACGCGGCGCAGTCGTCAAGGAGCGCCTGCGCGCTTGCATACGGATGGCTGCTCAGCGCCATCTTGGCAGGCATGGGCAGCCGGCCGGCGATCGAGCGCACGCCTGAGGGCACTGCGAGCAGCAGCAGGCGCCGGGTGCCGAGCCGCATCGACTGCGCGGCTTCGGCCTGGCTGTCGAAAAGCCTGATGTCGACCGAGTCACCGGCGTCGGCGAGGGCGGGATAGCCGCGGAGCTGACCGCTGCGGAACTCGCGCGGCAGCGCACCGAAGTCCCACCGGGTGAGATCCGTGCGGGTAAGGCCGGCGCCCGCTTCAGTGATCGCGGCGGCGAGCCGCGGCCGCAGCCGCGCTCGGAGCTCGTCCAGGTCCTTGCCGGTCCCGAGAACCTCGCCCTCATCTCCCAGCACCCGATAGCTGACGCGCAGGTGCGCAGGCAGCGCGGCCAAGTCAAACGCCGACCGCGGAACGCGCAGGCCGCCTAGCCGGGTGAGTGCACTGCTCAGCGCGTCGAGCAGGTCGGCGCGCGCTGGGCCGAGCGCTGGCAGCACGGTCCGCGCGGTGTCCGGCGCCGGGATGAAGTTGCGGCGCAGGTCTTTCGGCAGTCCGCGAATCAGCTCGGTCACGAGCTCGAGGCGTAGTCCAGGCACCTGCCAGGACAGACCAAGCCAGTTCCGGTCATAAAGGTCCTTGAGTTGAACGTCCGCGGTCACGCCGTCGTCGGTCTCGCCGGGCGCGAACTCGTAGGACAGCGGAATCGCGCCCCAGCTCGCCGGGTAGTCAGCCGGATCGATCTGTGCCGCCGCGGGCCCGACCAGGTCCCCGGGGCTGAGATCAAGCAGGCCCGGGTGGGCGTGCCTGGCCTTCTTCCACCACGACTCGAAGTGCCGGGCCGAGGTGACGGTCTTCGGGATGCGGGCGTCGTAGAAGTCGAACACCGCCCTGTCGTCTGCGACCAGGCCGCGGCGCCGCGCCTTGCTTTCGAGTTCCGCCGCTTCTTCCCGCGCTTGCTGATTACGGGCCAGGAACGGGGCATGAGTCTGCCAGTCACCCTCGACCAGTGCGTGCTGGATAAAGAGCTCCCTGGCCGCCGCCGGATCGATCGCGCCGAAGTTCACTTGCCGCGCGCCGACGATAGGGAGCCCGTACAGCGTCACTTTCTCGGTGGCCATGACGGCGCCGCGCCGGGCGTCCCAGCGTGGCTCGCTGTAGGCGCGCCGGACCAGGTGGCGGGCGAGCGACTCGGCCCACTCGGGCTCGATCCGGGCGACGACCCGCGCCCACAGTCTGGAGGTCTCGACAAGCTCCGCTGCCATGACCCAGGCTGGCGGCTTGCGAGCCTGCGGCGAGTCCGGGAAGATCGCGAATCTGGCGCCGCGGGCGCCGGCGAAC
>DATIOU010000036.1:0-34691 GCA_035472835.1 Streptosporangiaceae bacterium | reverse complement strand
TACCTGGACTGAGCCGACACGGCGGTACCTGGCTACCCCGGTACCTGGCACATAGAACTAAGTCGGCCCCTGACCAGCGGAGCTGGTCAGGGGCCGATCGTTTATGTCTGGAGGTCAGGAGGCCGCGTCTGCCGGCTTGCTTGTCAGCCTGCCGGTCTCGTCCTGGATCTCGACTGCGATCTTGGCGAGCGCATCGGCGTGCTTACGGTTGTGGTGAGCGCAGAACAGCAGCTCACCCGAGCCGGGGAGAAGAACGCGTACATACGCGGGCGCACCGCATCGATCACACAAGTCAAGGGCGCTCAGCGGCCTCGTTGGGGCAATTGCTCCGGTCATAAGTCGCCTCCTCGCCTCGAGGACGGTGCCGGGGGGTGTAGTCCGGTGCCGGGATCTCCCCGGCCCTGGCGGCTACGTCGCCGACAGTCCGTCCAACCTGTGATCTCCTAAGCATCACAACACTCAGGGCTGCCGTTTGTCATCCCCCGCAGCCCCGCAGTATGCCCAGGGCGAACAATCGGCTATGCCCGGTGCCTTGAGGCTGCTGACGATTTAGGACGAAAAGAGAAGTTCGGTCGTTGAAGCGCCATATGTCGTTGCGGCGTGGTGGCGCAGGTCGGGGCCTGGTGGCGGCTAGTCTGCCTTGAGGAACTCGCCGGCCACTTCGAAGGCAGGCCGCGAGACCGCGTCGCGTTCAGGGAGCAGTCGTGACCGCCGTGAGCACAGAACCCGCTAGCAGGGCGTCAGCAGGCCGTGGGCGCTCAGGTGACGGGCAGGCTGGACGCGAGGCCGGACGGGGGGGCTCAAGGGCCGCCAGCCAGGCGCACGGGGCCGACGGCTACACCGCCCGGCACCTGACCGTGCTTGAGGGCCTCGACGCGGTCCGCAAGCGACCTGGGATGTACGTCGGCTCGACTGACGGCCGCGGTCTCGCTCAGTGCCTCGGGGAGATCTTCGACAACGCCGTAGATGAGGCCCTGGCGGGCGCGTGCAGCCGGATCGAAGTGACCCTGCACGCCGACGGCTCAGCCGAGGTGATCGACAACGGCCGCGGGATACCGGTGGACAACGAGCCCAAGACGGGACTGTCGGGCGTCGAGCTGATCATGACCAGGCTGCACGCCGGCGGCAAGTTCGGCGGCGGCTCATATACCGCCTCTGGCGGCTTGCACGGGGTCGGCGCCTCGGTGGTGAATGCGCTGTCCGGCCGGCTCGATGTCTGGGTCGAAAAGGCTGGCTACGAATGGAGCATGAGCTTCCGGCGCGGCATGCCCGGAGAGTTCGCCGGCGACGGCCCAGACGCAGCGTTCAGGCCTGGATCGGGCATCCGCAAGGGCCGGAAGATAGCCAAGTCGGCGACCGGCACGAGGATCCGGTTCTGGCCTGACCGGCAGATCTTCATCCCCGGCGCCGAGTGGAGATTCGGCTGGCTAGCCCAGCAGGCGAGGCAGACCGCCTACCTGGTACCAGGCCTCAGCATCAAGGTCACCGACGAGCGGCCGCAGCGGGACCACGCCGATGACGGCCATGGCGAGGACGCCCCAGCGTACGACGCCGTGGCTGGCAAGACGGCCGAGTTCAGGTTTGCGGGCGGGATCAGCGAGTTCTGCGGCCACCTGTCCAGCGGCGAGCCAGTGACCGACGTGCTCCGGATCACTGGCAGCGGCATGTTCACCGAGACCGTGCCGGTACTGGACGACAACGGGCATTTTACGCCGACCGATGTTGAGCGCCAGCTAGAGGTCGACGTGGCGCTGCGATGGGACAAGGGCTACGACACCACGCTGCGCTCGTTCGTCAACGTCATCCCCACCGCCAAGGGCGGCACCCACGTCACCGGCTTCGAGCGGGCAATCGTCCGGACCCTCAACGACCAGCTGAAGGCCGCCCGGCTGCTGAAAGCCGGAGACGACCCCGTCATCAAGGAGGACGTGCTCGAGGGCCTGACGGCGGTCATCTCCGTCCGGCTGCCCGAGCCGCAGTTCGAGGGCCAGACCAAGGAAGTGCTCGGGACGCCCGCCGCCGCCAAGATCGTCAGCCAGGTGGTTGCCACTGAGCTGGCCAACTTCCTCGAAGGCCGAGTGCGCGGCAGCAAGCAGCAAGCACGGGCCGTCCTCGACAAAGTGATCTCCGCGGCCAAGACGCGAATCGCCGCCCGTGAGCACCGCGAGAACCAGCGGCGGAAGTCGGCGCTGGCCTCCTCTGCGTTGCCGGCGAAGCTGGTGGACTGCCGGTCGGCCGACGACCGCAGCGAGCTTTTCATCGTCGAGGGCGACTCGGCGCTCGGCACGGCGAAGAACGCCAGGGACTCCGAGTTCCAAGCCCTGCTGCCCATCCGCGGCAAGATTCTCAATGTGCAGAAGGCGTCGCTCGCCGACATGCTCAAGAACGCTGAATGCGCTGCGATCATCCAGGTGCTCGGCGCTGGCTCTGGCATTGCGTTCGACCTCGACTCGGCGCGTTACCAGCGGGTTATCTTCATGGCCGATGCTGACGTCGACGGCGCGCACATCCGGACATTGCTGCTGACGCTGTTCCACCGGTACATGCGGCCTATGGTTGAGGCCGGCCGAGTGTTCGCCGCGGTGCCGCCGTTGCACCGGATCGAGCTGACCAACCCGCGCAAAGGTCAGCAGAAGTACATCTACACCTACAGCGATCCCGAGCTGCGCCGGACGCTCATCGAGCTGGAGCGTAAGGGCCAGCGGTTCAAAGAGCCGCCACAGCGCTACAAGGGCCTGGGTGAAATGGATGCGCACCAGCTCGCGGAGACCACCATGGATCCGCGCCGCCGGGTCCTGCGCCGGATCAGAATCGAGGACGCCGAGGCCGCTTCGGCCATGTTCGACCTGCTCATGGGTACTGAGGTCGGCCCGCGGCGGGACTTCATCGTCGGCGGCGCAAGCGAGCTTGATCCGTCGCGCATCGACGTCTGACCTCGCCCGGGCGCGGCTGCCGACCGCCCCGTGACTGCCGCTGTGAGTCGCACATTAGTTGGCCACTTTGCGGCGAAGTTGGCCCCCGTCACTGGGCTCCGAGTTGCAGGTCCCGCTGGCCGGCTGCGTCGCCTTTCCCCGGGCATGTCGCCTGTCACCGGGCATGGGGTCGGCGGCGCCTCAGCTCTCCGCACCCGGCGAGGCGTTCTTCGAGGATCGCGAGCTAGGGCTCTCGCCCCGGATCGGGAGCCAGTAAAAGGCATTGAATGCTGCAATGACAGCCAAGCCCAGGAGGGGTATAGCGAGGCCGAGCAGCGCGCCTGTCGTGAGCCAGGCCAGGGCCAGCTGGAATCGCCTGCCGATGGACGTCGCGCCCACCGGGTCAAGGGTTTCGCTGAGCAGCTGGTGTCGGCGCGCGTATTGCCAGAGGGCGTTGAAGGCTAGGGCCGTGGCGTCGAACGCAATGCCGTAAAAGACAACCGCCGTCCGTAGGCCATGTCCGGTGCGCACCGCCCCAGCCAGGACCGAGGTGGCGAACGGAAGGAATGCCACGATCATCAGCAACACCGTGTTGAGGAGCAAGATGACCCGGTCGGCAATGCGGATGGGGTCGTACATGACGTGATGGTTGGCCCACACCTGCCCGATGAAAAGGAATGTGAGGGCGTAGGCGAGATACGACGGCCAGAGCGTGCCAAGACCCTGCAGCAGCCGGCTGTAGTCCTTCGGTGGCTTGATTTCCAGGACGAGCAGGGTGACTGTGATGGCGAACACGCCGTCGCTGAATGCCACCAACCGCCGTGGCGTTCGATGCACTGAGGGAGAGCCACGCTCTGCCCCGCCTGTGGACGCCCGTGCCATCGTGAGCGAGCGGGCCCAGCGGATCACCGCACCGGCCGTGGGCTGCTCGTTGGGGATGGCATAACCGGTACCTGTCTTAAGGGTAGAAGCCCGGACCGCCGCGGAGCGGCCCGGGTACTCGTGGGCAGGGCTTGCCGCGCTCTCTAAGGTCGACTCAGCGATCCGGCAGCGAAGGCTGCGTGCCGGGACGACTCACATCACCCATTTCCGCCACAGACCGCGATCATGCCTAGTCACGCACTGCAGTCGACATGGCCGCTGGGCGAACCGTGGCTGCGCAGCGACGCGCAGCCGGCTTAGATCGACCGAGTTCTGGTGACAACTCGGGCGGGTGGCCGAGGCTTACATCGTCGACGCGTCCGGACCGGGCCGGGAGCGTGACGCCTGCTAGCGGCAGTGCCGCGCGGCCACCGCGGCTGACCGCACGGTACTGCCTGGCACTGGCACGCCGCCTGGCCAACAACCTGCCAGCGAGACCTACGAGCCCGTTGAGCTGCCGGACCCGGGGGCGCTCGCACCGCCCGCCGCGCCTGAGCCCATGCCCATGTGGGTGCAATGATGCTTGCCCGCCGGACCCGGCATGGTCCTCGCGTGGCCGTTCCCGGGCGCAGCCGATGACGACGCTCCAGGCGATGCCGAGGATGAGGCTGTCGACGCCGTGGACGTCGTACCCGCTGTTCCACCGCCGCCTGTCGAGGCCAGTGCGACGCCCGTAGCGCCGGCTCCTGCTCCGGCCGCGACCACGCCGGTAATAATGAGCCGCCGGGTACGCACGCCAAATCTGGAAACCATCGGGTTCCTCCCTTCGCGACGGCCGGCCGCGCCGCGCGGCTGGCTCGCCTTCTGGGATCAGCCTGCGTGTCCGGATTAGCAGGCACCCGAGACCCGGCTCTCAGGGGGCTATGAGCCTAATCGTGCTCGCCAGGGCGGTCTTCGTGCCGGCCGCGGCGGGCCCGAACTTCGGCTACGTAGCGGCCGTCAGGCAGCTTGCCGTTCGCCACGAGCGGGACGACGACAACCCTGATCGAGGCCAGCAGTAGGACGACGCCGCACGCTAGCAACGCGAAGGCTACGGGGCTGCTCGGACTCGGCCCCGTGAGGTCGATGGCCGCGAAGACAAGTAATGCCGCCGCGACCATGGGCGCGACGATCGCAAATGCGCCTTGGCCTGCCGCCACAACCCCGGTGAAAGGACGGTCCACGCAAGATTGACACCTCGCGGCGCGCGGACGTTGCGCTGCAGGGTGCCTGGCATGCCGACAACGCCACGCCAGCCGTGCCGCCCGGCGATTTTATTGCTGAGCAGCCGCTGATCGCCTATGGCACCCAATGTGCCGCTACTAGCTGGCGGTGCCGCCTACAGCCGCGAGTGGATGGCGCACCCGCTCGCCCGAGCCGTCTCGGCGACCGAGCGGCGGCGGAAGCTCCACCGGCCCGCCGGCCTCGGTAGCGCCTCGAGCCGGGGCCGGCCCGGCCCAGGCCAGGATGAGGGCGTCCTCGCCCTTGAGGAACCGATGGCACCGGACACCGCCAGTTGCTCGTCCCTTCGGCGGAAACTCATCGAACGGGGTGACCTTCACCGTCGCGGCCATGGTTCCCGGCAGGGCACCGGCGACACCGGCCACGGTCACCACGACGGGACCACTTTCGGCCGCGTCGTACCCAGCGGCGGCCGGGTCGACCGCGCCGAACCAGATCACCGTGGTACGTGGCGACAGCCGGATGCCCGCCATTCCGCCGGCTGCCCGGCCCTGCGGCCGAACAGACGACGCCGGGAACCTCAGCAGCTGGGCATCGCTGGTGATGAACGTGAGCTCGGCTTCCTCGTCGGCGAGCTGGACGGCGCCAACAACCCGGTCACCGTCCTTGAGCGCGATCACGTCGAAGTCAGCGGCATTCTGCGGGTAGTCGGGCGTGACGCGCTTGACGACGCCCTGCGCGGTGCCCAGCGCCAGGCCAGCGCTGGCGGCCTCGGCCGCGACGATCCCAACCACCGCCTCGCCTGGCCGGGTTGTCACGAACTCGCTAACCGGAGCGCCTCCCGACAGCGCTGGCGAGTGCGCGCTCGGGGGCAACGCTGGCAGCTCGAGCACATTGAGCCGGATCAGCCGCCCGGCGGAGGTCACCACGCCGATGGTGCCGCGCGTCGTTGAATCGACCGAGGAGACGATCACGTCGTGCGCTGAGCGCTGCCCGCCCGAGCCGGCCGATGACCGCCGGGGCGGGCTACCCCGTTCCCCTTCCTGATCGTCAAGTGGCAACGTGCCCTGGCCGTTTGTCGCCGGCCTGGCGGCCGTGCGGGCCAGCAGGCCCGCCGACGACAGCAGCACTGTGCAGGGCTCGTCAGGTACTTCGAGCGCCGCGGCAGCGGTCCTGGTCGCGCCTGTCCCCTCGAGCAGCACGGTCCGGCGCGGCGTGGCGAACTTCTCGCTGACGGCGGCGAGCTCGGCCGACACGAGCTCGCGCAGGCGCTGTTCAGAGTCGAGGATGCCGGTCAGCTCGGCGATCTCGGTTTCGAGCGTGTCGCGCTCTCGCTCGAGTTCGAGCCGGTCGTAACGAGTGAGGCGGCGCAGCGGCGTATCCAGGATGTACTGGGCCTGGATCTCGCTGAGGTCGAAGATCTGGATCAGGCGCTCTTTGGCAGCGGCCGCATCGTCGCTCGTGCGGATGACCTGAATTACCTCGTCAATGTTCAGCAGGGCGATGACAAGGCCGTCGACCAGGTGCAGCCGGGCTTCGCGCTTAGCGCGGCGGAACTCGCTCCGTCGCCTGACGACCTCGATCCGGAAGTCGACGTAAATCTGCAACAGCTCGCGCAGCCCGAGCACCTTGGGTTGCCCGTCGACGAGAGCCACGTTATTGATGCCGAACGTCTCTTCCAGCGGTGTCAGCCGGTACAGCTCCGCCAGCACTGCTTCGGGCACGAAACCGGACCGGACCTCGATCACGAGCCGCAGGCCCTTGTTCATGTCGGTGAGGTCTTTGAGGTCGGAGACCCCGTTCAGCTTCCGGGCCTGGACCAGGTCCTTGATCCGCTGGATGACCCGCTCCGAGCCGACGCCGTAGGGCAGCTCGGTAATGACGATGCCCGTGCGCCGCGGGGTGAGCTTCTCGATCCTGGCCGCTGCCCTGGTCCGGAACAAGCCGCGGCCGGACTCGTAGGCCTCGCGGATGCCTTCCAGGCCGACGATCTTGCCGCCCGTCGGCAGGTCCGGGCCCGGTACGAACCGCATCAGCGTCTCGAGGTCGGCGTCGGGGTTGCTGATCAGGTGCCGGGCGGCCGCGATCACCTCGCCCAGGTTGTGCGGCGCCATGTTGGTCGCCATCCCGACGGCGATGCCAGCCGCGCCATTGACGAGCAGGTTCGGGAAAGCGGCGGGGAGGACCTCGGGCTGCATCTCGCTGCCGTCGTAGTTCTCCACGAAATCGACGGTGTCCTCGTCCAGCGAGCTGGTCATCTCCATCGCCGCGGCGGCCATCCGCGCCTCGGTGTACCGCATGGCAGCCGGCGGATCATCAGGCGAGCCGAAGTTGCCGTGGCCGTCCACCAGTGGCAGTCGCATTGACCACGGCTGATGCATTCGCACGAGCGCGTCGTAGATGGCGCTGTCGCCGTGCGGATGCAAGCGGCCCATGACCTCGCCGACCACGCGCGCCGACTTGACGTGAGCCCGGTCGGGACGCAGCCCCATCTGGCTCATCTGGTACAAGATACGGCGCTGGACCGGCTTGAGCCCGTCCCGAGCATCCGGCAGGGCGCGCTGGTAGATCACCGAGTACGCGTACTCCAGGTAGCTGGCGCGCATCTCGTCGGTGACGTCGATGTCAATGATGTTCTCGTCGAACTCGGCATCCTCGAGGTCGGCGCTGTCGCCGCCGCGGCCGCGGCCGCGGCCGCCGCTGGCAGGAGATGTCGTGGTGCGTCTGGCCATGACCGCCATTGTGCCGTCCCGCCGCGCGTGACGCTCGTGCTCAGCGGGCCGGCGCGCCGCATCGACTGCGGCTCCGGCTAGCTCAGGTGGCCGAGAAGCCGCCGTCGACGCGAATGATCTGCCCGGTCACGAAGTTGCTGGCAGCGCTGGCGAGGAAAACCGCCGCCCCGGCGAAGTCGGCGGGCAGTCCGTTGCGGCCGACCATCGTCCGGTCCGCCAGCGCCGCCAGCCTGACCGGGTCTTCGGACACCACGGCCGTCAGCGGCGTGACCACGAAGCCCGGGCAGATCGCGTTGCAGCAGACGCCGCGTGCTGCCCACGCCTCCGACTGCGAACGGGTCAGCGCCGCGACGCCGCCCTTGGCCGCACCGTAGCCGCCGCTGTTACCGAATGCCCGATCAGCCTGCTGCGAGGTGACGTTAATAATGCGGCCCCACCCGCGCTCGGCCATTTCCGGACCGAAGTGCTGGGCCAGCAGGAACGGGGCCGTCAGGTTCACGGCCATGAGCTCGTCCCACTGGTCGATGGTCAGCTGCGCCATCGGCGGGCGCAGATTGAGGCCGGCGCAGTTGACCAGGATGTCCGGCGATCCGAACGAGGCCCTCACCTCGTCGGCCGCCCGGTCCAGTGCCGCGCGATCGCCGAGGTCTGCTTGCACGCTCGCGGCCTTGCTGCCGGCGGCGGTCAGGGCCTCGACGGTGGCACCCAGCTTGCCCGGGTCGCGGGCGATGATCACGACGGCCGCGCCCGCCTGGCCCAGCGCGAGGACGATGCCCCGGCCGATGCCCGAGCTGCCGCCGGTCACGACCGCCACGCGGTCACGGAGCGAGAAGAGCTGATCAAGATAGGCGGTCATGGTGTCCAGATTCAGGCGGGTAACAGGAGTCTGCTCGCACCTCGCGCAGGGCCAGCCCGGCCGGACTGGGAGCCACCAGGCTAGCGGCGGCCGTCGGCGCCTGCACGTCAGGCCTTCACCACGCCGGCGTGCGCGGAGTTCCGACAATTCCGGCCGTCGCCGCCGGGGCGTCGGGCCCTTCACCACGCAGGCGTCCGCGGAGTTACGACAATTCCGTCATCGCTGCGGTTACGCAGTTGCCGGCCGCCGCCGCCGTGCCCGAAGTGGCTGGCGCAGTGGCTGGCGTTTAGCAGACGTGCCTAGTGTTGCTGTTCTATGAGCAACGATAGGCCCCGCTTGCTCAACCTGCCGCTGGCCGCAGCGGCGGCGGAACTCATGCCGCCGAAATCCGGCACCGGTTATCGATCGGAAGGGATCAATGCGCGCACCGTGCACGCGAACGGCCTGGAATTTGCTGTACTAGAGGCCGGATCTGGTCCGCTCGCGCTGTGCCTGCACGGCTTCCCTGACTGCGCGCATACGTGGCGGCACCTGCTGCCGGAGCTGGCTGCGGCCGGTTACCACGCGGTGGCTCCGTTCATGCGCGGGTACGCGCCGACCGGCGTCCCGACTAATGGCGACTACCGCATGAGCACAGTCGCCGCCGACGCCGTCGCACTCCACGATGTCCTGAACGGCACGTCGGAAGCGGTGCTCATCGGGCACGACTGGGGAGCTGAGGCAGCCTACCGAGCGGCCGCAGCCGAGCCAGAACGGTGGCGGCGCCTTGTCACGCTAGCGGTGCCGCCCGCCGGGTTGGATGCGGTCCTGTTTGCCGACTTCGAGCAGCTCAAGCGGTTCTGGTACATCTTCATGTTCCGCGATCCAGGCGAATTCGCGGCGGACATCGTGGCGGCCGACGACTTGGCATTCGCCGACCGGCTCTGGCGTGACTGGTCGCCCGGCTTCGACGCCCGGGAGCACCTCGCGCTAGTCAAGGACAGTCTGCGGACACCAGCGAACCTTGCCGCTGCGATCGGGTACTACCGGGCCGCCGGCGACGCCATCGCTAACGCCGCGATCGCGCCACAGCCCACGCTGTACCTGCACGGGGCCGCCGACGGTTGCATCGGCGCTGAGTTCGCCGCCAGCGCGCCAGAGTTTCTCGGAGCGGGCTCGCGTGTTGCCGTCGTCGACGGCGCGGGGCACTTCCTGCAGCTCGAGCGGCCCGCAGAGGTCAACGCTCAGATCGTGAACTGGATCACGAACTAGCTGAGTAGCCGTAAACCGAAAGCAGGCTCTGCTAGAGCAGCGGGCGGGCGCCGACGAGACCAAGGGCCTTGGCTGCGAGCCGGCAGCCACCTGCTAGCGCTTCACCCATCGGCTTCTTGTCCAGCCACGGAGGCAAGAACCCGGCGATGAATGCGTCGCCTGCGCCGGTGCCGTCGATGATGTGCTCAAGTGGCGGGGCGCTCACCCGGACCGGATCGGGTCGGCCGCCGGCGTACATCATGGCGCCGTCAGCACCAAGCTTCATGACCACGTGCGGATACCAGGCGTTCAGGACTCTGGCCGCCTGCCCCGGGTCATCGCGCCCGGTGAGCACCTTGCCCTGCTCGGGATTGACGAAGAGCAGCGTCGTGCCGTTCGTGAGCTGCAGGAAAGGCTCCGCACCTGTGCGGGCGAGCGGCGCTGACGACGCCCCGTCCACGGAAATCGTCATGCCAACCCGCCTTGCCGCGCTCATGGCTGTCAGCACGGCCTGGCGGGAGCCGGTGTTCAGCAAGGTGTAGCCGGAGACGTGCAGGTGGCTGCCGGGGGTGAACAGATCCTGAGGCAAGTCGTCGGGTGCCAGGGCGGCGTTGGCCCCGGGATCGGAAAGCATTGTGTGATCGCCCTTATGGGTGATCATGACAACACAGGTCCCGGTCGGCCGATCGGGGTCCATCACGAGGCGGGCGTCCACCCCGTACCCCATGAGCTCCATGTCCCGGTTGCGGCCCGCGATGTCGGCTCCGCGGCGGCCGACGAACGCGACCTCGGATCCGTCAACAGCCAGCCAGGCGGCGATGTTGGCACCAGAGCCGCCGCCATGCATCGTCACCGTCGCCGGCGTGTCGCTGCCCCTGGCCAGGGGTGCGGTCGCGTGCGCGACCGTATCCGTCATGAGGTCACCAACGACGACAACGCGCGTCAATGTCGTCACCACCTTGATCAACAGGCTGCGTCAGGACCTGGGCGGGGAACACCGGCCTGAACAAAGCTCGCGCTTAGAACTTAACAGCTTCACGCAACCATCTCGTGCCGTTCGGTATCGCAAGCTGTGGTTTCGGGCTGATCGTGTCAGCCCGGAAGTGCTGTCACCCGCCCCGCAATGACCTGCAGGTTCAGCTCTGATTCAGCTGCCAGGCGCTGGTTGAGCCAGCCTAGCTGATCTCGGAAGACCCGGCCGGCGGGGTGCGCAGGCACGAGCCCGGAGCCGACCTGGTCGGTCACCGCGACGACCAGCGCGCTGGTCTGGCGCCAGGCGTCGACCAGCTCGTCGATCGCCGCCTGGACGAGGGTCAGCGGATCTGGGCGGCCCGGGCCCGCCTCGCTTCGTTCGTCTGGCCTCTCGTCAGCCCACATGCCGGCCTGATCGAGTACTGCCGCCAGCCACGTGCCGATCCCGTCGACGAGCAAGGCCCCGGTCTCGGCGCGGAGCATGCCGGCGACATCGAGGCTCTCGACAGTCCGCCACCATTCCGGTCGGCGCGCCCGGTGGATGGCGACGCGGCGGGCCCACTCGGCGTCAGGCTCGCCGTCCAGCCCAGTCCACGAGTGATCGTCGGATTTGCCAGGCAGGTCAAGGCCATGGTCCGGCCCTCTGGTCGCCGAGTCCGGCCGCGTCGGCGCGAACGGGCCCGCGGCCAGGTAGGTCACCCGTGGCTCGGCGGCCAGCCTGAGCTCCGCCTCGGTGGACTTGCCCGACCGCGCGCCGCCGATGATGAGGGTTCGGTGCGGTCGCGGGGGACTGGCCTGGGTGACGGCGGCCGGGCCGGTGATGACCTGGCCATCGCGGGTGTGGTCAGCGCCCCAAACGGCGCAGCGGCGGGCCATTTCGTCTTCGGACGTGATCCGGTCATCTGTATAGAGCGCGGCGACTACCGTGCGCTCGTGCACGAGGCCGCGCATGCGCAGCTGGCCGAGCTGGACCGGACTGGCCAGCAGATCGAGCAGCGCGATGTCGTAAGGCCTCGCAGCCGGCGTCGGCACTGGTAGCGCGCCCGGGCCGTCTGCGAGCAAGAGCCTGCCGCCGTCCGGACCAGTGATGTCGAGTCCGCCCGCGAGCCGCTCGACGTGCAGGGCGGCTGGGGGATTCCGCCCCGTTCCCGGCCGGAGAGGCTTGCCAGGGATGACCTCAAGCCAGTCAGCTATCAGCACGCGGCCGGGAGCCCGGCGTACGCCGGCGGATCGGGCGCGCATGCAGGAGGCGCAGCGGCAGCCCTCTTCGGGCCAGCCGCGCGCGCCGCCAGTGCCGATTACGAGCGCGTCCACCAGCCTGCCTGTCGATCGTGGTTGGTTACGATGGCGGCCTTGATCCTAGCTATCGAGGCGAGAGATGACCTGGACCTGGCAGTTGGAAAAGGCAGACGGCACGGTGATCGCCGCCCGTGAGCTGTCGAAGGAAACGTTCACCAGCCAGGGGGACGCCGAGAGCTGGCTCGGCGAGCACTGGCCCAGCCTGCTGAAGGCGGGCGTGGACCAGGTCACGCTGACTGAGGACGGCCGCGTCGAATACGGCCCGATGAGCTTGCATCCCGCGCAGGAGTAGCAAGCGACTTATCCGGATATACCGGGCGGGACATCTGGGCGGCGTCCAACGCTTGCGGCGAAACTCCAAAGGCTTTGGAGTTTCGCCGCGGACGATTAGCGCTTGGGTTACTGCGAGCCTGACCTAGCAGCGCCGTGCGGGCGCGGCCTATCGGCGCCCCCTGACCGCTGCCGTCACGGCCGCTTGCTCGGGCTCGCGGTGAGGGCCGGATCGGTGACGATCTGGTCGCCGAGGATGGCATCGATCTGCTCGAGTACCGCCGACTCGAGCTTGACTCCGGACGCCTTGACGTTCTCTGTGACCTGCTCGGGCCGGGTCGCGCCGATGATAGCGGCCGAGACGCCCGGATTCTGCAGTGTCCACGCAACCGCGAGCTGCGCCAGCGTCAGTCCTATCTGGTCGGCGACCGCCTTCAGTAGCTGTACGCGGCCGAGGATCTCGTCGGTCAGCAACCGCGCGATGAAGGACGCGCCCTGCTCGTCGGTGGCGCGCGAGCCGACCGGGGGAGCGGCGCCGGGCTGGTACTTGCCCGTGAGCACGCCCTGGGCGATTGGTGACCAGACGATCTGCCCGATGCCTTCGCGCCGGCTCACCTCGATGACGTCGGACTCGATGACCCGCCAGATCATGTTGTACTGCGGCTGGTTCGAGACGATCCGGTCCAGGCCCATCTGGTCGGCGATCTTCAGCGCCGCCTCAATTTCCTCGGCGCGCCACTCCGACACGCCGACGTAGAGAACCTTGCCTTGGCGGACTAGATCGTCGAAAGCGCGGAGCGTCTCCTCGAGCGGCGTCTCGTGGTCGTAGCGGTGCGCCTGGTACAGGTCCAGGTAGTCGGTCTGGAGGCGGCGCAGCGAGTTGTGCGCCGACTCGATGATGTGCTTGCGGGACAGCCCGCGATCATTCTGGCCAGGACCAGTTGGCCAGAAGACCTTGGTGCAGATCTCGAGCGATTCGCGCCGGATGCCGTGTAGTGCCTTGCCGAGAACTGTCTCGGCCCTCGTCCCGGCGTACACGTCGGCGGTGTCGAATGTGGTGATGCCCTCGTTCTGGGCAGCGGCGACGCATGCAAGCGCCGCGTCCTCGGCGACCTGCGAGCCGTGCGTTATCCAGTTCCCGTACGCGATCTCGCTGACTTTCAGGCCGCTGCGGCCGAGGTGACGATGCTCCATATCCGGACAACCTAGCGAAGGCGCGGCAGCGCGCGTCGACCGAGGGTGGCTGGCGCTGGCGGGCATGGCTGGCGCGGCGGGGGTGGCTGGCGCGGCGGGGGTGGCTGGCGCTGCGGGGGTGGCTGGCGCGGCGGGGGTGGCTGGCGCGGCGGGGGTGGCTGGCGCGGCGGGGGTCGCTGGCGCTGGCGCGGGTGGCTAGCGCGGCGGGGTAGCAGGCGCCGCGGGCGAGGCGAGGACCGAGGGTTAGATCTTGTCGCCGCGGCTGACCCGCGGCTTGGGGACCCGCATCCGGCGCATGCTGATGCCGCGCATGACCGTGTACATCATCACGCCGCGCGTGCTGTGGTCCGGGAAGCGCTCGGCCGCGAGCCGCTTGACTCTCTGGCCGACGAACCAGCCCTCCACGACGATGAGCAGCAACAGCAACAGCACGATAACGTCCGCGATGATCTTGGTGCTCGCACCCGGCAGGAACAGCAAGGCGAGGAGAAGGACGACCATCAGCATGTACCACTCGCCGAAGCTGCGGCGGGAGTCGACCACGTCCCGGGCGAGGCCGCGAACGGGACCTTGATCCTTCTGCGGCAGGGCCCACTGCTCGCCGCGCTGGAGCGCCTCCGTACGGCGGGCCCGCTCCTGCCGGGTGCGCTGCGAGGCGGCCTTGCGGTCGGTGGGTGCCTGAAACGGCTGACGCCGGTTGGCCTGCGCCTCGCTGCGCTTGGGCGTCGGTGCGCCCTTGGGCGGAGTCCAGCCGGGCCGGGCCCGCGAACCCTCATCGTCGGTGGCGCCGGTTACTGCCTGATCCTGGTCGAGCTGGTCAGCAGCATCGGTAGTGCGTCGTCGGAACACGCTTACAGCCTACCGGGACGAAGCGTGCAGAACAGTCTGGCGAGCGCTCGGCACCATGTCTCCGTGACACGGCTTAACGGCCATATTGGGCGGCGGGAATGATTAGCCGCAGAGATCTCATCGGCCGATCTTGGTCCGTGGTGACGGTTCCGCCGGCTACGTCGTAGGCTTGAGCCGAGATCTGCCAGCAATATGTCCGTTGCTTTCAACGGCGGCAGTCCGTGACCCCGGACGCGCTGCGGCATCAGGACTTCCGAGCGAGGGGATGGTCGCGCCCATGGGCGTCATGAAGCGGGTCACGATGGTCTTCCGAGCCAAGGCCAACAAGGCGCTCGATCGGATGGAAGACCCTCGGGAGACCCTGGATTACTCCTATCAGACACAGCTTGAGCTCCTCCAGAAGGTTCGCCGGGGCGTCGCGGACGTGGCGACGTCCCGCAAGCGGGTTGAGCTTCAGATCAACACGTTGCAGCAAAATGGCGCGAAGCTCGATAGGCAGGCGAGGGATTCGCTGGGTGCCGGACGCGAAGATCTCGCTCGCGAGGCACTGAGCCGCAAGGCCGGCATCCATACTCAGCTGGACGACCTCCAGACGCAATACGCCTCGCTGCAGGGCGAGGAGGAGAAGCTCACCCAGGCTTCGCAGCGCCTGCAGGCGAAGGTTGACGCCTTCCGGACGCGCAAGGAGACCATCAAGGCCACCTACACCGCGGCCGAGGCGCAGACGCGGATCAACGAGGCCTTCACCGGAATCTCTGAGGAGATGGGCGACGTCGGGCTGGCCATTCAGCGGGCGGAGGACAAGACAGCCCAGATGCGGGCGCGGGCTGGCGCGATCGATGAGCTGATGGCGTCGGGTGCGCTCGATGACATGGTCAGCGGTCCGCACGACGACATCCAGGCCGAGCTTGACCGTGTGGGTGCGACTCACGGCGTTGATCGCGAGCTTGAGGCGATGAAGGCGGAGATTGCCCAGAACGCGCCGCGGCAGATTGAAGGCACGCCAGATGGCTCCAGCGACGGCGCGACGACGGCGCCGGCCACCACCGCATCGACTGCCGAGCCGAGTGAACCGGAATGATCGTCCGGATCCTCGGCGAGGGTCAGCTCGAGGTGCCAGATTCCGCCGCTGGCGAGCTGAACGAACTTGACGGGGCCCTGGAAACTGCGGTCGAACGCAACGATGAGGAAGCCTTTCGCCCTGCACTGACGGCGCTACTGGCCAGGGTGCGGGAAGTCGGTTCGCCGACCGAGGCCGGTGACTTGCGGCCATCTGAGCTGATCATCCCCCAGCCAGATGCCACAATGGCCGAGGTGCGCAAGCTGCTGACAGACGAGGGGCTCATTCCGGGCTAGCTGGCCTCGCGGGCGATGCGACATCCATCCCTATTTGTGCCCAAGAAAACGATGAAGTCTTGAAGCCGCGGACCTGGCAGGGTTGTGTGGGTGCGTGGCGGGAACGAGCGAGGCTCCATTTTCGTTTATAGAGAAGATGCTGAGGCTGCTTGCAGTCGGCGGCATGGTTGTCCAGGGCAGGGTAGAGACCCTGCCCTCACGACTGCCCGGCATCGGGTGTAATGAAGTAACGGAGCGGCGAGACAGCCGCTCAGATAAGGGAGGCGGCGCCGATGGCGCGCACTCGGTACGCGTCCGATCCGGGGCTCATCGCGCGGATGGGCGCGACCATGTTCCTGCTCGGGCTGGTTTTCGTCGGATTCGCGACCGGCCTGGTCTACCTGATCGCGTACTACACGAGCCACCGGCACGGCGGCGGCGGCGCGGTGAATGTCGACGTCCTGATCTTCTTCGCCGCGGTCATCGGGATCGGCAGCGCGCTCGGTTCGTACTACTGGTCCGACAAGATCGCCCTCAGGACCTCGGGTGCGCGGCTGGTAGGCCCGAACGACGGGCCGGACGCCGCGAGGCTACACGGCATTGTGGACCGGCTCTGCGCGCTGGCCGACATGCCCAAGCCGAGGATCGCCATCGCTCCCACTCAGATGCCGAACGCATTCGCGACCGGGCGCAACAGCAAGGTCGCCGTGCTCTGCGCGACAACGGGCATCCTGGACAGGAGCAGGCTGACCGACGAAGAGCTTGAGGGAGTGCTGGCGCACGAAATGTCGCACGTCGCCCACAAGGACGTCGCTGTTATGACGATCGCCTCGTTCCTCGGCATCATCGCCGCGCTGATGGTCCGGTTCGCGTTCTACTCCGAGCTATTCGGCGGCGGCCGGCGGGACAGCAACGGCCAGAGCCAGCTGCTGGTCATCCCGGTAATGCTGCTCAGCATCATCGTCTATGTGGTCAGCTTCCTGCTGATCAGGCTGCTGTCGCGGTACCGCGAGCTGTCGGCCGACCGGTCCGGCGCGCTGCTGACCGGGCGCCCTGCGGCGCTGGCTAGCGCCCTTGTCAAGGTGACGGGCGACATGGGCCGGATTCCGGTGAAGGACCTGCGCGAGGCCGAGCCGCTGAATGCGTTCTACTTCACCCCGGCGCTCAAGCCCGGTCAGAGCCTGGCGACGATCTTCTCCACGCACCCGTCACTCGATCGGCGGCTGAAGGAACTGGACAAGATCTCCAAGCAGCTTGGCCAGCAGCGCTAGCCGAATCGGGGTTCGCGCCCAGACGGGAAGGTGACGCGTGGGGTTCATGGATGCGCTGCTCGGCCGCACGAAGCCGGTACCGGCGAACCTCGATCAGCTATTCGCGCTTCCCGGCGCGACGCTGACACTGGAGGCCGGGACGGACTTCAGGCCCACCGGGACGGGCTCGGTGTGCTTCCGGGCAACGGAGGGCAGGGCCTTCAAGGACATCGAGAGGGACGTGCAGGACCTGCTCAACATGAGCAAGGACAGCACGCCGGTGCAGGTGTCGACCGACAAGTACAACTTCACCTGGCTCGTCGCCCGGCACTCTCCTGACGACCCCGAGGGCCTGGTCACTGACCTGCACGCGGTCAACTCGTCGCTGGAGAACGCCGGCTTCGGCCCGCAGCTGCTCTGCACGATCATGGCGTTCCGCGACAACGGCGGCCGCTCGCTCGGGCTCGTCTACCTGTACAAGCGCGGCACGTTCTACCCGTTCGCGCCGCTGTCCGGGGAGCGCCGTGACAACGCCCTTGAGCTGGAGATTCGCGGCGCGCTCGGCGCCGATCTCAAGGTCGAGCCCGATCTCGGTCGCTGGATGCCAATCTGGGGCGCACCAGGCCTGTAGACGGTCCAGGCCAAGCCGTCGCGACGGCCATGCACCGCGACCGCTACCGCAGGAACGCCGCGCCGATCAGGCGGCGCGAGGTTCTCCTAAGGGCAGCGCAAGCATCTGCTCGAGGGCAGCCCTAGCCTCGCGCGCCGTCTGATCGTCGACGGTGATCTGGTTGACAACCTGGCCGCCGGCCAGCGACTCCAGGGCCCAAACCAGGTGCGGCAAGTCGATCCGGTTCATTGTCGAGCAGTAGCAGACGGTCTTGTCGAGGAAGACCACGGTCTTGTCCGGGTTGGCACTGGCCAGCCGCTGCACGAGGTTGAGCTCGGTGCCGACGGCCCAGGCTGACCCGGAAGGCGCCCGCTCGATCGTCGCGATGATCTTCTCAGTCGACCCGACATGGTCCGCCCCGAGCACCACCTCGTGCTGACACTCGGGGTGCACGATGACGTTTACTCCCGGAATGCGCTCGCGGACGTCGGCTACGCACTCGGCGGAGAAGCGGCCGTGGACCGAGCAGTGCCCGCGCCACAAGATCATCGTGGCGTCCCGGAGCTGGTCAGGTGTCAGACCGCCAGTCTCGCCAGGCGCGTGCGGGTCCCACACAACGCAGTCATCGAGGCTCATGCCCATTTCCAGCACGGCCGTGTTGCGGCCTAGGTGCTGGTCAGGCAGGAACAGGACCTTGCTGCCCTGGCCGAGCGCCCACCTCAAGGCCCGGCTGGCATTCGACGACGTGCAGACGGTCCCGCCGTGCCGTCCCGTGAAGGCCTTGATGTCAGCGGAGGAGTTCATGTACGTGACCGGAATCACGTCATCAGCGATGCCCAGGTCCTCCAGGGCATCCCAGCAGTGCTCGACCTGGTTGTACGTCGCCATGTCGGCCATGGAGCAGCCCGCGGCCAGGTCGGGCAGGACTACCCGCTGCAGCGGCGAGGTCAGGATGTCGGCCGACTCGGCCATGAAGTGAACGCCGCAGAACACCACGAACTCCGCGCCCGGCCGCGCCGCGGCTTCCCGCGCTAGCTTGAAGGAATCCCCGGTCACGTCGGCGAACTGGATGACCTCGTCGCGCTGGTAGTGGTGGCCCAGAATGAAGGCCCGGTCACCGAGGGCTCGGCGGGCCGCGCGGGCCCGTGCTACCAGCGAAGGATCGCTCGCTGGCGGCAGCTCACCCGGGCAGCTGACGCCCCGTTCCGCCGCCGGATCGGCGCCTGCGCCCAGGACAAACAACGGCAGCGAGCGGCCAGCCGGTGTAGCTTCGGCTCGATCTGTCTGGCTGGGTGACGTGGCCATGGCCTCCCCGATCCCTTGACACTTATCGTCTGAGTGACGATACCCATCCTAGCCGAACCGGCCAAGTCGGCGGCCGCATAGGGGACGGTTTGGATGGTTCTGGCGACCAGCTTTCACGCGGGCTAGGCGCTCGCGCGGCCACGGAGCGAGGGCACCCGCGCGGCCAGAAAGCCGCGGGCACCCGTGCGCCAAGCCGGCTGGTACGGAATCAGCGGGCAGCGACTATCGTTGTGCTTGCAGGACGGGCCGCGCGGGTAAGCCAGCGGCCACCCGGCGGATGCCGGAGCCCAGCGACGCAGGAGCTAATGCAGATGACAGTTCAGGACGAAGCGATTACCAAGGGCATCGTTCTCACCGACGCGGCAGCGGTCAAGGTGAGCAGCCTGCTCCACCAGGAGGGCCGCGATGACCTGCGGCTGCGCATTGCCGTGCAGCCTGGCGGCTGCTCCGGCCTGCGTTACCAGCTCTACTTCGACGAGCGCGACATGGATGGCGACGTCGTGAGCGAGTTCGGCACCGTGCAGGTCGTGACCGACAAGATGAGCGTCCCGTACCTGACCGGCGCGACCATCGACTTCGTGGACACCATCGAGAAGCAGGGCTTCACGATCGAAAACCCCAACGCCACTGGCTCGTGTGCCTGCGGCGACTCGTTCCACTAAGCCCGCGCGCCGCCCATCAGGGCCCAGCGCCAGCAATAGCCCTGCTGTGACTGCCGCCTGAGCCGCGCCGCTAGCGCCCGGCCTGGCGGCAGTTGCACGTCCAGGTCGGTCTCAGATCGGTTCACCGCGAAACAGGCTGGAATGCCCAGAAGTCGCGTTTGCGTGTAGCCTTTGGCGCGCCAGCGCGGTCAACGGCGTACTGCGGTCTGAATCCCGCGCGGACTGCCGCGGCGCGGCCGATCGCAGGGCCGGCCACCGCGCGCTGATCCCAGCGCGGCAGCCCCGGCGCGGAAAACGGAGACTCTTAGATGCGCATCGCCGTCACCGGCTCGATCGCGACCGACCACCTGATGACGTTTCCTGGCCGGTTCACCGAGCAGCTCATCGTGGAGAAGCTGCACAAGGTCTCGCTGTCGTTCCTGGTGTCGGACCTTGAGATCCGGCGCGGAGGGGTGGCCGCCAACATCGCCTTCGGCCTCGGCTGCCTTGGCCTGGATCCGCTCCTCGTCGGCACCGTGGGAAGCGACTTCGCCGAGTATCGGCACTGGCTTGACGACCACGGCGTCGACACCAGCATGGTGCGCGAGTCGACCAAGTTCCACACCGCGCGCTTCGTGGGCACGACCGACGCCGACCTGAACCAGATCGCGTCCTTCTACCCAGGCGCGATGAGCGAAGACGTCAGCCTCGACCTCGGCAGCTTGTCCGGGCGCGCTGATCTGGTCCTCATCGGCGCCGGCGATCCGGCCGCGATGCTCAGCCTGACCAAGCAGTGCCGAGACAACGAGCTCCCGTTCGCGGCTGACACCTCACAGCAGCTCGCCGTCCTGGCGGGGGATCAGATCCGGGACCTCGTCGCTGGCGCGGCGTACCTGTTCAGCAACGAGTACGAGGCATCGCTGACCGAGCACAAGACGGGCTGGACGGCCGCAGACGTGGTCCGCCACGTGGGCGTTCGGGTCACGACCCTGGGGGGCGAGGGCACCAGGCTTGACCAGCTCGGCGAACCGCCGATCCTCGTCAGCGCCGTCAAGGACGTTCACCCGACCGACCCGACCGGGACCGGCGACGCGTTCCGGGCCGGCTTCCTGGCGGGCGTCGCGTGGGGCCTCAGCCTCGAGCGATCCGCCCAGCTCGGCAACCTGCTCGCAGTCCATGCGCTTGAGACCACCGGCCCGCAGGACTACACGCTCAAGCCCGCTGAGCTCCTCGCGCGCTGCGCCGCCTCTTATGGTCAGGACGCCGCCGACGAGCTCGGCAAGCACGTTAACTAATTTCAGACCGGGAACGGGGCCGCTCGAGTTCGGTCCCGCGCCAGCGCGCGCGGTAGCGTGACGTCCATGCTCGCTGCGCTCGCGACCGGCTACCAAGGTCCGCCGGAGCTGACATTCGCGCGGGCGCTCACCTCGTGGCGGCTGGATCCGTGGATGCTAGCCGCCGTTGTCCTGCTGGGTGCCGCGTATCTCATCGGAGCGCGCCGCGTACGCAAGCGCGGGACCCAGTGGCCTGGAGCGCGCAGCTTCGCGTTCTGTGGCCTCGGCCTTGGTTTCGCGGTCGTCGCCACCATGTCGTCGATCGGCGTGTACCAGTCGGTGCTGTTCTACCTGCGGTCCGTCCAGACGATCCTGCTCCTGCTCGTCGTGCCGCTCTTCATCGCGCTGGGCCGCCCGCTGTCGCTGATCATCGGCACGGTGCCGAGGGTCGGGCCGCGACTGGAGCACGCGATCGGGAGCCGCACCGCGCGTGTGCTGACGTTCCCGCTCATCACGACGTTCGTTCTCGTGCTGACGCCGTTCCTCCTGTACTTCACGCCGTGGTACGCGGCCGGCTTTCGATCCGGGCTCGTCGCGCAGCTGACTCACCTCGCGCTGCTGACGCCGGGCTTCGTGTTCTTCTGGACGCTGCTGCGCGTGGATCCGGTTCCCAAGGCCTACCCGTACGTCGTCGCGCTCTGGATCACGGCGGCCGAGGTCATCGGCGACGGCGTGCTCGGGCTGGCGGTGATCGCGGACACCCACCTCATAGCCGGTCCCTACTACGAGGCGCTGGCCCGGCCCTGGGGACCGAGCCTGGCGACGTCGCAGGTAATCGGCGGCGGCGTGCTGTGGATACTCGGCGACGTCGTCGGCCTGCCCTTCCTGGCCGCGCAGCTCATCCAGATGATCCGCGAGGACGAGGCCGAGGCCAAGGTGGTCGACGCCGAGCTCGATGCGGCCGCGGCCGTTCAGACCGAAGCGGCCGCGACGGAGGCCGTACAGGTCGCGGCTCAGCGACCGTGGTGGGAAACAGACCGCCGGTTCGCGGATCGTTTCCGCGCAGTCGACGACCCGTAGCGAGCCGGGCCGTTCAGTAGCTGCGGCGGACGAAGAACGACCAGCCGACCGGCAAGTCTGCGGAGCCCACGAACTCCTGCGACTTCAGGGCGCACCACGCAGGCAGGTCGGTCTTGGCGGCGGGATCGTCGGCCAGTACCTCGATTGTCTGGCCGACTGGGACCTCGCGGATCCTGTCGGCCAGCATGATAATCGGGACCGGGCACTTCTTGCCGAGCGCATCGAGCGTGAGCGCGGGCTTCAGCGCGGCGACGGCAGCGGTCGGGGTGGGGGAGCGGCCAGCGTTGGGTGCCGCGCTGCTAGTTCGCGGGGGCGTCGGTCTGGCGGCTCGGCGGTCCCGGCTCACTCGGTCACCTCCCCTGGCTGACGGTGCACGATCCGATCATGCGCTGGCAGATCACGGCGCGACCGCAGACGAGGTGGCCGCCCTGACAGTGTCGCGCACGGTCGCCACGATTCGCGGCAAGACGTCCAGGAACTCCTCAACCGACTCGGCCGTAACCTCACGCGGGAGCGATACCCGCACATTGCCTTGGGTAAGCGCGCCCATTGCCGCGAGGACATGGCTCGGCTGGCGGGTGTCGGCTACGCACGCGCTACCCGACGACACCGAGAATCCAGCCCGATCAAGCGCCGTCACGAGCGCCTCACCATCGACGTACAGGCACGAAAACGTCACAACGTGCGGCAGCCGCGCGACCGGGTCGCCGTGCACCACGGAGTCCGGCACCGTCATCGGTACTACCGCGCGGATCCGGCCGACCAGAGCGCGCAGCGCGGCGTCGAGCTCACCCCGTTCCCGGCTCATGGCGGTCAGCGAAGCAGCAGCCGCCAGAATGGCCGGGACATTCGGAAAGCCGGGGACACGCCGGTTCTCGCGGTCGTCAGCCGGGAACGGTTCCCGCCAGCGGGTGCCTTTGCGGACGGCGAGCACGCCGACGCCGGCTGGGCCGCCCCATTTGCGAGCGCTCGCCGTCAGGATCGACCAGCCGCCGGGCAGGGGCAGCCGGCCGGCCGAGGCGCCCGCGTCGACCAGGAGCGGTACCCGGTAGCGCTGGCACTCAGCTCCGACGTCCTCGACCGGCTGGATCGTGCCGACCTCGTGATTCGCCGACTGGAGGCAGGCGAGCAGGGTGCGGTCGCGCTGCACTGCGGCACTGAACTCGCCGACCTCGACGCGGCCGAGGCCGTCCACGGGGCTTAGGGTCACGGCGGCCCCGGTGACCCGCGCCAGCCAGTCGGCCGCGTTGAGTACCGCCGAGTGCTCGACGGCGCTGGCGACCAGGTGGCCTGGCCCGCGCGTCGTGGACTGGCGGGCTTGCACGGCGCCGAGGACGGCCAGGTGCACGGCCTGCGTCCCCGAGGTAGTGAAGGAGAGCTCATCGGGGCGGCAGCCGAGGTCGGTCGAGACTGACTCCCTGGCCTGATCGAGCAGCAGCCGCGCCCTCCGGCCCTCGCGGTGCAGTCGAGCCGGGTCGGCCCAGCTATCGTCTAGTGCCGCGAGCAGCGCCTCGCGTGCGCTCGGATGCAGCGGCTCGGCCGAGGCGGCGTCGAAATAGACCACGGTTCCGACTCTAGGCGGTGCCGCGATACCCAACTCGCGCCGGAGGTTGGGGGTACCCCGTGCTACGGCACGTCGGCGTTGTACTGTTTTCCACGACAGGCTGTAGGACGTCGAACTCAACCGGCCGCTGACGCCGGGACTTAGCTGCTGGGAAGGCCATAAGTGAGTCCCATCCACCGTGCCGAGAGGCACCGTGCCGAGGGGCGGGGGGCCGACAAGGACGGGGCCCCACACCGCGGAGCGAGGTCGCGGCTGGTTCGGCGCTGGGTGCCGCGGGGCGCCCTTGCGATCACAATTGTCACGCTGACCGCAGGGTGTAATGCCACCACTGTCGAGCAGCTCGGGCTGCGAAGCCCGCTGACCACCTCGGCCAAGCTCATCGTGAACCTCTGGCAGGGTGCGTGGATCGCCGCCATCGCCGTCGGGGCAGTGGTCTGGGGCGGCCTCTTGTGGGCCATCGTGTTCCACCGCAAGCGCGACGACAGGATCCCGCATCAGGTCAGGTACAACCTGCCGATCGAGATTTTGTACACGGTGGTCCCGTTCATCATGGTCGGCATCCTGTTCTACTTCACCGCCCGGGACGAGAACAAGATCACCTCGGTCTCAGCCAAGCCCGACGTGATCGTGGACGTGACCGGGTTCCAGTGGAGCTGGGAGTTCCAGTACCCGCAGTACCCGGTCAAGAACTCCCCGGCGGGCGTCACCGAGATCGGGTACATGTGGAATGGCCACCTCGGCAAGGCCAACAACACAAATCAGCTGCCGCTCCTCGAGATCCCCGCGCACGAGGTCGTCCGGTTCAACCTCAGGTCCAACGACGTCATGCACTCGTTCTGGATCCTGCCGTTCGACTTCAAGCGGGACGTGCTGCCTGATCACCCGAACCACTTCGAAGTGACGCCGACGGCCACGCTGTACACCGGTCCCGACACCATCGGGCACTGCTCTGAGCTGTGCGGGCTGTACCACAGCCGGATGCTGTTCCGGATCAAGATCGTGACTCCGGCGCAGTTCAAGGCCTGGATCCTGTCGGAGCAGCACAAGCAGAACGCATCTGGGGGTGCTCAGTGACCACGTACAACCAGCCGGCGGCCGGGACCGTGACAGGTCCTGCGGTTGCGACGCGTGGCTACCGCAAGGGCTCGATCCTCGCCGACTGGCTCTCGTCGACCGACCACAAGATCATCGGTCACCTGTACCTGATCACGTCGTTCGCGTTCTTCCTCATCGGCGGCGTGATGGCCATGATCATGCGCGCGCAGCTGATGGGTCCTGACAACAGCATCGTGTCCGACCAGCAGTTCAACGAGCTGTTCACGATGCACGGCACGATCATGCTGCTGCTGTTCGCCACGCCGCTGTTCGTGGGCTTCACTAACGAGATCATGCCGCTGCAAATCGGCGCGCCCGACGTGGCGTTCCCGCGGCTGAACCTGCTCAGCTACTACATGTTCGCGTTCGGCGGCATCATCTTGCTGCTGAGCTTCCTCACCCCGAACGGCGCCGCGTCGTTTGGCTGGTACGCCTACTCGCCGCTGACGAACGCCACGTATTCACCCGGCGTCGGCGGCGACATGTGGATCATGGGCCTGACCCTGTCTGGCCTGGGCACGATCCTCAGCGGCGTCAACTTCGTCACGACCGTCCTGTGCATGCGCGCGCCCGGCATGACGATGTTCCGGATGCCGATCTTCACCTGGAACATACTGCTGACCTCACTGCTGGTGCTGCTGGCCTTCCCGGTGCTGGCCGCCGCCCTGCTCGTGCTGGAGATCGACAGGAAGCTCGGCGCCCAGGTGTTCTCGGCCAACAGCGGCGGGGCGATCTTGTGGAACCACTTGTTCTGGTTCTTCGGCCATCCCGAGGTCTACATCGTGGCGCTGCCGTTCTTCGGCATCGTCACGGAAGTCCTGCCGGTGTTCTCCCGCAAGCCGCTGTTCGGCTACAAGGGCCTGATCGCGGCCACCATCGCGATCGCTGGCCTCTCCATGACGGTGTGGGCGCACCACATGTTCACCACCGGCGCGGTACTGCTGCCGTTCTTCTCGTTCATGACCTTCCTGATCGCGGTGCCCACCGGGGTGAAGTTCTTCAACTGGGTCGGCACGATCTGGCGCGGCCAGATCACGTTCGAACCGGCGATGATCTTCGCGCTCGGGTTCCTCGCCGTGTTCCTGTTCGGCGGGCTGACCGGCGTCATCCTCGCCTCGCCGCCACTTGACTTCGCGGTCAGCGACTCCTACTTCGTGGTGGCACACTTCCACTACGTGCTATTCGGCACCGTCGTGTTCAGCATGTTCGCTGGCTTCTACTTCTGGTGGCCGAAGTGGACCGGCAAGATCCTCGACTACCGGCTCGGCCACGTGCACTTCTGGCTCGTGTTCCTCGGGTTCAACGGCACGTTCCTGGTGCAGCACTGGCTCGGCGTCATGGGCATGCCACGGCGAATCGCGAACTACCCGGACCTGCCGCACCTGGCGACCACGCTGAACGACATCTCCTCGATCAGCTCGTTCGTGCTGGGCGCGTCCACGTTCGTCTTCCTCTACAACGTCTACAAGACGTGGAAGACGGGGGAGACGGTGACGGCCGACGATCCGTGGGGCTTCGCCAACTCGCTGGAGTGGGCGACCTCCTGCCCGCCGCCACGGCACAACTTCACCTCGATCCCGCGGATCAGGTCCGAGCGACCGGCGTTCGACCTGCACTACCCGCACATCAGAACGGGCCGGGATCGGCGTTTTGAGCATGAGCAGCGCTCGATCGGAGCTGGATCGTGAAAGTAGAGGCTTACCTCTTCCTGGGGTGCGCGACCTTCTTCGGCGGGTCGGACATCGTCTACTGGAAGTTCTCGAACGATCCCACGGGGACGACGGCGCTGGCGCTCTCCGTCTGCCTGGCGTTCCTGACTGGCTTCTACCTGCTGTTCACGGGCCGTCGGCTGCCCGAGCGTCCGGAGGACACTCCGCAGGGCGAGATTGACGAGGGAGTCGGCGAGCTGGGCTTCTTCAGCCCGCACAGCTGGTGGCCGCTGTTCGTCGGACTGGCCGCCGCGGTCGCGGCCGTCGGCGTGGCGATCGGCTGGTGGCTGTTCCTCATCGGCCTGCTCATGACGGTGCTCGCGATCATCGGGTTCGTCTTCGAGTACTACCGCGGCCACTACGCCCACTAGCCGTCGACCGTGAGCTGAGGCTCCGCGGCGGCAGGCCGCGGTCTAAGTCGGGGCTGATGCTGGCCGCTGACAGCGAGGATGCCGGTTGCGTTCTGGCAGTCACCGACCTGGCGCGGCGTCTAGCTCGCGCACTACGACGCCAGCGTCCCCTGAGTCGTGATCACGAAGATAATGTTGCGCAGGCGATACGTTTCTTTACGTCGAGAGCGCAGAGACGCGCCAAGGCAACCCCAGACGGCCCGCGAGCTATGCGGGAGCGACTCAAGGATCAGCGCTCGAACCGGCAGATACGTAGTTGACAGGACGTCAGGCTGGATCTGGCGCCCGTCGAGGGGCGCAGATCTCAAGCCCGAACGGCGGCTAGCGCTGGTCGAAAGACGGCCGCTAGTGCTGGTCACCCTCGTGTGATTCGCCCTCTGGCCTCGGGGTGGCGCCTGCGGAAATCGCGGTGTGACCGTGGCCGTCCTCGATGGCGTGCCCGTTCCCGTGACCAACCGCGTGCCCGTTCGTCTCCGGGAGCGGCGCGGCCTCGGTGACCACCTTGTAGAGCCGCTCACGCACCCGGCCAACGCCGCCGCGCATCTTGGCGGGCGGAACGTCGGTCTCGGCCGTCTCGGCCGCCGGCAGGGCCGGGTAGTCCTGGCGCGAGAGCAGCACCGCGAGCGCGTCCTCAGAGACCGGCCGGGTCTCCTCGATGAACTCCCCGCCCGGCAGCTGCCGGACGATGCCGGACTCGACGCCGTGCTCGAGCAGGTGGTTGTCCTTGCGCTGCAGGCCGAGGCAGATCCGCTTCGTGATGATGTAGGCGAGCACCGGGCCGACGAAGGTGCCGACCCTGGCCGCCCACGTGATCCAGTAGAGCGGGACATCAAAGAAGTTGGCGAACAGGTCGTTAGCGCCCTCCGCCCACAAGATGCCGTAGAAGGTGATCACGGCGATGCCGAGGGCAGTCCTCGTCGGAGCGTTACGCGGCCGGTCGGTGACGTGGTGCTCGCGCCTGTCCCCGGTGATCCACTGTTCCAGGAATGGCCAGATCGCTGCCAGCGTGAACACCAGACCCAGCGGGACCAGGGCGGGTATGAACACGTTGAAGGCAAACGTGTGCCCGAAGAAGACCCACTGCCATGCGGGCATGACGCGCAGTGCGCCTTCGAGCATGCCCATGTAGAAGTCGGGCTGCGAGCCGGCCGACATGGCAACGGGGTTGAACGGCCCGTACAGCCAGATGGGGTTGATCTGCACGAACGTGCCGGCCACCGCCAGCGCGCCGAAGACGAAGAAGAAGAACGCGCCAGTCTTGGCCGCGAAATACGGGTACGTCGGCGCGCCGACCACGTTCTCGTTCGTCCGGCCCTTGCCGGGCATCTGCGTGTGCTTCTGATGGAACATCAGGAACAGGTGCACGCTGACGAGCGCCAGGATCAGGGCAGGAATCAGCAGCACATGCAGGATGTACAGGCGCGGGACAATCAGCTGGCCGGGGAACTCGCCGCCAAAAAGGAAGAACGCCAGGTAGCTGCCCACGATGGGGATCGACTGGATGACGCCCTCAAGGATCCGCAGGCCGGCTCCGGACAGCAGGTCGTCCGGCAGCGAGTAGCCAAACAGGCCCTCGATCAGGCCCAGGGTGAGCAGCACGATGCCGATCAGCCAGTTGATCTCGCGTGGCTTGCGGTAAGCGGCGGTGAAGAATATGCGAAGCATGTGCGCGAAGATGCCGGCCATAAACAGGTCGGCCGCCCAGTGATGGATCTGCCGCATCAGCAGGCCGCCGCGCACGTCGAAGCTGATGTGCAGGGTCGAGGCATAAGCCTGGCTCATCCTGACGCCGCGCAACGGCACATACGAGCCGTGGTAGATCACGTCGGTCATGCTGGGCTGGAACCACAGGGTCAGGAACGTCCCCGTGAGCAGCAAGACGATGAACGAGTAGAGCACGACCTCGCCCAGCAGGAACGACCAGTGATCCGGGAAGACCTTCCGCAGCAAGACCCGGACGCCGCGAGCGCCGTGGAGCCTGTCGTCCAGCCAGTTGCCGGTGCTCTCTAGGGCCCGCTCGACGCTCATGACCGCTCCCAGTAGCTCGGGCCGACTGGTACATGGAAATCGCTGGTCGCGATCAGGAAGCCCTGCGCGTCAACGCCCATCGGCAGCTGCGGGAGCGGCCTGGTCGCGGGGCCGAACAGCACCTTGGCCCCGCGGGCGGCGTCAAACGTCGACTGGTGGCACGGGCAGAGTATGTGATGGGTCGTCTGCTCGTACAGAGCGGCCGGGCAGCCGACGTGCGTGCAGATCTTGGAGTACGCCACGATGTCGTTGACGGTCCAGGGCAGCACGGTGGGTGGCTGGATCTCGCCGGGCCGGAACTTGATGATGATGACCGCGGCCTTGGCCATCGCATTGTCATTGTCCTGGAAACCCTCCGGCGCGACGCTGATGATGCTGCCGGGCGAGTTGAACTCGGCCGGTGTTATCGGCCTGCCCGTGCCGTACACGACCAGCCGCCGGCCCTTCCGCCAGACGGTGTGGCCGAGGCTCGTGCCGGGCAGGGGGCCGAGATCGCGCAGCAGGAACAGCGGCACCCCCAGTGCCAGCGGCAGGGTCGCGGCGATGAGTGTCCGCCGGATAAGCGGGCGCTTCACGAACTGGCTGGTGTCCGTGCCTTCCTCGAACGTCTCCTTGAAGGCAGCCCGCTCGGCATCGGTCGACCGCATCGGGTGCCGCGACTCGGTCCGCTCGACCTGCGGCATAACGTTCCTGACCCAGATCACCGCGCCGGCGGCGAGCAGCAGCAAGACCACCGACAGCGTGCCGCCGAGCCACAGGTTCGAGTGCTGGGCGGCGGTGACCGAGCCGACGCCGATCAGCCCGTAGGCGACCAGGAAGCCGAGCCCCGCGAGCGTGGCAAGCAGGAAGCACGCGGCGACGATCCGCTCGGCCATCTTGGCCCGGACTGGATCCGCCGGGTTCGCGGGCAGCTCGCGCGGCTGCTTCTGCTCGCCCCCGTCGCCGTGGTCAGCCAGCAGCGTTCGAGCGGCGGCGGGCGGTGGCGTGCCGATCACGCGGCGCGGTCCTGCGTGACTTTCGGCACCGGCCGAGCTCTCGCCCGCCCGCCCGGACTCGCGGCTATGCGACATCGCGGGCCCTTCGCCGCTGCCGAGGTACTCGGGCCAGCTCTGCTCGCCGGAGTCGCCGGAGCCCGGCTCGCCAGGGGGGTTGTTACTCATGCGCCTTCCCGTGCCTTGCAGTTATCCAGAGCGCCGCCAGCACGGCGAAAAACAGCAATCCGAGGAACGCCACCAGGCCCTCGGTCACCGGCCCGACCCGGCCCAGGCTGAACCCGCCGGGGTTTGGCTGGGCGCGCACGTTGGTGACGTACGAGATGATGGCCCGCTTCTCCTGCGGGGTGACCGTCAGGTCGTTGAACGCTGGCATGGCCTCCGGGCCGGTCAGCATCGCCTCGTAGATCTGGGTCGGGGTCGACGCGGTCAGCGGCGGGGCGAACTTGCCGTACGTGAGCGCGCCGCCGGCCCCGACGAAGTTGTGGCAGGCCGCGCAGTTCGCGACGAACAGCCGCTGGCCGAGGCCGGTGTTGGCGCCGGCGGTGCTGACCTGGGCGCCGGACGGGATGGGGGGGCCGCCGCCAAGCGACTGAATGTAGGCGGCAACAGCGTGCGTCTGAGGGGGCGTCAGGTGCGGTGGCTTGCGGACGTTCTCGGCGCCGATCTCGGCAGCCGGCATCCGGCCGGTGCTGACCTGGAAGTCAACGGCGGCGGCGCCGACGCCGATGAGGCTGGGCGCCTGACCCGAAATGCCTTCGGCGTAAAGACCGTGGCAGGTCGAGCAGTTCTGGCGGAACAGGCTCCGGCCTTGAGCGATCTGGGCGGCGTTCGCGGCGACCGGCGACGACGCCGCGGCGCTGCCGCTCGTGACCAGGGCGTACCCGGCGCCGATCAGTGCGAGCACGAAGGCGACGACGAAGTATCCAGCTGCCGGGTGGCGGCGCCTCGCGGTGATCCAGCTCACAGCTATCCCCAGGGTTCCCGGTCAGTGGATCAGGTAGATGGTCGTGTATAGCCCGATCCAGACCACGTCGACGAAGTGCCAGTAATACGACACGACGATGGCGCTCGTCTGCTGCTCGAGCGTGAACCTCTTGGCGGCGAACGTCCTGCCGAGCAGGAATATAAATGCGACCAGGCCACCGGTGACGTGCAGCCCGTGGAAGCCAGTTGTGATGAAGAACACCGAACCGTAATTGCTGGACGCCAGCGTGACGCCCTGCTCGTGGATCAGAGCCAGGTATTCGATGCCCTGCCCGATGATGAAGTACGAGCCCATGAGGAACGACAGCACGTACCACTCGCGCAGGCCCCACCGGCGGACGTTCCAGACGCCGCTGGTCCGCCGGATCTGATGCTTTTCCACCGCGAAGACGCCCATCTGGCAGGTCACGCTCGACAGCAGGAGCACGATCGTGTTGATCGTGGCCAGCCGCAAGTCGAGGTGCGCCTTCGGCCAGTGCTGGCCCAGGCCCTTGTCGACCGAGCGGATGGTGAAGTACATCGCGAAAAGAGCCGCGAAGAACATGAGCTCCGACGACAGCCAGATAATCGTGCCCACGCTGACGAGGTTGGGCCGGCTCGTAACTCCGCGCGGAGCCACCTGGGTAGATGCTGAGACCACGTGGTCATTATTACGACACCGCGTAGGCGTGCGTAGCCCGACCCCCCAAGGTCGGTAGCATCCTTTGCCATGAAGGTTGTCGTGTATAGCCATGATGCCGACACTCGCGGCCGAGTCCGGCTCGCCATAGGCCGCCGGCCCGCCGCTGACGTGCCGGAAGCGGAGATCATCGAGGTTGCGACCGAGCCCATGTTGTGGCGCATCCTGGACGCCGGCGGCGCCGATGTTCTGGTGCTCGATGGCGAGGCGCAGCCGGCCGGCGGTATGGGCATCTGCCGCCAGGCCAAGGACGAGATCTACAACTGCCCGCCCGTCCTGCTGATCATCGCGCGGGCCGACGATGGCTGGCTAGCGACCTGGTCACGCGCCGACGCCGTGGTAAGCCACCCGATCGATCCGGTCGCGCTGGCTCGCGAGCTGGCTGGCTTGATGCGCCAGCGCGCCGGCGCGGGCAGTCAGCCCGTGCAAGGCTGAACGTCGGCGCGGATCGGTGCACACCCTCACAATGGGAACGGGGTAGGCCCCGCACGCAGTAGCTCGACAGCCAATCCGGATCGAGGTGGCCCTAGATGGACTCGCGCGCAAGCTGGCCCGCCTTGATCGGCGCGCTGATCAAGGGTGACTCGCTCACCGCCGAGGAGACCGCGTGGGCGATGAACGAGATCATGGAGGGCGCGGCGACCCCGGCCCAGATTGCCGGCTTCGGCGTGGCCCTGCGGATCAAGGGCGAGACGGCCAGCGAGGTGACCGGCCTGGCGCAGGCCATGCTCGATCACGCCGCGCCCATCTCGATCGACGGCCGAACCGTGGACCTCGTCGGCACCGGCGGAGACGGGGCCCGGACCGTCAACATCTCCACCATGGGCACGATGGTGGCGGCAGCTGCAGGTGCCCGGATGGTCAAGCACGGCAACCGGGCCGCGTCCTCGGCATGCGGCACGGCCGACGTCCTGGAGGCGCTAGGTGTCGTCATCGACTTGCCGGCGCCGGCGACCGAGCAACTAGTGACCGAGGTCGGCGCGGCCTTCCTGTTCGCGCCGCTGTATCACCCGGCGCTGCGGCACGTGATCGTGCCCCGGCGCGAGCTCGGCGTGCCGACGGTCTTCAATATCCTCGGCCCGGTGGCGAACCCCGCCCGGCCAGCCGCTCAGGCGCTCGGCGTGGCCGACCCGCGGATGGGCCCGATCCTGGCCGGTGTGCTGGCGGCGCGCGGCTGCTCGGCGCTGGTGTTCCACGGCGACGGACTCGATGAGCTGACCACGACGGCCGCGTCAACGGTGTGGATAGTGCACGACGGAACCGTCAGCGAGACCGCGTTCGACCCGGCCGAGCTCGGCGTGCCCCGCTCGGTGCCCGCGGATCTGCGTGGCGGCGACCCTGCGCACAACGCCGAGGTGGTGAGGGAATTCCTGGGCGGCCGCCAGGGCCCGGTGCGGGATACCGCGCTGCTCAACGCTGCCGCGGCGCTAGCGGCCGACGCCGGGGTGGCCGGGCCGGATGAACTCACACCTGCCATCTCGGATGGGTACCGGCGCGCCGCCGAGGCTGTCGATTCCGGCGCTGCGCAAAGCCTGCTCAACCGCTGGATAGACGCCAGCCAGCGGCTCGCCGCCAGCAGCGAGAAGGACTAGGCCTCGGCGTAGCCGATCGAGAACGCCGCTTCGAGATCGTGCCGGGAGTAAGTACGGAATGCGATGTGCGTCTCGGTGTGCGTCACGCCTGGAACCTTGTTGAGCGTGCCGGGAATGACGTCACTGAGTTCTTCGTGGGCCCGGACGCGGACCATGGCGACCAAGTCGAACTCGCCGGTGACTGAGTAGACCTCGCTGATCGCCGGGATCTTCGCTATCTCCTCGGCGGTCTCGGCGATGCGGGCCACATCGGCCTTGATCAAGACGATTGCAGTGACCATAGCTCGCCTCCTTGGCTGGCCGGGATCCGGCGCCCTGACCCGCGCCAAGTAGCGTACCGCCGGATCAGCTGGCCATGCTGACGAGCCTAGGCGGGCGCGCGGGCCGGATGCCCGCCGCCAGCCTCAGCAGTCCAGTTAGCACGTCAGCGGTCGCCTTGGCATCAGGCAGGGCCCGGTGACATGGCGCTGTCTTCGCGGCGAAGTAGTCGGCCAGCGTGGCGAGGCGGCAGTCTGGCACCTCATCCGGGCCGAGCAGGATACGAGCCAGGACCGCAGTGTCGAGCACCGCGGCCGACGGCCACGCGATCTGGCAGGCGGCACATGCGGTGGTCAGGAAAGCCAGGTCGAACGGCGCGTTGTGGGCCACGAGTACCCCGTCGCACGCGAAAGCCAGGAACGCCCGGAGTGCGGCGGCAGGCTGCGGTGCCCGCCCGACCATCTCGTCGGTGATTCCAGTCAGCGCAGTGATGTCGGCCGGAACCGGAAGCGACGGCCGGACCAGGGACGAGAACTCGCCGGTGACCTGGCCGCCCGTCAGCCGCACGGCGCCGATCTCAGTGAGCTCGCCTTGCTCTTCGAGCCATCCGGTGGTCTCGACGTCAACGACGACGAGGCTGAGGTCCGCCAGGGCTCCGGTCACGAGTTCACGCTAGGCCCCGGTGCCGACAGTCCGGCTCAGGCGCGCCGCCCACCCGGGGCGGCCCGCGACTACCCCGACAGCCAGGGGCACCAATCCCGGCAACCGCTTCGCGACCGGTCGCCGGGCGCACGCCGGCTCGGCCTGGGCCATCACCTGCAAACGCGAGGTCATAATGCCGCTCGGGCAAGCTCATTGCGACTTCGCTCTGTGCGTGCGTTTGCGAGAAACACGGCCCGGGACTTCGCGAAGCGGTTGAATCCTCCCTCGCCGCGCCGCTAAGGTCGTGCAGCGGGCCGCATCGCTTAGCAGTCGCCATTCCGGCGGCGGCGGTCGGCCGCAGCCGAATCTCCCGAATCAGCGGGCTTGCAAGGCCGGCTGGGAGAGCCGGGGACCCACCGGACGGCGCCAGCGTGGCGCCGCCAGGGGTGAATCGGCCCGGACATGAACCGGGCCGTAGGGCAGACTTCCACAGCCCGAACCCGTCAGCTGACCCGGTAGGCCGACAGTGGAAGAAGGAGCGTGTCACCCAGGTGCATACGCCGCCGTCGGTTCGAAGGATCGTCAGGCAAGGTGCAGCGGCTGTGACTGTTTCGGTCTCTGCCGCGGGACTACTCATCGGCATCAGCGCGAGCGCGATCGCCAAACCCACTCCGACCCTAAGCCAGGCGCAGGCCAAGCTCTCCAAGGTCCAGGCGCAGATGCGGACGCTCGTCCAGCAGTACGACCAGGTGCAGCAGCAACTCGGCTCCACAAACCAGCGGCTCGCGATCATCCGCAAGCAGTCGGCCGCCAACTCGGCGCGGTATACATCACTGCGTCAGCA